>DATINY010000033.1:0-28196 GCA_035473755.1 Streptosporangiaceae bacterium
CCATGCCCGTCACCGGGCGGCGGCGTGGGACTGTCCCGGCGCCCCGTTGACCATCCCGGTCCCGGTGGGGCTCACGTCCGGCCCGGCCCCGGCCGGGCTCCCGGGGCCGCCCGGGGGCCCGCCCGGCACGGGGTCATCTCCCGGCCCGGTCTCTCCGGCGTAGATCTCAACCCGGCCCTCACCGCGTTGCTTCGCCCGTGACATCGCCGTGTCCGCGTTGCGCCAGACGGCCCCCGCCGGCCCTTCGCCCGACAGGGCGACCCCGGCGCAGGCGGTCATGCTCACATCCGCCTCGCCGGCCCGGAAGGGTGACGAGGCCACGCTGCGCGCGAGCCGTTCGGCCATGTCGGCTATCTCCTCGGCGCTGACCGCTCCCTGGACCAGGACCGCGAACTCATCGCCGCCCCAGCGGGCGACGGTGTCCTGCGGCGGCACGGCGGCGCGCAGCCTGCGGCCGACCTGCGCGAGCAGCACATCCCCGGCACCATGGCCCACGGCGGCGTTGACGGCCGCGAAACGGTCCAGGTCGAGCAGGATGATCCCGGCGATGGCGGGGGCGGGCGACGCCGTGCCCGGCGCCGGGGCCGCCGGGCCGGCCGCCTCGCGCACCCGCTGCTCGACATAGGCGCGGTTCGGCAGGCCGGTCAGCCCGTCATGGAACGTCAGGTGGGTGACCTGACGGCGCAGCGCGACCTGTGCGCTCACGTCCCTCGCGGTGACCAGCAGCTGGGCGGGCCCACCCGGCTCGCGGAAGCGGGAGACCGTGGATTCGACGTGCCGCCAGGTGCCGTCCGCCGCCCGCACCCGGCAGGGATACCGGCCGACCCGGTTGACGGCGTCGGTCACCGCCCGGCGGACCGCCCTGGTCCCGCCGGCCCGGTCCTCCGGGTGCAGCAGATCCGCCAGCGGCGTGCCCACCAGGGCCTCCGGGGTGTACCCGTAGCCGGCCACCGCCCGGCTCGCGTACCTGATCACGCCGCTGAGGTCACACAGGAGCACGACATCGGTGGTCCGGTCGGCCAGCTCGCGGAACCGCTGCCGGGACTCGTGCCAGATCCAGACCGCGGAGTTCTCCCGCCGGAGCAGCCCGAGCACGCGCAGCGCCAGGGCCAGCAAGGTGGTGCCCGCGACCACGGCGACCACCGGCCGGTCCACGCTTTCACCCGCCAGCGCCCATCCGATGATGATGAGCGCGGCCGCGGCCGCGGCCGTGGCGGCGGCCGCGGTGGCGACGCCGGGCACGGCCGGCGATGGCCGGGCAGCGGTGCCCGCATCGTGGGCACCCAGGGCCAGCCGGTCCCGCCACCGGGTACCGGCCTGCCCGGCTTGACCCGCCCGCTCCGTCGGGCCGGCCCGGCCGGCCCGCCCCGCCTGCCCGGCGCCGCCTGCCCACGGCGCCCACGCCAGCAGCGCCAGCCCGGCGGCCTGGACCAGCAGCCCCCCCAGCTGCGGGGGGAGGCCTACGGCCCGGGCGCCGACCGCCAGCGCATCGCCCACGGTGATGGTGAGCACGGCGAGATAAGGGATCGCGCCGCGCCGGCCCGCCGCGGCGGCCAGCGGCAGGCAGGCGCCAAGCAGGATCAGGTCGGCCAGCGGGTGGATCAGTTCCCCGGCGAAGGTCGGGACCCCGGCCCCGGCCCGCAGGAACACCATCCGGAACAGGGTGACCCAAGCGATCAGGAACAGCGCTGAGGCCAGGATGTAGCCGTCAGCCAGGCGGGTGAGGACATTGCTCTGGGCGCGGACCCCGGCGGGCGAGTTGGCCTCGGCCGCCTCCTGCGACCCGGCCGCGGCCAGCCGGGCGAACCCGGCGGCCATGGCCGGCAGCGCGAGGAGCGAGGGCAGGTCGCCGAACGAGAGCGGGATCGCCGCCGCCTCCACCGGGACGGCCAGCACGTGGCTCGTGATCACGCCGGCCCCCCACAGGGCCGCCGCGACGGCGAACCAGCGGTAGGCACGCCGGGGCGGCCCCGCATACCGCTCCGATCCCAGCCACAGGCTGAGGCCCGCACCAGCCGCAGCCAGAACCCCAGCCGCCGTCCCGACCTGGGAGGTCAGGCTCATCGCGGTTCACCCGATGCTTCCGGGCGCACGACTCTCCCTTCGCCGCATCCGCTCGCAAGTTAGCCGGGTAGCCGGGTCTGGCGGGCATGGTATGCCTTGTGGGCTGCTGCCGTGCCGCTCAGTAATTGGGCCATGGCCCGTTGTTACCAAAGTATGGGCCCGATAGTGCCTGGTCCAGAGCAACGTCGCCGGTGACGTGCTCCAACCGTAGATGCCTAAGGTCACACTTCGATTGAGGAAGGGCGTCCAAACGGGGCCAACGCCGTTGGCCGGTCAATACTTCCCGGCGATGACGTTCTCCAGCGGCTGCCCGCCGATGAACCGCCCGGCCTGGGCCCGCACGAACGCGACCGAACGCGCCGCCGACACCGGCGTGGAGGCGGCCACGTGCGGCGTGATGAGCAGGCCAGGCGCCTCCCACAGCGGGTGGCCCGGGCCCAGCGGCTCGGGGTCGGTCACGTCGACGGCGGCGCGCAGCCGGCCCTGGCGCAGCTCGGCCACCAGCGCGTCCGTCACCACCAGCGATCCCCGGGCCGCGTTGACGAGCAGCGCACCGTCCTTCATCCGGGCCAGGAAGCCGGCGTCGACCATGCCGATGGTCTCCGCGGTGACCGGGGCGAGAATCACCACCACATCGGCGGTGGGCAGCAGCGCTGGCAGGTCGCTAACCGGGGCCACACCGTCGCGCGCCTGCCTGGCCACCCGGCTGACCTCCACCTCGAACCCGGCCAGCCGCCGTTCCACCGCCTGGCCGATCGACCCGTACCCGACGATCAGCACCGTCTTGGAGGCCAGGCTGTCGGTGAACCGGTAGCTCCACCGCTGCGCGGCCTGCTCCAGGGCGAAGTAGGGCAGGTCGCGGGCGGCCGCGAGGATGGCGGCGACCACCCACTCGGCGGTGCTCGCGTCGTGCGCCCCGCGGGCGTTGCACAGCGTGACCCCGGGCGGAAGGTGTGGCAGGTACCGGTCGATCCCGGCGGTCAGCGCCTGCACGACCCGCAGCCGGGGCAGGTCCGTCATGGCCTCGATCGCGGGCTGTGCGGGGAAGAACGGCGGCACGTAGAACTCCACCTCGGCGGCGTCGGCCGGAAGCGGGCCGCCGTCCGGGGCCACCACCCGCACGGCCGTGCCCGGCAAATCATCCAGCGCCGCCGCGACTTCCGTGGTCGGCACCCAGAACAGCACCCTCTACCTCGCCGTCCGGCCGGTAGCGCCCTCACGAAGCGGCACCGCGGGCCCTCCATGATCACGGATGATCCCGCGCGCATGTCGCCGGAAAGCGCCCGTGGTCGTGACGGTGGCCACGGACTTCCCCATTAGGCCTGGCCGAGGCGGGCCAGGATCAGCTCCCGGGCGCGGGCGGCATCGGCCTGGCCGCGGGTGGCCTTCATGACCGCGCCGACCAGCGCCTGGGCGGCGGCGACCTTGCCGTCGCGCACCTTCTGCGCCACGTCCGGGTGAGCGGCGATCGCCTCGTCCACCGCGGCCGTGAGCGCTCCCTCGTCGCTGACGATCGCCAGGCCGCGGGCGGCCACCACCTCGTCGGGCGTCCCCTCGCCGGCCAGCACACCCTCGATGACCTGCCGGGCGAGCTTGTCGTTGAGCTCACCGGAGGCCACCAGGGCCGTCACGCGGGCCACGTCGGCGGCCGTGATGGGCAGGTCGGCGAGTTCGGTGCCGGACTCGTTGGCCCGGCGCACCAGCTCGTTCAGCCACCACTTGCGGGCGTCGGCCGGCGACGCGCCGGCCTCCACGGTCCGGGCGACCAGGTCGACCGCACCGGCGTTATGTATCGCCGCGAAGTCACGGTCGGACAGCCCCCACTCGGCCTCAAGCCGCGCCCGCCGGGCCGAGGGCAGCTCGGGCAGGGCCGCCCTGATCTGCTCCACCCACTCCCGCGACGGCGCGACCGGCACCAGATCGGGCTCCGGGAAGTACCGGTAGTCCTGCGCTTCCTCTTTGCTGCGGCCCGCCGTGGTCACGCCGCTGTCCTCGTGGAAGTGCCGGGTCTCCAGGGCGACCGGCATGCCCGCGTCCAGCACGGCCGCCTGCCGCTCGATCTCGTACCGGACCGCCCGCTCGGCCGAGCGCAGCGAGTTGTCGTTCTTGGTCTCGCTCCGGGTTCCCAACACCCCCGACCCGCGGGGCGCGATCGAGGTGTTGACGTCGGCGCGCAGCGACCCTTCCTCCATCCGGACGTCCGACACCTCCAGCGCTCGCATCAGATCGCGCAGCTCGCTCACGTAGGTGTGCGCGACCGTGGGCGCCAGCGCACCCGTGCCCTCGATCGGCTTGGTCACGACCTCCACCAGCGGGATGCCGGCCCGGTTGTAGTCCACCAGCGAGTAGTCGGCCCCGTGGATGCGGCCGGTGGCGCCCCCCACATGCAGCGACTTAGCGGTGTCCTCCTCCAGATGCACCCGCTCGATGCCGACCCTGACCTGGCGGGTGCCCCCGTCGGCGTCCGGGTCCTCGACCGAGATGTCAAGCCAGCCGTTGGTGCACAGCGGCTCGTCGTACTGCGAGATCTGGAAGTTCTTCGGCATGTCCGGGTAGAAGTAGTTCTTCCGGGCGAACCGGCACCAGTCGGCGATGGTGCAGTTCAGCGCCAGCCCGATCCGGATCGTGTACTCGATCGCGGCCCGGTTGGTCACCGGCAGCGATCCGGGCAGGCCCAGGCAGACCGGGCAGACCAGCGAGTTCGGCTCGCCGCCGAACCGCGCCGGGCAGCCGCAGAACATCTTCGTCACCGTGCCCAGCTCGACGTGCGTCTCCAGGCCGATGACCGGCTCGTACCGCGTCAGCGCCTCGTCGAACGGGACCAGCGCGTCCGCGCGTCCCCCGGCCATTACCCGAGCCCCTTCGCGTCGTCCAGCAGCGGATGGCCGCGGCGGCGCTCCAGCGCCGCCTCGACCGCGGCCCCGACCCGGTAGACCCGGTCGTCGGCGAGCACCGGCGCCATGATCTGCAGCCCCACCGGAAGCCCGTCCTCGGCCGCCAGCCCGCACGGCACCGACAGCGCGGCGTTCCCGGCCAGGTCCGACGGGATGGTGCACAGGTCGGCGACGTACATGGCGAGCGGGTCGTCCACCCGCTCCCCGATCGGGAACGCGGTGGTCGGGGTGCTCGGCGACACCAGCACGTCCACCTGCTCGAACGCGGCCTCGAAGTCCCGGATGATGAGGGTGCGCACCTGCTGCGCCTTGCCGTAGTAGGCGTCGTAGTAACCGCTCGACAGGGCGTAGGTGCCCAGCATGATCCGCCGTTTCACCTCGGCGCCGAAGCCCTGCTCGCGGGTCAGCGCCATCACCTCTTCCGCGCTGCGGGTGCCGTCGTCCCCGGCCCGCAGGCCGTAGCGCATCCCGTCGAACCTGGCCAGGTTGGACGAGCACTCGCTGGGCGCGATCAGGTAGTACGCGGGCAGGGCGTAGGAGAAGTGCGGGCAGGAGACTTCGATCACCTTGGCGCCCAGCGACTCCAGCAGTCCCACCGCCTCGCCGAACCGGGCCAGCACCCCGGGCTGATAGCCCTCGCCGCCCAGTTCGGGCACCACGCCGATGGTCAGCCCGCTCACGTCGGCCTGCCGTGCGGCGGCCACCACCGGCGGGACCGGCGCGTCCACCGAGGTGGAATCGCACGGGTCGTGACCGGACATCGTCTCGTGCAGGAGCGCGGCGTCGAGGACCGTTCGCGCCAGCGGGCCCGGCGTGTCGAGCGAGGACGCGAAGGCGACCACCCCGTACCGGGAGGAGCCGCCGTAGGTCGGCTTGACCCCGACCACCCCGCAGACCGCCGCGGGCTGGCGGATCGACCCCCCGGTGTCGGTGCCGATGGCCAGCGGCGCCTCGAACGCCGCTACCGCCGCCGACGAGCCTCCGGAGGAGCCGCCCGGCACGCGGGCCAGATCCCACGGGTTGTGGGAGGGGCCGAACGCCGAGTTCTCGGTGGAGGAGCCCATCGCGAACTCGTCCATGTTGGTCTTGCCGAGGATCACCACCCCGGCCTCACGGAGCCGCTGGGTGATGGTCGCGTCGTAGGGGGGACGCCAGCCGTTGAGGATGGCGGACCCGCAGGTAGTGGGCATGTCGGTGGTGGTGAAGAGGTCTTTGAGGGCCAGCGGCACGCCCGCCAGCGGGCCGAGCGGCTCGCCGGCCGCCCGCCGCTCATCCACCGCCCGGGCGGCCCGGCGCGCCCCGTCCGCCGCGACATGCAGGAACGCGTGGACGGACTCGTCCACCTCGCCGATCCGGGCGAGATGCGCGTCGGTGACCTCCAGCGCCGACACCTCACCGCCCGCGATCGCCGCCGCGAGCCCGGCCGCGCTCATCCGGGTCAGCTCATCGGCCATGATCAGTCCTCATCCAGGATGCGCGGGACGCGGAACCGCTGCTGCTCCACCGCCGGCGCCTGGTCCAGCGCCTTCTCCGCACCCAGGCACGGCCATTCGACGTCGTCGCGGAACACGTTGACCAGCGGCACCGCGTGGGAGGTGGGCGGAATCCCCTCGGCGGCAACCTCCTGAACCCGGGCCACCGCAGAAATGATCACGTCAAGCTGGGCGGCCAGGTGGTCCAGTTCCCCGTCGGCCAGCGCCAGGCGGGACAGCCTGGCCAGATGGGCGACATCGTCGCGGGCGATCGGCATGGTTGCCATCCTAGGGGCCCGTCCTGGCGGTGCCGACTGGATAACCGGCCGGGCGCTGCTACCCGTCGGCCGCGGTGCGCCGCGCCGGCGCGGGCTGCCGCCGCCCACCCGGCTTCCTGGCCCGCGGTGGGTGCGCGCCGCCGCGCCTCGGCCTCGCCGCCGTGGGCCGGAGGTGGCCGGCGAGCCAGGTGGTGGCGGCGCCTGGGTCCAGCGGGCCGCAGTAGTAGCGCCCCTGCGCGGCGTCACAGCCGATCGCGGCCAGCGCCCCCGCCGCGTCGGGCGACTCCACCCCTTCGGCCACCGACCGGATGCCCAGCGCCCGCACGAGATCCACCAGCGACTTCACGATCAGCCTGGTGTCCGGACCGTCGAACAGCCGCGCGGTCACGGACGCATCGATCTTGATCTCGCTGACCGGCAGGCGCCTGAGACCGACCAGGGACGAACCCGTTCCGAAGTCATCCAGGCTGAGCGGGACGCCCAGCGCGGCGAGGGCCGCCAGCACGCCCGCCCCACGGGCCGGCTCGTCTGCCAGCACCGCCTCGTTGATCTCAAGCATCAGCTCGCCCGGGAGCAGGCCGTGCCGGTGCAGCCCGCGTCCCACCATCTCCGCGAGCCCGCCGTCGAGCAGGTCGCGGGCACACAGATTGACCGACACCTGCACCGGCAGCCCGTCCTGCCGCCACCGGGCCGCCTGGGCGAGCGCGGCGTCCACGACGTAGGCGGTGACGTCCCGCATCAGGCAGGACTGCTCGGCGGCGGGGATGAAGTCGGCCGGCATGATCATTCCCAGGCGGGGGTGCCGCCAGCGGGCGAGCGCCTCCATGCCGCCGGCCCAGCCGTCGGCCAGGAGCACCTTGGGCAGGTAGTGCAGTTCCAGCTCGCCGCGGTCCATGCCGCGCCGCAGCTCCCCCAGGAGCGACAGCCGGGCGGAGGAGGAGCCGCGGTCGGCGTCGGGGGCATGCATTTCTATCCCGGTCCGGCGCTCCTTGGCCAGGTACATCGCCACGTCCGCGCGCTGCAACAGCACCTCGACGGTGGTCGCGTCGTCCGGGTAGAGCGCGATGCCGATGCTGGCCTCGATCTTGAACAAGATCCCGCCCAGCCGGATCGGTTCGGCCAGCGCGGCGCGCAGCCGGACGGCCACCTCCCGGGCCACGCCCTCGCCGGCCGCCGAGGGCAGCAGCACCGCGAACTCGTCGCCGCCCAGCCGGGCGACCAGGTCGCCGGGGCGCACGCTGCGGGTCAGCCGGTGCGCCACCACCCGCAGCAAGGCGTCGCCGACCGGATGCCCGAGCGTGTCGTTGACCTCCTTGAACCGGTCAAGGTCGAGCAGCAGCAGACCTGCGCGGCCACCCGACCTCGCCACCCCGAGCAGCGCGTCGTCGGTCCGGCGCAGCAGGAGGGCGCGGTTGGGCAGCCCGGTCAGCTCATCGTGGTGGGCCTGGTGCTCACGCCGCACCGACATCGCGGCGCTGGCGTGGATGGCCGACATCGGCAGCAGGAACAGCAGCACGAGCAGGGCCGACCGGCCCATGACCACCGCGACCAGCGGCGCCGCGGACAGCAGCACCAGGTTGACGAACGCCTGGGAGGGCAGGGCGCCCCGGAGCGTCGCCCCGACCGGGGCCCGCGAATGAAGCGCGACCGCCACGTCCACCAGCACGAAATTGACCGCGAAGTAGGCGATCGCGGCGCACGCCACGGCCAGCAGTTGCCCGCCCTCGGGCAGCCATGGCGCCAGCGGCTGCGGGTGGATTCCGGCCGCGGACAGGACCAGCCCGGCGGCGCCCAGGCTGAGCGTTAACTGCGCGACATTGAAGACGGCCCGGAAGACCGCACGGCGCGCCACCAGGGCGGCGACCAGGATGGTGGCCGCGCGCAGCAGCGCCCCCACCCCGAAGCCCCAATACAGGAAGGCGGCGAAGCAGAAGGTGAGCGCGGCCGTGCCGTAATCGGGACGGGATTTCCCCGGAGCCGCTATCGGCCTGATCTCGGCCAGCAGGGCCAGGCCGACAACCGCCCAGAACAGCGGCTCCGCCAGCAGGTGGACGAGCCCGGCCGCCGACACCGAGGCGACCGCCGGCACCAGCGCGGCCAGCCCCGCCGCCGTAACCGAAGCCAGGTAGACCCACAGCGGTGAGCCGGTGCGCGGACGGACGTCGCGTGAGTCGTCGCGATCTTTCATTGCGCCCCCGTGCCTGCCGGCAGCCGACCGGATGCGCCCTCCCCAGGAGTGCGGGGCGATAGCGTACACCACGAAGCCGCCTGCATACTATCCGTCACGGCCTGGGCTACGGGGTCATGACCGCAGGTACTGCCTCACCACCGCGACCGGAAACGGCCACGACCGGCCGTGGCCGTGGCTGACAGCCGGCCCGCGTTCAGCCGGCGGGGCCGGGGCCGGCACCACCGGCGGCGCTGGCCGCGGCCGGGCCTTCCTCCAGCAGCAGCCGCAGCCCGGCCTCGTCCAGGACCGGAACACCCAGGCTGAGCGCCTTGTCGTACTTGGAGCCGGGATTGTCGCCGGCCACCACGAAGGCGGTCTTCTTCGAGACCGAGGACGCCGTCTTGCCGCCCAGCGCCGTGACCGCCTCGGCCGCCTCATCCCGGGTGAACCCAGCCAGCGTGCCGGTGATCACCACCGTGACACCGGCCAGCGGCCGCGCGTCGCCGGTCCCGCCGGCCCCCTCGGCCCGGGCGGTCCCGAGGTCCACCCCGGCCGCCCGCCACTTGTCCACGATCGCCGCGTGCCAATCCACGCCGAACCAGTCGATCACCGAGGCGGCGATGGTCGGCCCGACCCCGTCCACGGCGGCCAGCCGCTCGGCCGACGCGCCCACGATCACCTCCAGCGAGCCCAACTCGGCGGCCAGCGCCCGCGCCGCTGTGGGGCCGACGTGCCGGATCGACAGGGCGACCAGGATCCGCCACAGCGGCCGGGTGCGCGCCTCGTCCAGGTTGACCAGCAGCCGGCCGGCGTTGACGGTCAGGCCGCCGGCCTTGTTGACGAAGAACGGGCAGGTGGCCAGCTTTTCGGCGGTGAGCGAGAACAGGTCGCCCTCGTCGGTGATCAGCCCGCAGTCCAGCATCGCGCTCAGCGACTCGTAGCCGAGCACCTCGATGTCGAGCGCGCCCCGGCCTGCCAGGTGGAACAGCCGCTCGCGCAGCTGCGCCGGGCAGGACCGGGTGTTGGGGCAGCGCCAGTCGACCTCGTCCTCCCCGCGGACCAGTGTGGTCCCGCAGGAGGGGCAGACGGTGGGGAACTCGAAGGCGCGCTCGGACCCGTCGCGCAGATCCACCACCGGCGCCACCACCTCCGGGATGACGTCCCCGGCCTTGCGCAGCACCACCATGTCCCCGATGAGCACGCCCTTGCGCGCGATCTCGTCCACGTTGTGCAGGGTGGCCCGGTCCACCGTGGATCCGGCGACGTGGACGGCCTGCATCACCGCGAACGGGGTGACCCGCCCGGTCCGGCCGACGTTCACCTGGATGTCGAGCAGCCGGGTCGTCACCTCCTCCGGCGGGTACTTGTAGGCGATCGCCCACCGGGGCGCGTGGCTGGTGGCGCCGAGCTGCCGCTGCATGGCCAGCTGGTCGAGCTTGACCACGACCCCGTCGATCTCGTAGGGCGGGTCGTGCCGGTGCTCGCCGTAGTACTCGACGTACCCGCGGACGCCGTCCAGGTCGTCCACCACCTTGACCAGGTCACTGACCGGCAGCCCCCAGGTGCGGAGCCGCTCGTACCAGCCCGACTGGGTGACCGGCACGGTGTCGGCCACGGCGGGCGAGTCCGGGGCCGGCGCCCCGCCCGCCCCGGCGTCGGTGCCCGGCACGGCCAGTCCGTGCACGATCATGCCGAGCGCACGGCTGGCGGTGATCCGCGGATCCTTCTGCCGCAGCGAGCCGGCCGCGCCGCTGCGCGGGTTGGCGAACGGCGGCTTGCCCGCGTCCTCCAGCCGCTCGTTGAGCTTGTGGAACTCGGCCACGGGCATGAACACCTCGCCCCGGACCTCCAGCAGCTCCGGTATGTCGGGCCCGGTCAGCCGCATCGGCACCGCGGCGATAGTGCGGATGTTGGGGGTGATGTCCTCGCCGGTGGTGCCGTCGCCGCGGGTCGCGCCGCGCACCAGCGCCCCGTTCCGGTAGACCAGGGCCACCGCCAGCCCGTCGATCTTCACCTCGCACAGGTACGGCCCCGCCCCGCCGAGCCGGTCCGCCCGGGCGCCCCACGCCGCCAGCTCCTCCTCCGAGAACACGTTGTCCAGGCTGAGCAGCCGCTCCAGGTGCTCGACCGGGGAGAACAGGGTGGAGATCCCGCCGGCGACCCGCTGGGTCGGCGAGTCCGGGGTGCGCAGCTCCGGATGGCGCTCCTCCAGCGCGCGCAGCTCCCGCATCAGCATGTCGTACTCGGCGTCGGAGACGAGCGGCGAGTCCAGCACGTAGTACCGGTGGTCGTGCTCGATGAGCTCCACACTCAGCTGCGCGTGACGCTGCCGTGCGGCAGCCCCGTCGTCGGTCACGCTTGTCGTCACCCCTCCTCGATCAGCTCGGGCAGCAGCCGGGCCGCTTCCCGGCAGTGTGCGAGCGCGGCCCGCGCAGACCCGGGCGATGCGCCGGCCAGACCGCAGGCCGGCGTGAGCACCACCTGCCCCGCGATATCGTCCCGGCCGGCGCCGGACGCGGCCGGCCAGCCCATCCGGCGCCACAGCTCCACCACCCGGCGAGCCGTCGCGCTGGGTTCGGGCAGCCGGGCGCCGTCTCGTTCGGCTGAGCGGGGGGCGGTGGCGGGGACCGCGCCGGCCAGGATCCCCAGCCCGGCCTCCACGATCTCGGCCAGACCGTCCTCCTCGTCCCGCCGCAGCAGGCTCAGGTCGAGACTGACCGCCTGCATCCCCGCCGCTTTGATCATGCCGAACGGAACCTCCGGCCCACAGCAGTGGACCACGGTGAATGCCCGTGCCTCGTCGGTCACCGCGCGGAGCCCGGCCTCGGCGCCGGTCTCCTCGGGGGCGGGCAGGCGGTTGAGCCCGCTGGCGGTCGGCACGTTGCCCGCGAGCACCGCGGGCAGGGCGGGCTCGTCGAGCTGCAGCAGCACCTGCGCGCCGGGGACGCGCTTGCGCACCTCGCCGACGTGGGCACCGATGCCCTCCGCGAGCGACGCGGTGAGGTCGGCCACCGCGCCGGGGTCGGCGAGCGCGGGGTCCTGGCTGCGAGCCAGCTCGATCGTCGCCGCCATGGTCCACGGCCCGCACACCTGGACCTTCAGCGGCCCCCGGTAGCCGCCCGCGGTCTCCTCCAGCGCGTCCAGGTCGAAGGACAGCAGGCCGCGGGCCCGGCTCAGGTCCCTTCCAGGACGGGCGGCGAACCGCCAGCCCGTGGACGTGTTCTCGACCGGCAGGTCGACCAGTAGCGCGGCGGTGCGGCCGGTCAGGTCGGCACCGGGCCCGCGGGCCGGGAGCTCGGCCAGGTGCGGCAGGTCGGGCAGCTCCCCCAGCACGATCCGCATCGCCTCGGCCGGGTCGGTGCCGGGCATCGACCCGATCCCGGTCGCGCAGCCCGGTGGCCACGGGAACCGGCCTGCGGTGCTGGAATCGGGCCCCGCGCTGGCAGCCCCCGTGCTGGCGGGCTCGATGCTGGAATCGGACACGGTGCTGAGCTTAGATCGCCCCTACGCCAGTCCGCGCCGCACCATGCCCCAGCGATGGTGCGGCGCGGATCCCCCCGGGGCCGGCCGGGTTCCCCCGTTCCCGGCCGGCCCGGCCCATCGGGGTCAGATCACCCTGTCCCGGTAGCGGACGGCCACGGGTTCCAGGTCGGTGCGCTGGCCGACGTAAAGGCCCGTCAGGGAGCGGGCGCCGCCGCTGAACAGGCCCGGGGCCCGGCGGGTCATCGAGACCAGGCCGGTCCGCGAGAAATCCCGCTCCTCCTGCTTGATGCCGACGCAGACGATGATGATCGCGCCCATGACGATCCCGGCGAGGAAGACCGCAACGGCGATGGTGATGGCTATGTCAGCCACGGCAGACCCCCTTACTTCCAGCCGAGGGTGGGTTCCCTGGCCCGATCCGGCCGCTCCGGCCAGGAAATGAACGGCACATAAGGTTGGTGGCCCGGCGGCGGCTCCTGATACAGCGAGCACGAGATCGGTTGTTGCCACTGGCGGGCCAGGCACGCTTCTTGCGCTTGCCCCGGACAGCAATCCGCGCCGCACCATGCCCCGGCACTGGTGCGGCGCGGACGCCCCCGCGGCTGGGCCGGCCGGGCTTATCCCCGTTCCCGGCCGGCCCGGCCCTCCGGTTAGACCAGGGTGTCCTGGTAGCGAGTGGCGGAGGGTCGTGAGTCCGTGCGCTGGCCGACGTAGAGGCCGGTCAGGGACCGGGCGCCGCCGCTAACCCGGTCTGGAGCGCGGCGGGTCATGGAGATCAGGCCGGTCTTCAGAAAATCCCGTTCCTCCCGCCGGATGCCGAGGCTCACGATGACGATGACTCCGACGATGATCCCGGCGGTGAAGACCACGATGGCGATGGCGGCGAATGTGTCGGCCATGGCAGGCCCCCTGACTTCCAGCCGGCGGTTGGGTTCCGCTGGCCCCGATCCGGTCGTCCTGGCCCAGGGGTACTGGACCAGAAGTGGCTGGGGACTAGATGGCGAGTCTTCGGGACAACCCGGCGGGCCGGGCGCTAAGATCCCTGCAGATCATGCCATCCTAGTCATACCAACCTTTGGTACTATCGGTAAGATCCCACACATCAGAGATCGTCAAACCTAAGAAGTCCCAAATATTCCAATGGATGGGATGAGGCAGTTCAGGCCTCCCATTGGGGTTGCTGGTTCCTAGGAGGGCTCATGGCTGAGCCGATGTACCGGCAGATCGCCGATGATCTGCGTGGCAAGATCGACTCCGGGGAGATCGCGCACGGGGCCCAGCTTCCGACCGAGATCGAGCTCATGGACGCGTACAGCGCCTCGCGCAACACCGTCCGGGACGCCATCAAGCTGCTCACCACCCGCGGCATGGTCGAGCCCCGCCCCGGCCAGGGCACCTTTGTGGTCGAGAAGATCAATCCCTTCGTCACCACGCTGACCGGCGACCCTGAGTCGGGCCAGGGGGGCGGCGAGGGGCGGATCTACATCGCGGAGGTGGAGGCCGGCCGGAGGAGCCCCGCCGTGTCCGACCCCCGGGTGGAGGTGCAACGGGCGAACGAGGCCATCGCCGACGCGCTCCGGATCAAGGAAGGGGACCAGGTCGTCGGCCGCCACTATCAGCGCTTCATCGACGGCGTCCCCTTCTCCCTCCAGACCTCGTTCTATCCCATGAGCCTGGTCCTGCGGGGTGCGACGCGGCTGATCGAGGCCACCGACATACAGGAGGGGACGGTGGTCTACCTAGACGAAAAGCTCGGCGTCAAGCAAGTCGGCTACCGCGACTCGATCCAGGTACGGCCACCGGACGATCAAGAGGCAACGTTCTTCCGGATCCCGGCCGACGGCCAGATCCCGGTCTTCGAGGTCTACCGCATCGCCTTCGACCAGAACCGCAAGCGGGTCCGCCTAACGATCACTGTCTACCCTGCAGACCGGAACCGACTCGTCGTCAGCGTAGGCGCTGTCCCGCTGCGTGAGAGCGACGCCGACACGAGCGGCGATGGGCCGGCGCGAATGGCCGAGCACACCTCCTCAGGGCAAGGCCAAAAGCGGTGACCAGTCTGGCGTCAGCACCTGCCGGATCGGCATCGTCCCCATCCATCCACCCAACCTTGCGCTCGCATCCCCGGTACTCGGCGCAAGGATCTGCCAAATGCGGAGCCATGACCGAGACCCTTCGTATCCGCCGCGCCACCGTGGACGACATGGAAACGATCATCGACGACCTCATCGACGATGCGCGCGCGTGGCTGTCCAGCAAGGACACCGACCAGTGGGCCAGGCCCTGGCCCAGTCCGGCTGCGCGCGACGCCCGGGTGCTTCGTGACCTGAAGGCCGGCCGGACGTGGCTCGTGGAAGACGACGACGCTCCGGTCGCGACCGTCACGTGCAGCGACAAGGGGAACCGGAGGCTGTGGACCCCGGAGGAGCAACTGGTAAGCGCCGCCTATATCGCCCGGCTTATCGTCCGGCGCAACCGTGCCGGAGAAAGGATTGGCGAGGCCCTCGTCGACTGGGCGGGCGCACGTGGCGTGCGCTGCTGGGGTGCCCAGTGGATCAGGATTGACGTATGGACCACTAATGAGGCATTGCATAACTACTATGAAAAACGGGGTTTTCAGGACTACAAGGTACGCAGGTTCACAAAAGAGGAGTATTACCCCTCGGCCGCCCTCTTCCAGAAGCCCACAGCAGAGATCGACCAGGAATCGGCGGCCCGGTTCATTGAGGCGACCGGGTAGGCAGCCCGTCCGGCTCGGCTGGGCGAGGCCCGTCCACTACCGGAGGGGATAGGCTTTGCTTTCCAGCCGAACGCCCGGATCCCTGATCCACTCCGGCCCGGCCAGCGTCAATAGCGTCGAAAAGACGCGGCGCGCGCCCCGCCGCAAACTGCCACCGTCATCATCGGGGGAAGAAGCTGAAAGAGAGTCATGGCATAATCCTTGGCGGGACGAGCCCGGTCAAGGAGGAGTGATGGCGAAGCGTTATGGTCGCCCCTCAGCACAGTACCGTTACGAGCACTATGACCCCACTCTCGCTGGGGAAACTCGGTAAAACCGGGGCACCAGACGGGGGTTGGCGCACGGCCCGGGGTTAACCCGGCTGTAGCGCTGTGACACGCATCCGTGACATGCGGGAATTAATGACCTTCCGGAAATAGGGGCAACTCAGTGAGCGTTTGCCCTGCCCGGTCGGCTCCAGCCGCGACACCACCGGAGTTACGGTCAGGCGACGAGAAGATGTCGAGAACGGGTGGGCCTGGCCGCAAAGCCGGCGGGTGACCATAAACGTCATCGCCTGCCGTGACGCCGGGCCATATGCGCCGCCCGGCGCAGGCTCTTTCCCCTCTCCACTCAGCCCGGGCGGCTGACCCGTAACCGGCGTGGTCCCAGGGTTCCCCGCTCCGTGAACCCGACCTGACGGCGTGCGTCGCAGGGGTCCGTGGCGGGTAGCTTCGGGGAAGCATGACAACTGTCTTCAGCACGCGCGACGGTTCCTGTGCCCGCCGCGAACCCGGCCAGGTTCCCGTCCGCAACGCCAGGTGCCCTTCATCAGGACGCCATGACCCAGCCTGAACCGGCGGGCAGACGGCAACGGCTGCTCCGGCGGGCGGCGGAATCCGTGGCGCTGCTGGTGGTGGCGGTGGTCGCGATCGCGGTGGCGATCAGGGCGACGCCGATGCAGACCGTCAACGTGGCCGGCCAGGTCGTCACCGTGGGCACAACGGCACCCAGCTGGAGCCTGTCGGGCCCGGGCGAGGTCGACCTGTTCGGGCAGAGCCTGCCCACCACGCTTCACTTCCCCGGGCCGCTCCGGCCGCGGCTGGCCCTGTCCCAGATCAGCATCAACAGCGAGCTGACGAACTTCGTCCGCGGCGCGAACGCGGCCGATGCCGAGCGCACGCTGGGCAGCCGGCTGGCGGACGGGTGGAAGCACTATTTCGCCTGGGAGGCCGCCATCGCCGGGCTGGGCGCGCTGGTGCTGCTCGGCGCGGTGGCGGGCTGGCGGCGGCTGCCGCCCCGCACCACCATCAAGCTGCTCGTGGCCGGCCTGCTGGTGACCGAGGCCATCAACGCGGGCGCGATCATCATCACCGGCTCCCAGGCGCCGTCCCTGCTCAGACAGGTGAACTCACTGAATCAGCTGGTGGGCAGCTCACCGCCGCCGCAGTTCCACGTCAAGGGGCGGCCGCTGCCCAAGGTGCAGGCCGTGGTCCTGGGGGACTCGACCGCTGCAGGCGAAGGGCTCCCCATTGCCACCAGCTCCTCGCGCCTGAGCCATGTCTGCGGCCGCAGCCAGGACTCCTACGCGCAGGACCTGGCGGCGGTCAACGGCTGGCACGTGCTGAACCTCGCCTGCAGCGGCGCCTCCATCGCCGATGGGCTACTGGGCCCCCAGTTCCGGAACGGCAGGCTCGTTCCCCCGCAGCTGGCCGCGGCGCAACGAGCCACGGACGCGTCTGTGGTCATCGTCAACGTTGGCGCCAACGACGTTGGCTGGTCCCTGATGGTGGGTTACTGCGCGGTCGCCCCCCGCTGCGATGACAAGGCGACCACCGCCTTCTTCCAGCAGCAGCTGGCCTCGTTCAGCAAGGATTACCTGCAGCTGCTCAGCCAGCTCGCCGTCCTGCCCGGTCACCCCCGGGTGATCATCAACCAGTACTACAACCCGTTCGGGCCGGAGCAGAGTTGCCTGCGGCCCGCCGGCCTCACCCCGGCCAAACTCGCGACCCTCACCTCGCGGCTCGCCACACTCAATGCGGTCCTTTCCAAGGGGGCCGCCGACTTCGGTTTCCTCTCGCCGCAGCCCGACTTCACCGGGCACCAGCTCTGTACCAGCCAGCCATACGTCCAGGGCAAGGGCGACCCGGCGCCGCTCCATCCGACCGCGCTCGGGCAGCTGGCGATCGCGCTCACCGACCAGGCGGCCCTGCGGGTGCCCGTCCCTCCGGCCGCGGGACTCAGGTGACCGCGCCGCCGTCGCGGACGATGACACCCTCCCACGGACCCAGCCGGCCGGCCTGCCCGGCCGGCTCCGGCCCGGCGGCCCGGCTGGTGGACAGCAGCAGCGGGCCCGCCAGCTCGCCCAGGCATGCGGGCTCGTCAGCGAAATTGGCCACGACCACCAGGCCGCCCACCCGGTACACCCAGACCCCGGGCGGGCCGGGCAGCTGCGTGTAGGCGGCGATCGTGCCGCCGAACTCGGCGCGGCGCAGCGCGAGCAGCTCCCGGCAGAACCGGAGCGTGGAGGCGGGGTCGTCCCGCTGGCTGGCCACGTTGCGTCCGGCGTGCTCGCCGATGGGCAGCCAGGGCCGGACGCCGGATGCGGTGAAGCCCGCCGCCGGGGAGGCGTCCCACGGCATGGGCGTCCTGGCCCGGTCGCGCACCGTTGCGGCCGGGACACCGGCACTGATCTCGTCCCGGCTCCCCCCGGCCGGGATGTTCACGTCGGTCATCGCGACCTCGTCCCCGTAATACAGAACGAAAGTGCCCGGCAATGTCGCCAGCACCAGCAGCGCCAGCCGGGCTTTGGCCTCGTCCCCGCCGCACCAGCGGGTCGGGAACCGGCTGATGTCGTGATTGGACGCCGTCCACACCGGGCACTCCCCGGCGGGCAGGGCGGCGAGGGTCCCGGCCACGACGCCGGACAGCGCCACGGCGGTGAAATCGGCGAAGATGACCGGGAAGTTGAACGTCAGCTGGAGCTCGTCGCCGTGGCCGTGGAAGGCGGCCATCCTGGCCAGGTCGCTCACCCACGTCTCACCGAGCAGCAGCCGGGGCGGGGAGTAGCCCTCGGCGATCGCCCGCCAGTCCCGGAACACCCCGTGCGACTCGGGGCGGTTGGCGCTGTACACCTGGGTCAGGCCGGACCGGCCGGCCATGCGGCCCGTTCCGGCCGCCGGCGGGTCGTCGCGCAGGGCTTCGTCCTTGTAGAGGCCCTGCGCGACGTCGATGCGGAACCCGGCGATCCCCCGGTCGAACCAGAACCGCAGGATCGCGTCGAACTCCGCGTGGACGGCCGGCTCCCGCCAGTTCAGGTCCGGCTGGCTGGGCAGGAAGTTGTGCAGGTAGTACTGGCCGCTGGCGTCGTCGAAGGTCCAGGCGGGCGTGCCGGTGACGCTGCGCCAGTTGTTCGGGGGCCCGCCGCCGGGCGCCGGGTCGGCCCAGATGTAGTAGCTGCGGTGCGCCGCCCCCCGGCCCGACCGGGCGTCCACGAACCAGGGGTGGGCGCTGCTGGTGTGGTTGGGCACCAGGTCCAGCAGCACCCGCATGCCCCGCTCGCCCGCCTGCGCGACCAGCTCGTCGAGGTCGTCCATGGTGCCGAGCTCGGGATGGACGGCCAGGTAGTCCGAGACGTCGTAGCCCCAGTCGTGATCGGGGGACGGCATCGTCGGCGACAGCCAGACGCCGTCCACCCCCAGCCACGCCAGATAGTCGAGCCCCGATATCACCCCCCGCAGGTCGCCGTACCCGTCCCCGTCGCTGTCCCGCCAGGAGCGGACATAGATCTGGTACAGGGTCGCCCCGTGCCACCAGCGCTGCCGGGCCGCGTGCGCGTTCATATGCCTCCTACGGCGGTGATCCCGTGGCGGCCCCGCAGCCAACAAGCCACATCCGTAACTGCAGGCCGCGCCCGTACCCGTACCCGCCTGCGCCCTTGCTACCCCCGCGTGGCCGGCCCCGCACCCGTGCCCGGCCGGCCGCACATGTCTGGGCACGCGTGCCCTTGCTACCTCCCATGCTCCCGGCGGAGACTGGACCCGTGAGCCCTCCCTTCCAGCTGCTCACGGCGATCGCGCTTCCGATAGCCGCCGTGTACTCGCTGATCGGCGGGGGCCGTCTGGTGAAATGGATCGTGGAGCAGCAGACCCGCGCGCCCGCTTCCGTGCCGATCGGGCGGGTGCGGGCAAACCTGGTCAGGCTGCGGGCCCAGCTCGAGGCCATGGAGACCCGCACCGATCTGCCGGCCAAGAACCTCCGGCTGCGGGCGCTCCGCGCGGCCTACGTCGACGCGCTCTGTGGCGCCTGCCAGCGGCTGGACGTCAGCCCGCCCGATGGCGCCCAAGCGCACCCGGAGGGCGTCCGGCAGAGCGACATCTACCGGATGGAGGCCGCGCTGCGGGAGCATGGGCTCGACGTCAGGGAGACCGCCGGGCTGTAGGACACCCCTGACTGATGGCCGCCCGGCTCGCACGCCATCATTCACCTGCCTGCCAGGGCTGCCCGCGGGCCCGGCCTGGCCCGGCCCCCCAAGTACGATCGGTAGTGTGGTTCTCGTCCTCGCGGTGTCCGACGAGGTGGACAACGCCCTGTACGCCGACGTGGGGGCGGTGCGCGAGGCCCAGCTGATCGTCGCCTGCGGCGACCTTCCCTTCGACTACCTGGGCTACCTGATGAACGCGCTCGACATACCGCTCGTGTTCGTGCCCGGCAACCACGATCCCGACGTGTCCGGCTACCGCACCTCGCGCGCGGGGCTGATGCTTCAGGCCGGGCTGCCGGCCCGGCCGCCCTGGCCCGCCGGCGCGGTCAACGCCGACCGGGCCCTCGTGGACGTGGCCGGCCTCCGCGTCGCCGGGCTCGGCGGCTCCCGCCGCTACCGCGATGGCCCCAACCAGTACACGCCGCGCCAGCAGGCCCGGCGGGCCCGCTCGCTGGCGCGGCGGGCGCGCTGGCGGAAGCTGCGGGACGGGCGCGGCGTGGACGTACTGCTCACGCACGCGCCGCCGCGGGGCGCCGGTGACCGCGAGGATCCGGCGCACCAGGGATTCGAGGCCCTGAACTGGATCGCCGGGCGGCTCCAGCCGCCGCTGCTGCTGCACGGGCACATCCACCCCGACGACGAGCCGATCAGGGTCCACCGGCTCGGGCACACGATCGTGCGCAACGTGGTCGGGCGCCATCTGCTGGACATCGAGCCGGGCGGCGGCGCGCGGCGATCCCCGGCTGGTGCCCGCCATGCCGGCTGATACCGGGTTCCCGCGGCAGGACGTCGAGAACGACTTCCTGCGCGTCCGGCGCCGCCAGGTGATGGCCCGGCTCGCTCAGCGGCTGCTCCGTGAGCCGGACGATGTCAATCTCATCCTGCCGTTCGACGAGGTCATCGCAGCCCTCGGCATGAAGGGCGAGCGGCCGCTCGGGCTGCAGACCATCCGGCTGGACTCGGTGGTCGGCACCATGGATTCGCGGCGGGACTTCGACCGCCACTTCCGGCCCACCTCCGGCCGGGTGCGGGAGCGGTGGGAGCGGCTGGCGCTGGCGGAGCGGCGCGGCGAGTCGATCCCGCCCATCGAGGTGTACCGGGTCGGGGACATGCACTTCGTGCAGGACGGCCACCACCGGGTGTCGATCGCCATGGCGACCGGCCAGAAGACGATCGACGCCTACGTGACCGAGGTCCTCACCACAGTGCCTGCCCAGGGCATCCGGCGCCGCGGCGACCTGCTGACGAAGAGCTACGAGCGGATCTTCCGCTCCCGCGTCCCATTGTCCGCACAGGCCTACGCCAAGATCAACGTCACCGACCCCTGGTCGTACGCGGAGCTGGGCGAGGCGGTCGAGGCCTGGGGCTTCCGGCTGATGCAGCACGAGCACCGGTTCCTCGACCGCGCCGAGGTCGCCCGGCGCTGGTTCGCGGACGAGTTCACCCCGGTGGTGCGCATGCTGCACGCGGCCGACCTGGTCGGCGCGTGCACCGACGCCGAGGCCTACATGGGCATCGCGCGGGAGCGGTACCGGCTGATGCGCACCCACGAGTGGAACGACGAGGTCATCGAGGAGCTGAGGCGCAACCTCCGGCCCCGCCGGCTTGGCCGTTAGGGCGTGTCTCAAGGCTCTATGCAGCGCGAGACACGCCCCAGCGGCCGGGGATCAGGTGCCTCCTGCGCTACTGGGGTCTGCTCCGGCGGCCGGGTCGGCCGTCGTGGATGCCTGCTCGGCCCGGGCTTCCGCCCCGGCCGCCTCTGTCCCGGCCGTGCCCGCCGCGCTCGCGGGGGCTGCTGTGCCCGCATCCGCCGGGCCTGCGCCCGTCGCAGCGGCCGGTGCGACGGCGCCAGCCCGAGCGTCAGCGGCGCCGAGGCTGAGGTTGCGGCCGGTGGCCGGGTCGAAGACGTGCAGCTTCCGCACGTCGACCCACAACCGCGCCTCATGGCCCTCAGTGATGCGCGACGCCGGGTCGAGCCGGGCGACCACGGTCTCCGCGGCGCCACTGGCGTCCGCCCGGCCGGAGTCCCGGGCGAGCTCCTCGAGCTCGGCCACGTTGTGGGTCTGCCCGAGTTCCTGGGAGAAGTAGACGAACTTCTCCGAGCCCAGCGACTCGGACACGTCGATGTCGGCGTTGAACTCCAGCCCGTTCGGCTTGAGCTCGGCCGGCACGATCGAGGCGTCCTCGAAGCTCTCCGGCCGGATGCCGACGATGACGTCCCGGCCGGCCCCAGCGCCTTCCAGCGTCTGCCGGAGCTGGGGGGTCAGCGGGAAGTCCCCGAGCACGGTGCGCAGCTTGCCGTCCTCCAGGCTGCCCGACATGAAGTTCATCGAGGGTGAGCCCATGAAGCCCGCCACGAACAGATTCGCCGGCCGGTCGTACAGCTCCTGCGGCGACGCCACCTGCTGGATCGTGCCGAGGCGCATGACCGCTACCCGGTCGCCGAGCGTCATCGCCTCGGTCTGGTCGTGGGTCACGTAGACCATGGTCGTGCCCAGCCTCTTCTGCAGCCTGGACACCTCGGTGCGCGTCTGCACGCGCAGCTTCGCGTCGAGGTTGGACAGCGGCTCGTCCATGAGGAACGCGGCCGGGTCGCGGACGATCGCCCGGCCCATCGCCACCCGCTGCCGCTGGCCACCGGACAGGTTGGCGGGCCGGCGGTCGAGGAACGGGGTGAGGTCGAGGACCCGGGCCGCCTCGTTGACCTTCTCGTCGATCACGTTCTTGGGCGTCTTGGCCAGCTTGAGCGCGAAACCCATGTTGTCCCGCACCGACATGTGCGGGTACAGGGCGTAGCTCTGGAAGACCATGGCGATGTCGCGGTCCTTCGGCGCCTTGTCGTTCACCACCTTCCCGCCGATGCGCAGTTCGCCCGAGGTGATGTCCTCCAGCCCGGCGATCATGTTGAGGGTCGTCGACTTCCCGCACCCGGATGGCCCGACCAGGATGATGAACTCCCCGTCCCGGATGTCCAGGCTGATGTCGTTCACCCCGATCGCCCCGTCCGGGAAGGTCTTGTTGAGGTGGTCCAGCTCGATTTCGGCCACTGTCGGCTCCTTAAATCCCGTTCCCGGCTAGCCCTTGACCGCGCCGGACGTCAGCCCGGCGACGATCCGCCGCTGGAAGAACAGCACGAAGATGATGATCGGAATGGTGATGACCACCGCGGCGGCCGAGATCGACCCGGTGGGCACCGTGAACTGTGAGCTGCCGTTGAAGAACGCCAGCGCGGCCGGCGCCGTCCGCGCGGCGATCGTCGAGGTCAGCGAGATGGCCAGCAGGAACTCATTCCAGCAGAACAGGAACACCAGGATGGCCGTGGTCACCATGCCGGGCGCCGCAAGCGGGGCGATGACCCGGACGAACGCCTGGAACGGGGTGGCCCCGTCCACCTTGGCCGCCTTGTCAAGCTCCCAGGGGATCTCGCGGAAGAACGCGGACAGGGTGTAGATCCCCAGCGGCAGGCCGAACGCGATGTACGGGATGATCAGCCCGATCCAGGTGTTGAAGATCCCGAGCGACCGCTCGATGTTGAACAGCGGCGTCACCAGCGAGATGAGCGGGAACATCGCAATCAGCAGCGAAATCCCGATGAGCGCCCGTTTACCCGGGAACTGGAGCCGGGCCACCGCGTACGCGGCCATCGAGGCCAGCACCACCGAGATGAAGGTCGCGATCAGGCCGATCCCGATGGAGTTGAGCAGCGGCCGGGTGAACTCGGAGGTGTTGAAGATCCCGCTGTAGTTCTGCCAGGTCCAGCTCGTGGGCCAGAACGTGGCGCGCCCCGTGGCCGCGATCGTCGCGGGGTTCTTGAAGGACAGCGAGACGATCCACAGGACGGGGATGAGCACCAGCAGGATCGTGACGAAGTTCGCCGTGATCCAGCCGGACTTCTGCCTGGTAGTGGCGGCCATATCAGTTCACTCCTCATGCGCCCGGCGCCGCGGCACCGAAAATCCTGATGAAGATGAAGGCGATGATCGCGACGCAGATGAAGATCAGGATGGAGATCGCCGACCCGATGCCCAGGTTCAGCGCCCGGAACAGGTTGTCGTACCCCAGGATCGACACCGAGTAGGTGCCGTTGCCGCCACCGGTCAGGATGTAGATGTTGTCGAAGATCCGGAACGCATCCAGCGCCCGGAACAGCAGCGCCACCAGGATGGCCGGCTTCATCAGCGGCAGCGTGACCCGGTAGAAGCGCTGCCAGGCCGTGGCCCCGTCTACCCTGGCCGCCTGCAGCACGTCCTCCGGCACGAGCGACAGCCCGGCCATCAGCAGCAGCGCCATGAACGGCGTGGTCTTCCAGATCTCCGCCAGGATGATGATCGCGATCGCGGACCCCTGGCTGGTCAGCGGCGCGCTGGTGGAGCCGACCAGGTAGCCGATGTGCGGCGTCCAGGCGTACTGCCAGCCATAAGCGGCGGCCACGGTCACGATCCCGTAGGGGATCAGAATGATCGTGCGCACCGTTCCCCGGGCGAAGATCGTCCGGTACATCAGCAGCGCGAGCAGCATACCGAGGACGAACTCGACGGCGAGCGAGACCACCGTGATGATCAGCGTCACGACGAGCGCGTGCCACCAGTACGGGGACGACAGCACCGCGCCGTAGTTGCTCAGACCGACGAAGTGGGCCAGCTGGGGGAAGCGCAGGTCATAGCGCTGCAGCGACAGCCATACGGCGTAGAGGATCGGAAACGCCGCCACGGCGATCATGACGATCACCGCCGGGGCGCACAACAGCCAGCCCAGCCGCCGCTCGGCCCGCGCCCCCTCCGACAGCCGCGGGCGGCCTCTGCGCCCGGTTACCTTGGGCTCGGCGGTGGTGACGACATCGGTTCCGGTTGTCATCGGCCCCATCTCCTTGTGTGCGTTCCGCGCGCGCCGGCTGGCCGGGGCGCCCGGCCCGCCCGGGCCCTCATGGGATCAGCCCTTGCGATAGAAGCGCCTCGTTGATCTGGGTTCTCATCGTCTGCTCGGTGGGCACCGGGTCGATGCCCGCGGGCGGGGACACCAAGTGCGAGATGACGATGGAGATGTTCTGGTACGCCGGGGTCTGCGGCCGCACGCTGGCGTTCTGCAGGGCGGTCAGGATGTCGGCGTGGAATGGATAGTTAGGGAACATCGCGGGATCGTGGTACAGGCTCTCCAGTGTCGGCGGCAGGCCGCCCTTGATGGCCGCGTTCAGCTGGTTTTCCTTGTCCCGCAGGCAGAGCGCGGCAGCGAAGGCCTGCTGGGGGTGCGGCGAGTACTTGCTGATCGCCAGATCGATGCCGCCGATGGTGACGCGGGCGGGCTTACCCGGGATGACGCTCGGGTACAGGGCCCACTTGAAGTGCTTGAACAGGTCCGGCTTGTCGGCCTTCATCGACGGGTAGACGAACGGGTAGTTCAGCTGGAAGACCGCTGCGCCGCTCTCCATGGCCAGCCGGTTCTGGTCCTCCATCTGCACCGGCAGCGACGGATCGGCCGCCGACGAGGTGGCCAGCCGCTTCATGATCTTCAAAGCGTCCACCGCGGGCGACCCCAGCGAGGCGTGCTGCCCATTCGGCGTCAGGATGCTCCCGCCCGCGCTGGAGACCATGGTGTTGAACCAGACCGTGGTGCCCTCGTACTGGGCGCCCTGGATCTCGATCAGGTGTGGCTTGCCCTGCTTGGCCAGTGCCTCCGCGTCGCTGATCATCTGGTCCCAGGTCTTGGGCGGGGTCTTCACCAGGTCGGAGCGGTACCACAGGAGCTGGGTGTTGCTGTTGTAAGGCACCGCGTAGAGCTTGCCCTTCCAGGTGGCGGTCTGCAGCGGGACCTTCAGGGTGCCCGCCTCCGCCTGGTCCCTGAACGTTCCGGTCCAGGGCAGGATCCAGCCCGCCTCGGCGAACTCCGCCTCCCAGGTCACGTCCAGGCCGAGGATGTCCATCGAGGCGTCGGCCGCGGCCAGCCGCCGCGCCAGCTGCAGCCGCTGGTCGTCGGCGGCTTTCGGCAGCTTGTTGTAGGTGATGGTGTACTTGCCGCCGCTCGCTTTGCTGCAGTTGGTGACCGCCGTCGCGACGGCGCCCGAGGGGTCGTCGAAGCTGTAGAAGTTGAGCGTGACGCCACCGCCGCCGCCGCTCGAGCCGCAGGCGGCGAGCGCCGTGGAGGCCAGGGCTAGGCTGGCCACGCCGGCGCTAAGAGACCTCAGCCGGGACGCGTGCCGGAGGGTACCCCGTCTCCAGGGCCGCCGCGACACGGTTCTGCCACCGCTGTCAGCCATCATCCCTCCATCCGGCGCCCAGGTCACCCGGGCGCGACACTAGGTTCTTCCGGCCGCGCCGACCTCCGTCATGTGCGCGGCACTCCCGGCGCAGACGCCGGCCGGAGACGGCCCGGACCCACGCAGGCGTGCTGTGCTCGAGCGGTGCACGACCTCCAGCGGAAGCTGCTGCCGCAGCGGGCCGATCGGCCCGCCCCGCAGCAGCCCACACAACCGGCGCGCCGCCTCGGCGCCGCTGTCCTCCAGCGGTTGGCGCACCGTGCTGAGTCCGAGCAGCATCGCGGACTCGATGTCATCGAAGCCGATCACGGAAAGCTCGCCTGGAACCCGCCGGCCGGCCCGGTCGGCCGCGGCGAGGACCCCCATCGCCTGCGTATCCGACGCTGCGAAGATGGCCGAGGGCGGGTCGGGCAGCGCGAGCAATTCGGCGGCGAGCTCCTCGGCGTTCGCCGCCCCATGCGGGCCGCGCCGCACCAGGCCGGTGTCGTATTCGAGGCCGGCGTTCTGCAGCGCCTGCTGGTATCCGCACAGCCGCTGCTGCGACGCCGTGAAACCCAGGTCGGTGCGCGCGGTCAGGTGCCTGTCGCCGACAAAGCCGATCCGCCGGTGCCCGAGCGACAGCAGGTGCTCGGTCGCCATCCGGCCGCCCGCGACGTCATCGGTGACCGTGTGCGGGACGCCGGTGAGCGCCGCATCGACGGCCACCAGCGGCACCCCGGCCCGCCGGAACGAGGCCAGCCACTGCCGGGACAGCCGGAGCGAGACGACGATCACGCCGTCTACCCGGTACCTGCTGGTCAGCGCGGTGAGGTGGTGATTCCGCTGTCCCGGAGTGTCGACGTTGCACACCACGGTGTCGTAACCCTGCTCATCGAGGACCGTTAAGGCGCCGGCCAGCCGCATCACCGCCGACGGCGTGGTGAGATGCGGCACCACGATGGCGATCGTCCGCGGCGTGCCCCGTGACAGCGACGCGGCCAGATAGCTCGGCCGGTACCCGAGCTGTTTGATGACGGTCAGCACGCTGCGCCTGGTCGACTCCCGCACGTTCGCCCCGCCGTTGATCACCCGCGAGACGGTGCCGACCCCGACGCCCGACGCGGCGGCCACATCGGCGATGGTCACCCGCCCCGAAGGCGCCATCTGACCTCCCGCGTGCCGGAACAAGCCGCTGGAACCGGTTCCATCCTTTGGACGATCTTTACTCCGCGTCACACCGCCGTCAAGACCCGGGCCAGAAGGTGGACAGGCATCCCGCCTATGCCGCAGGGGCGTTGTCCTCACCGGACGATCGGCTTCCCGCGCATAAGAACGTGATCTTCCAGCCACGACGCGTCTTAAACCAGCCGTTGTGCCCGGAATAACCCCGAACCTGAACAGGCCCACAACACCGCTCTACCCCTGTAGAAAGGCAGGCACAAGGGTAGACCTTTTTGTTGTTATGCTTTCGCTCCCTGCCGATGGCACGGCGGCCGCCCTGCCCCGGCGGTCAGGAGGTGGCGGTGATCGTGCCGCTGCCCAGGACAGTGTCACCGTCGTAGAGGACCGCCGCCTGGCCCCGCGCGACGCCGCGGGCGGGTGCCCACAGCCGGATCCGGAGCAGGTCACCGGCGAGGCGCGCGGTGGCCGGATGGACCTCGCCGTGCGCGCGCAGCTGAACCAGGCAGTCGCGTTCCTGGCCGGGCGGCTCGCATCCGGTCCACACCGGGTGCTGTGCGGCGATGTCGGCCACATCGAGGGACTCGCGCGGGCCGATGGTGACCGTCCGGGACGCCGGCTCGATGTCCAGCACGTACCGGGGCCGGCCGTCGCCGGCCGGGGCGCCGACCCGCAGCCCCTTGCGCTGCCCGATGGTGAAACCGTAGGTCCCATCGTGCGTGCCGAGCTGGGTGCCGTCCTCGGCCACGATGCGCCCGGGCGCGCTGCCCAGACGGGCGGCCAGGAACGCCCTGGTGTCCCCGTCGGGGATGAAGCAGACGTCGTGGCTGTCCGGCTTGTCCGCGACCGCCAGCCCGCGCGCCGCCGCCTCGGCCCTGACCTCCTCCTTGGTCGACCCGCCGAGCGGGAACAGCGCCAGGTCCAGCTGCCGCCGGTTCAGCACCGCCAGCACGTACGACTGATCCTTGGCGGTGTCCACGCTGCGCCGCAGCCGGCCCCCGTCCAGCCGCGCATGATGGCCGGTGCACACCGCGTCGAACCCCAGCGCCACCGCCCGGTCGAGCACCGCCGCGAACTTGATCTTCTCGTTGCACCGCAGGCACGGATTAGGCGTCCGCCCCTCGGCGTACTCCCCCACGAAGTCCGCCACGACATCCCGCTCGAACCGCTCCGCCATGTCCCACACATAGAACGGGATCCCGATCACATCGGCGGCCCGCCGCGC
>DATINY010000034.1:0-5605 GCA_035473755.1 Streptosporangiaceae bacterium
GACGAACGCGCCGTGCAGTGTCGAGCGGATGCACGCATCGGTCTCCGCGCCAACCACCACGAGCCGCCCGACCCCGAGGCCCGACAGCACGGTCTCCAGCGTGGTGTCCTCGAAGGAGTCGCCGTAGCTCTTCTCCACCAGTGGCTCGGCATCGCCCGGAGCCAGTTCGGGGACGATCCGCCAGTCGTCACTCTCCCTGGCGAGCTGCTCGTCGGAGTGCTGGACCCAGACGACGGGGACCTGTTCCCGCCACGCCTTCTCGACCAGGCTGCCGACGTTGGCAACCACCGCGTCGCGCTCGTGAGCCTCCCCGACGACGCCGTTCTGCACGTCGACAACGAGGAGCGCAGTGTTCGGCCGGTTCTCCAGTGTGGTCATGGACTCCCCTTACTCACGCCGGCTCCTGCCCGCCGACCAGGCTAGCCCGGCCCACCGACAGCGGGCCGGAACCAGCCTCGGGCCCAGCTCAGGCCAGGAGTATCCGCGGCCGGCCCGGTCCGGGAACTGATCCTGGCCCGGGCTCAGACGCCCACCGTGCCGTCGATCCGCTCCCGGGGCAGATCCGCATGGCCGTTGTGGCGCGCGTATTCCTCGATCATGTGGATCATGATCCAGCGGAGCGAGAACTCCTTGCCGTCCTGGATGCCTGTGACATCCAGCGTCGGGGCCGCCGCCACCCGCTCCCGCGCGGCCGCGCATTCGGACCGCCAGGTCTCGAACGCCTCCGCCACGTCAGCGTCGTCAAGGTCGTCGAACTCGGCCTCCGGGTCGTCATCTGTGTAGTAGTGGTAGGGGATCTGCTCGCCGCCCAGAACCATCGCGAACCACTGACGTTCGCCCTCGGCCATGTGCCGGACCAGGCCAAGCAGCGACAGGCTGGACGGCGGTACCGTCCGCTGCCGCAACTGGCCGGCGGTCAGCCCGTCGCATTTGAGCGCCAGCGTGTCCCGGTGAAATTCGAGCCAGCTGTTCAGCATTTCCCGTTCCTGTGCCGCCAGCGGAGGCTCGGCCCGCCTAAGAGTCATGGCTACGAGCTTCACCCATCAGCAAGATCATTGACAGGGCGGCCCTGCCGTGCCGGCGAGTGTTCAGACCTTGCCCCGGGGGAAGGCCCCACCATGGAGTAGCTGAGTGCCGTGCCTGCGGGAGGAGGCGCTGGCCGTCGTGGCGATCCGGGCGGTGGTGTTCGACATCGGTGGCGTATTGGAGATCACCCCGGATCTCGGCGTCTACCGCCAGTGGGAGACCCGGCTCGGGTTGCCTGCCGGGGAGATGGGCGAACGCATGCACGGCGTCTGGCTGGGCGGCGCTCTCGGCGCGATCACCTTGGACGACGTGCACCGGGCCGTCACCGATCGCCTCGGCCTGGACGAGCGGCAGGTCGCGGCGTTCATGGCCGACATGTGGCGTGAGTACCTGGGCACAGCGAACGCGGAACTGATCGAGTACGCCCGCGGGCTGCGCCCGCGATACCGCACGGGGATCTTGAGTAACAGCTTCGTCGGCGCCCGGGAGCGGGAGCAGGCGGCATACGGATTCGAAGACCTCGTCGACGAGATCGTCTACTCGCACGAGGCCGGGATCAGCAAGCCCGATCCGCGAATCTACGCTCTTGTCTGTTCGCGCCTGAACGTCCGCCACGACGAGACGGTGTTCCTCGATGACACCGGCGTGTGCGTGGCCGGTGCGCGTGAGGCGGGCATGCATGCCGTCCATTACCGGGACAACGCCCAGGCCATTGCGGAGATCGAGAAGCTGCTCGCCGCCCCGTGACCGCAACTGCGGCGCCCGGCCACAACCGGATCGAGGCCCAGGGATCGCCGGGCCGGATTTCCTGAGGTCACGGCCGAGAGGGCGGATGCGTGGTGGCCGGCTGCTGGCACATCCGGTGGCCCTCCCGGCCGTTCGGCGGTGGGCAGCCTAGCCGCCGGGCTCAGCCTGGCGGGGGCCGTCTGCAGCGGCGGGCCGCATCTTCTCACCGGACCGGGACCTGCCGCCGTCCAGCCGCCATCCGCTAACGCTGGCCAGGACGAGCAGGACGGCACCGACGGTGATCGCCGAGTCCGCTACGTTGAATACGGGTGGGAAGTACGCCAGCTTGATCCAGTCCACGACGGCGCCGTGCAGCGGGCCGGGTGACCGGAAGAGCCGGTCCACGAGGTTACCGGCCGCGCCGCCGAGGAGCAGCCCCAGGGCGACCGCCCACGGCCAGCTCCGCAATCGGCCGGAAACGCGGATGATCCCGACGAGCACCCCCACCGCGATCAGCGCGTAGATCACCGTGTACGAGGGGCCGAAGCTGAAGGCGGCACCTGGGTTGCGGTAAAGGCGCAACGTGAGCAACCCGCCGAGCAGGACCACCTGGCGGCCGGAGGTCAGGTGGGCCACGGCCACGACCTTGGAAGCCGCGTCGGCGGCACACACCGCGGATCCGATCAACAGGGCCGCTGCCGTGTACCGCCTGGACCTGATCACCCCGGCCTCCACCACAGCATGCTATTGCCGCACCGGTACGCCAGGACACATCGCCCGGCAGCCGGGCGCCAGGCGGCGGCGCAGCAGCCCGAGGCCGGGATCAGCCAGTCCTGATCCGGTCAGGAGGCGAGCCCCTCGATGATCCCGTAGGGAGCCGCAACCGGCTGCACCCGGCCAGGTTTCAGGCCCGCCCTGGTCAGTAGCTCGCCATATTCGGCGTTGGTCCGTTCCAGGCCGCCGGTGAAGACCATCATGTTCAGATCGCTCAGCAGTACCGGCACCGCGGCGGCCGGGTCATCGGCAATCAGGCGCTCAACGATAAGGACCCGGCCATCTCCGGCCATGGCCCGGCGGCAGTTGCCCAGGATCTCAACGACACGCGCGTCATCCCAGTCGTGCAGCACGTTGGCCAGGATGTAGCCATCCGCGCCCGCCGGCACGCCTTCGAAGAAGTCGCCGCCCACGATCTTGCAGCGATCGGCCGCATCAGCAGACTCAAGCACATCCGCGGCGCCGGCCGTCACCGCTGGCCGGTCGAACAGGACACCGCGCAGGTGGCCATTCGCCCGCAAGACGGCAGCCAGCAGGGTGCCTTTCCCGCCGCCGATGTCGGCCACGGTGCGCATCGGTGAGAAGTCGTATTCGCTGGCGACGCTCGGGGCGAACGCCTCGGTCCGCTCGGACATCGCGGCCTGGAATCCCCGCGCCAGTTCGGGATGGTGGGAGAGGAACTCGAAGATGCCCATGCCGTAGGCGATGTCGAGGCCGGGCTTACCGGTCCGGACGGTCTCGATGATGGGGCCGAACGACTGGACACCGCCGAGGGACTCGACCAGCATCGCCCACGACCGCATCGAGGCCGGGACGTCGGTGCGCAGCCGTTCGCCCAGCACCGTCAGGCTGAACGAACGGTTCTCGTGCTCGGTCAGCACGCCCAGCGACGCCAGCAACCGCAGCACCCGGTACAGCGACGGCCCGTGCGCCCGGGTGGCCCGGGCCAGCTGGTCCGCGGTCAGTGGGCCGTCCGCCATGAGGTCCGCGAGGCCCAGTTCGGCCGCCACGTAGACCGCCCGCGAGATGTGGATGCCCCAGATCATCTGGAGGACGGTGGCCGCGGCCGCGCGCTCCTCGCCGGTCGGTCCGGCGCTGTTGGCCTCTGGCCCGGCCTGGCCCGGCCGGCCGGGATGACTGTCGCCCATGAGCTGTTCCTCCCCCGGCACTGGCGTGGCGCTGCGTGCCGGCGCGATCAGCCAGCGAGCACCCGGCGAAGGCAGGCGGATCCCCGCGCTGCCCGTGTCTACGGGCATAGGCTAACTGGCCGCGGCCGGGCCGATCGGCAGCTTGATCGTCTGCTGACGCTGGTGATGACCAAATTTTGCCAGCGGTGGTCACAGGTTCTGAGGGCAGCTATGCGGGCAGCGGCCGGTCGTGAACCACCCGCTTCATCACCAGCGTCGAAGCCATGCGCTGGACCCCGGGAAGCGCGATCAGCCTGTCGTCGTACAGCTGCTGGTATGCGGCCAGATCGGTAGTGACGACCCGCAACAGGTAGTCGGGGTCACCGAACAGCCGCTGAGCCTGTACCACGTGCGGGATGGCAGCGATCGCTTCCTCGAAGCTCAAGACGGTATCCCGGTCCGCCTGGCGCATGGTGACGAAGACGAGCGCCTCAAACGCGAGGCCCAGGGCCTCGGCATCCACCACCGCGCGGTAGCCGCGTATCGCGCCGCCGCGCTCCAGTTCCCGCAGTCGCCGGTGGCAGGGGGAGACGCTGAGGCCGATCTGCGCCGCCAGCTCGGTGACGGTCAGGCGCCCATTCTCCTGGAGCACGGCAAGGATCTTGCGGTCCACGGCGTCCATGTGGTTGATACTTCCACCTGATAGCGCCATGGCAACAGTATTTGGTAACACATTCCGGCTAATTGAGGATAGCTTCCCCTTAACTGCCTCATTTGAGGGAGAACTGCCCATGGCCGCCAGTTCTATCGCCGCCTTCTGGGCGATCGCCTTCCTGCTCGTCATCGTGCCGGGCCCGGACTGGGCCTTCACCGTCAGCGCCGGACTGCGCGGCCGCTCCGTCCTTCCGGCCGTCGGTGGCATCGTGCTCGGCTACGCCGCGATGACCGTCGTCGTTGCGGCCGGTGTCGGAGCCCTCGTCGCCAGGACCCCGGCGTTCCTCTCCGCGCTCACCGTCGCCGGCGGTCTGTACCTGATGTGGCACGGGACCACGACGGTCGCGAGACCCTCGGACCTGGGCGCCACGGCCGTCCCGGGCAACACGGCGGTCCCGGCCCGCACCGGCCTGGGCACGCTCGCCCGGGGCATCGGCGTCAGCGGCCTCAACCCCAAGGGCCTGCTGCTTTTCCTCGCGCTGCTCCCTCAGTTCACCAGCCCGCGCTGGAGCTGGCCGCTGGCTGGTCAGCTCGGTTTTCTCGGCCTCGTGTTCATGTTCACCTGCGCGGCGTTCTACTTCTGCCTGGGATCCTTCGCCCGGAAGATCCTGCACGCCCGCCCGGCCGCCGCGCGTGCCGTCACCCGGTTCTCGGGAGCCGCGATGATCATTATCGGGGCCTTGCTCCTCGTCGACCGCCTGATCGCCTGACGGCCGCGGCCGTCGGCGGTAGGGGCCGTTCGCTACCTGGCCGCCCTCGATGGCGCGGTCGGCTCATCCGCGGTGACGGGCGTCGTGCCGGCACCCGTTAACTGGTGCCCCCCACCGCGGCGTCCCAGAATTCCTGGACCGGCGGGTAGATCAGCTCGTGATCGCGCGACAGCTGTGCCTTGACGGTCCGGGTCCGCTCGTCCGCGAGCACCTCGACCTGCCCGGCCTCGACGGCGTCAAAGACCTGCTGGGCGACCGATTCCGGGCTGTCTTTGGGTGCGTTGACCAGCGCCGCCATGTCCGTGTCGATGAAACCGGCATGGACGGCGACCACCAGGGTGCCCTGGTGGTGAAGCTCAAGGCGGACGCCGTTGGTCAGCGACCATTCCGCGGCCTTGGAGGCGCCGTAGGACGCGTCGAGGGGCGGCCAGCAGCAACGCCGCCTCGCCCAGATTGGACCGGCCGCGAGACGCTTGAACAGGACCCGGCCTACGGACCGACTCAAGACTGCGGACCTGTGGATCAGGC
>DATINY010000035.1:0-6756 GCA_035473755.1 Streptosporangiaceae bacterium
GCGTGAGCAAGCAAAGGAAACGAGGTCGGCCGCGCCGGGTGGATTACTGGCATGACCCGGCCGCGCCCAAGCCGACCAGCCGCAAACCGTCCGCCAGCGTGATCGTCCGCAACAGCGCGGGCGATCTGCTGCTGCTGCGCCGTTCCGATTCGGGCCGGTGGACGATCCCTACTGGCGGGCTGAAAAAGAACGAAACGCTCACCCAGTGCGCGGTGCGCGAGTGCCACGAGGAAACCGGGCTGGACATTGAGATCACTGCTCTGGTGGGGGTATTCAGTGACCCGGCGCATGTGATCGCCTACGACGGTGGCGAGGTGCGCCAGCCCGTGAACACCTGCTTTGCCGGCCGGGTCATCGGCGGGAAGCTGACCACCAGCGACGAGGCGTCCGAGGTGGCCTGGATTCCACCCGTCCGGATTGATGACTACGACATCCACCCAGCCATCCGGCGGCGGATCGTCCACGGCCTCGACCCGGCCAGCACCCCGCACGTCGATTAGCGGTGGCGGGCCGGCGCCGGTGACCTCCCCGCCGGCCGCGAGCTGGCCAACTAAGGCGGGGCAGGCCGCAAGCCGTAATCGCCCCGGAACGGCCGGGGCGGCCTGGCCTCAGCGGTAGCGCTTGCCGTGCAGCAAGGTGGCGGCCGACAGCAGCCTTTTCATGTCCTTGCTGCTGCGGCCGAGGGTGGTCAGGTTGAGTGGTGAACGCATCCGGACCCTGGTGATCGCCTTGGCCCGGGTGAACTCGCGCAGCCCGTCGGGGCCGTGGATGCGGCCGAAACCGGAGTCGCCGTTCCCGCCGAACGGCAGCGCGGGCACGGTCGCGAACCCGATCACCGAGTTGATCGCGGTCATGCCGCTGCGCATCGCCCGCGCGGCCGCCATGGCCCGCTTCTTGCTGCCCGCGAACACGGTGGACCCCAGCGCGTAGCGGCTGGAGTTGGCCAGCGCCACACCCTCGTCCAGGTCCGCCACCCTGGTCACGGTCAGCGTGGGGCCGAACGTCTCGTCCTGCACCGCCATGCTCGTCTCGGGCACGTCGGCCAGGATCACTGGGTCCACGTACGGCCGCCGGACGCTCTGCATGCCGCCGATCACCGCCCGGCCGCCCCGGGCGAGCGCGTCGGCGATGTGGTCCTCGACGACGTCGGCCTGGGCCGGGAGGGTCATCGGGCCGTAGGCGGACTCGCGGTCGTCCCCGGGGCGCGCCCCGGCCATCCGTTCCGCCAGTTTCTCCAGGAACGTGTGGTACACCGCATCGACCACGTAGACCCGTTCCACCCCGATGCAGGTCTGGCCCGCGTTGGACACCGCGCCCCAGGCGGCGGCGTCCGCGGCGGCGTCCAGGTCGGCATCGGCCGCCACCAGGAAGGCGTCCTTCCCGCCGCACTCGGCGATCATCGGGGTGAGGTTGTCCGCGCAGGCGGCCATCACCTTGCGTGCGGTGGCGCTGGAGCCGGTGAACGAGATCTTGTCCACGGCGCTGCGGGCCAGCGCCTCGCCGGTCCCGCCGGCGCCGGTGACCAGTTGCAGGACCGGGTGCTCGGGCACCACCTCGGCGAACGAGCTGACCAGCCAGCCGCCGGTCGCGGGCGTGAGCTCGCTCGGCTTGAACACGACCGCGTTGCCCGCGGCCAGCGCGTAGGCGATCGAGCCCATCGGCGTGAAGACCGGGTAGTTCCACGGTCCGATCACGCCGATGACCCCGAGCGGGGCGTACTCCACCGAGGACGCGAGGTTGATCGCCGGGATCCCGCTGCGCACCCGGCGCGGGCCGAGCACCCGGCGGGCGTGGCGCGCCGCCCAGTCGATGTGCACGACCGCCAGGAAGATCTCCAGCTGGGCGTCGGCGAGCGGCTTGCCGGTCTCGTTGTGGATGAGCTCAGCCAGACGGCCGATGTAGCGGATCAGGTGGGACTTCCAGGCGAGCAGCCTCGTCTGCCGCTCCTTCCAGCCCAGCCCGGACCACCAGGCCGCGGCCTCCCGGGCCCGCTCGACGGCCGCGTCGACCTCGGCCCGGCCGTGGACCGGGAAGGTGGCGATCACCTCGGAGGTGGCGGGATTGACCGAATCGAAGGTCTCCGTCTGCCTGGCCTGCCCATGCGTCCACACCGTGTTCATCGCCCTCGCCCTTACTGTGACACCCGCCGGCGCTGCGAGAGTCAGTAAATCATTGGGTGGCCGGGCACCGCGAGACGCTCTCCCGGGCCCACGTCGCCGGCCGGGCCGGCCTCGGGCCGGCCCTCGGCTACCGTGGGGGGAGCCTGCGCCCGCCGCCCGGCCAGGCGCCGACGGACCCGGAGCGGAACGTGGTGACCGAACGCCCGTATGTGCTGCTCAGCTGCGCGATGTCGGTCGACGGCTGCCTTGATTCGGCCGGGCCCGGGCGGCTGGTGCTGTCCGGCGACGCCGACCTGGACCGGGTGGACGAGGAGCGGGCCGGCAGCGACGCGATCATGGTCGGGGCGGGGACGATCCGGCGCGATGACCCCCGGCTCCTCATCCGCTCGCCGGAGCGGCGCGCGGCCCGCGCCGGCCGGGGCCAGCCCGAGCACCCCATCGGGGTCACCCTGACCGCCACCGGCGACCTCGACCCGGGCGCCCGGTTCTTCGCTGACGCCGTCGGCCATTCGGGCCCCGGACCGGCCCGGCTGGTCTACTGCGCCGGCCCGGCGGCGGCCGGGGCCCGCCGCCGGCTTGACGGTGTGGCCGAGGTGGTGGCCGTGGGGGACGGGGCGGGCGCTGGAGGACGGCCGGCGCTGGCCGCGGTGCTGGCGGACCTGTCCCGACGGGGAGTCCGCCGCCTCATGGCCGAGGGCGGGGCGGACCTTGGCCGGCAGCTCCTGACCGGCGGGCTCGTCGACGAGCTGCAGCTGGTGATGGCGCCGTTCTTCGTCGGCGACCCCGGCGCTCCCCGGTTCGCGGCACCCGGCCGGTACCCGTTCGGGCCGTCGCACCCGATGGACCTGGCCGAGGTCCGCCGCCTGGATGCCGTCGTCCTGCTCCGGTACCTGCTGGCGGCCCCGGCGGCCGGGCCCGGGGATGGCTGAGCCAGTGCCCGGGCACGGTGCGCCCGGCCCGGCGGGCGAGGCGACCGGGGCCGACCGTGGCTGGCTGGGCGAGGCCATCGAGCTGTCCCGGCGCTGCCCGCCGTCGGCGACGGCGTTCGCCGTGGGGGCGGTCGTGGTCGCCGGTGACGGCTCGCCGCTGGCCACCGGTTACTCGCGTGAGGGCGGCCCGCACGACCATGCGGAGGAGGCCGCGCTGGCGAAGCTCGACCCGGCCGATCCGCGGCTGGGCGGAGCGACGCTGTACAGCTCGCTGGAGCCGTGCCGTTTCCGCGCCTCCCGGCCGCGCCCGTGCGCGGAACTCATCATCGGGGCGGGCCTGCGCCGGGTGGTGATCGCCTGGCTGGAGCCGCCCGTGTTCGCACCCGGCGGGGGAGCGGCGCTGCTCCGCGGGACTGGGATCACCGTGGTCGAGGTCCCCGGCCTCGCCGCGCGGGCCCGCGCCGTCAACACCGGCGTCCTCAGCCGGGCGCCCGGGGCAGGGCCCCGGTAGCCGTGGGCCAGGCCGGCGCGGCCGGCCCGCGGGTGAGGGGTCAGCCGGGCACGTCGGCCAGCTGCGGGTCCTCCAGGGCGGCACCGTAACGGATGGCGACGAGATGGCCGATCGTCGGGTAGCCGCCGAGCGGCGGCGCGCATTCCAGGCCGGTGGCGGCGATGGCCGCCATGGTGTGCGCCGGTACCTCCGGGCCTACCACGCACGGGGCCAGCGCCACCCGGGTGACCTGCGCCGCCCGCAGCTGCTCCGCCGCGTACCTGAGCGCGCCGGGGTTGTCGAGCGGGGCGGGCACGGTCGGGATCGTGAGCCGGGACGCGAGCAGGACCGCGACCACGCCGGCGATCTGGATCGCCTCCTCCGGGTCACCGGCGGCACCGACGATAACCCCGTCCGCGGCGGTGACGATGCTGATCCGGCCCGCCCGCCCGATCCGGGCGAGGCCGGCCTCGGACAGGCGCGCGTGCATCGCCTCGGCGAGGAACGGGTGGGGGCCGAGATGCCCGCCCACCAGGATCGGCACGTCTGCGGCCGCCACGGCGGCGGTGATCGCCTGGTCCACTTCCGGGTAGGCGCAGGTGAGGAGCGGCACAACGACCGCCGGGGGGCGGCCGTCCTGGCTGCGCAGCCCGGCCAGCAGGTCGCTGAGGCGGTTCTCGCTGCCGTCGGTATAGCCAAAGTCGACCCTGGCGCCGCGGCAGGAGTTGCCGGCGCTGGCCGCGATCTCGGCGGCGATCTGGTCGCTGGCCGGGCTCGCGGATCCGGGGACGGCGAGCACGAGCGCGGGGACTTCCGCCGGCAAGGACAGCTGGTGCGGGCTGGAGTGACGACCCGGCCGGAGATAGCGGGTAGTGCGGACCGGCAGAGGCGAGCTGCCGTAATCTTCAGCACCCATAACGACGCATCGTACCGGGAGTGGAGTGCAGCACCGCGGACAATTGGGATGAGAACTGATACTTGCGGCTAGAACAGCCGGAGGCGAGCATCGCCGATACCTCGCATTGTGTCATAGTCCAAGGTCACGCACCGGATGCCCCGGTCCTCGGCCAGCACCCGGGCCTGTGGCTTGATCTCCTGGGCGGCGAACACGCCGCGTACCGGGGCGAGCAGCGGATCACGGTTGAGCAATTCTAGGTAACGGGTGAGTTGCTCGACGCCGTCAATCTCTCCCCGCCGTTTAACCTCGACCGCCACCGCCACCGCTTCGGAGTCCCGGCACATCAGGTCGACCGGCCCGATGGCGGTCGGGTACTCGCGCCGCACGAGCCGCCAGCCGGTGCCCAGGACACCCATCTGGGCGGCGAGCAGCTCCTGCAGGTGTGCCTCCACGCCGTCCTTGACCAGCCCCGGATCGGTTCCGAGCTCGTGGCTGGAGTCGTGCAGGATCTCCTCGATCGTGATCAGCAGCTCCTCACCGCCCTTGTTCACCACCCGCCACGCGCCGGGTGACTCCTCCAGCCGGCACGGCGGCGACATCCAGTTGAGCGGCTTGTATGAGCCGCCGTCGGAGTGCACCAGCACGGAGCCGTCTGCCTTGACGATCAGCAGCCGCAGCGCCGACGGCAGGTGGGCGGTGAGCCGGCCGACATAGTCCACGCTGCACCGGGCGATAACGAGCCGCACGGGAGCCAACTTTAACCGGGACCGCTGCCCCGTGTGGGCTTCCGCCCACAGACACCCCGGGCGCGGGCGGATGCACTTTGGTGCCGGGTGCCGGCGTGCCCCGTGCTGCCGCCGGTGGCGGTTTGACCGCCCGGAACCATATTGGTACATTACTCAAGTAATGAACCACCTAACCGGGAGGTGCGGGTGCCGCCGCTGGACGAGGGGACGCCGCTGTTCGTGCAGATCGCCGAGCAGCTGGCCGACGACATCGTCGACGGCGTGCTGGCCGAGGGCGCACGGGTGCCGTCGACCAACGAGCTGGCGGCCTTCTACCGCATCAACCCGGCCACCGCGGCGAAGGGGATCAACGTGCTGGTGGACGAGGCGGTGCTGGAAAAGCGCCGCGGCATCGGGATGTTCGTCGCCTCCGGCGCGCGGGAGCGGCTGCGCGCCGGCCGCCGTCGGCGGTTCGCCGAGCAGTATCTCGACCCCATGCTGGCCGAGGCCAAGCGGCTGGGCATCGACACCGACACGCTGGTGTCCCTGATCCAGGGATCCAGCTGGCACAACGGAGGCGACACGCCATGACCCCGGTGATCTCCGCGACGGCGCTGGGCCGCCGCTACCGCGACCAGGCCGCGCTCGAGGACGTCTCGCTCGCGGTCGAGCCGGGCACCGTGACCGGGCTGCTGGGCCGCAATGGCGCCGGCAAGACCACCCTGATGCGCATCGTGGCCGGGCAGGAGTTCCCCACCAGTGGCACCATCGCCGTGTTCGGGGAAGCCCCGGCGGAGAACGAGGCCGTGCTGCGCCGCATGGTGTTCGTGCGCGAGGAACAGGCCTACCCGGACCTCCGCGTGCGCCATGCGATCCGGGTGGCCTCGTGGTTCTACCCGAACTGGAGCGAGGAACTGGCCCAGCAGCTGCTCGCCGACTTCGACCTCCCGTTGCAGCGGCGGATCAGGAAGCTTTCACGCGGCATGCGGTCGGCGGTCGGGATCGTCATCGGGCTGGCGGCCCGCGCCGAGCTGACGGTGTTCGATGAGCCCTACGCCGGCCTGGACGCGGTGGCCCGCCAGCTGTTCTACGACCGGCTGCTGGCCGACTTCGCCGAGCATCCGCGCACCGTCGTGCTGTCCACTCACCTCATCGACGAGGTGGCGGACCTGCTGGAGCACGTGGTGATGCTCGACCGCGGGCGGGTGGTGCTGGACGCGCCCGCCGACGACGTCCGCGGCACCGCCATGACGGTGAGCGGCGCGGCCACGGCCGTGGAGGAGTTCGTGGCGGACCGCCCGGTCTGGCACCGGCAGCGGCTCGGCGCGCGCGCCTCGGTCACGGTGGCCGGCCCGCTGGAGGCCGCCGCGCAGGCCCGTGCCCGCGCGCTGCACCTGAGCCTGGAACCCCTGTCGCTGCAGCAGCTGCTGTTCCACGCGGCCAGCAGCCCCGCCGACGAGAAGGTGAGCGCATGAACACGCTAGTGAACGTCGCCCGCTACCACCTGGTGGACCGCCTTGCGTACGTGGCCTTGCCATGGGCGATCCTGGCGTTCAGCTTCCTGGTCAACCTGGCCATCGCCGCGATGGCACCA
>DATINY010000036.1:0-3340 GCA_035473755.1 Streptosporangiaceae bacterium
GTCGATGCCCGCGGAGCGGCGCTCGTCGGCGAAGGTGACCGTCGCGTCGACGGGCAGGGACACTGCCTGGCGCTCCCCATTCGATGATCGCGAGGACCGCGGGGAGCGGGGGGGCTGCGGCGCCTGTATGCGCTCAACGTCTTGGTCAGCGGCAGGTTCGGTCTTGTTCCCGGCTCTCCTGGCGCTCACGATCGCCGTGACGACTACGACGGAGAAGATGACGGCGACGAAGATGGCAAGAATGACCATGGGCTGTCATGAGGCCGCTGTCCCCGGCCCCCCTCCACACCTGCATGCTCGCATTGACGGCGTCCAGGTTGCCAGTCCCCATCCGGATAGGCCAGGTATCCGCCCTCGCTCTGCCCCCGGTATGGCTGGCCGGCGGGTGGCCGGGCCGGCGGTTTCGCCCGGCGTTCGGCGTGGTCAGCCAGGGGCGGGCAGGGCGCAGCCACAAGCGTCGGCGTCGGCCGGCGGGAGCACCGCGCGGCCTGCCCCGGCCGTGCGGAACAGGCCCGCCCCGCCGGTCGCCCCGGATAGCGCGTCGGCGGCCAGGATCATCGCCGCCGCCGTCCAGCTGCTGTGCTCGGCGGGGAAGTGGGCCCGGTTCACGAACTGCCACCCGGTCCAGTAGCCGCCGCCGGCATCCCGCAGGTGCTGGATGTCGCCGAACAGCTCCACGGCCCGGCCGTGGTCGCCGTTCGCGTCCAGTGCGAGCACGAGCTCGCAGGTTTCCGCGCCGGTGACCCAGGGCTGGTCGCTGACGCAGCGGGCGCCGAGGCCCGGGACCACGAAGTCGGGCCAGCGCGCGGCCAGCCGGGCCGCCCCGTCCGGTCCGCGCACCGGCCCGGCGAGGACGGGGTAGTACCAGTCCATCGAGAACTGGCTCTTGTCGGCGAACGCCTCGGGGTGGTGCGCCACCACGTGCCCGAGCTGGCCGGCCGCGAGTTCCCAGTCGGGCTGCGGCTGCCCGACGAGCTCCGCCAGCGCCACCGCGCAGCGCAGGCTCTGGTAGATGCTGGAGCACCCGGTCAGCAGGGCGTACCGGGCCGGGCTGCCGTCGGCCCCCCGCTCCCAGGCGATCTCGCCGCGGGAAGTCTGCAGGGCCAGCACCCACGAGATGGCGCGGCGCACGGTGGGCCACATCCGCGCCGCGAACGCCGCATCCCGGGTGACCAGAAACTCGTGCCAGACACCGACCGCGACGTAGGCGACCTGATTGCTCTCGGTGGCCGGGTCGGTGACCACGCCGCCGGCGGCCGTCTTCTTCGGCCACGACCCGTTGGCCCGCTGGCTGGCGCGGAGCCAGTCGTAGGCGCGCCGGGCCGGCCCGCGCAGGCCGCAGGCGGACAGCGCCATCGCGCACTCCACGTGGTTCCAGGCGTCGATGTGGCCATCGGGCCAGCCGACCGCGCCGGACGGCTCCTGGACCGCCACGATGCTCTCCCCGGTGGCCAGGATGTCGGCCGCGGTCAGCACGCCGGGCACGGCGGGGACGGGGGGGACGGGGGGCGGGGGGTGCGTGGCGTGCCCGGCGGTGGCAGGCGCGCGCGGCGCCGGCCCGACCTGGGCCGGGTTCTCACGCACCGGCATGCGCGCCCTCCAGGCGGCCCGCGCCGCGGCCAGCGGCGGCGTCTCCGCGACCGGTGTCCCCGTGGCCGGTGCCGGCCGCCGGGACGGGCTTGCGGGCGTAGAGCACCAGGCTCTTGCCGATGAGCGGGTTCAGTGCCCGTTCCGCCACCCGGGTCGCGGCCGGGCGCTTCATGATGTCCCACACCAGCAGCCGGTGGTAGGCGCGCGCCAGCGGGTGATCGTCGTCGCCCACCCCGACCGCGCACTTGAGCCACCAGTAGGGCGAGTGCAGGCCGTGCGCGTGGTGGTGGCCGCCCACCGTCAGCCCCGCCCGCCGGAGCTTGGCCTCCAGCTCGGGCCGGGTGTAGATGCGGACGTGGCCGCCGGGGACGTTGTGATAGTCATCCGACAGCCGCCAGCAGATCCGCTCCGGCAGCCAGGCCGGCACGGTCACCGCCAGCAGGCCGCCCGGGCGCAGCACCCGCGCGATCTCGTTCAGGGCCCGCTGGTCGTCGCCGATGTGCTCAAGCACCTCGGCCGCGATCACCCGGTCAAACACCTCGCTGCCAAACGGCATGAGGGTGCCATCTCCTGCCACCGGCCGGGCGCATGCCGTGGCCGGTGCCTCTCCGGCCTCGTGCATGGCGGCCGCCATGTCCGCCACCGTCCGCAGCTCGCCCAGGTCGGCGTCGCAGGCGACCACACCGGCGCCGCGCCGGTAGGCCTCGTAGGCGTGCCGCCCGCCGCCGCAGCCGAGGTCGAGCACCCGGTCACCGGGCCCGACCGGGAAGCGGCGGAAGTCCACGGTCAGCACTGGCCGGCCCCCTTCGGCTCCGGCCGGTGGAGGTCCAGCTCATCGCTGCGGGCGTGCTCGCCGGTGCGGTCCTGCTCACCGGTGCGGTCCTGGTCACCGTTGCTGGCCTGCTCGGCTGCCCGGTTCTGTTGACCAGTCCCGTCCTGCCCGCCCGGCCGCCGCTGGGCAGTGATGGCACGCTCGTATTCGGCCACGGTGGCGCGGGCCACGGCGGACCAGGTGAACCTTTCCTGCACCCGCTGCCAGGCGGCGGCGGAGAGCCGGTCCCGCTCCGCGGGTGAGTCGAGCAGGCCGCGCAGCGCGGCGGCGAGTTCCTCGGCGTCACCGGGCTCCACCAGCAGGGCGGCGTCGCCGGTCACCTCCGGCAGCGCGCCGGTCCGGCTCGCCACCAGCGGGGTTCCCGAGGCCATGTGCTCCACTGCGGGCAGCGAGAAGCCCTCGTAGAGGGAGGGCACCACGGCGATCTCCGCGCTTGCCACGAGTTCGGCCAGCGCGGTGTCGCTGATGCCGTGGACGAAGCGCACCCGCTCGCCCAGCGCGAGCTCGCTGGCGAGGCGCTCGGTCGGGCCGCCGGGCGCCGGCCGGCCACCACGATCAGCTGCGCCTCCCGTTCGGCTACCAGCTTGCCGAACGCCTGCAGCAGCGTCCCGACCCCCTTCACCGGTGAGTCGGCGCTGGCCACGGCCACGACCCGGCCGGGTATCCGGGATGAGCGGGGATGGAACAGGCGGGTGTCGACGCCGAGCGGGATGACCCGGACGCTTCCGGGCTGGACCCGGAAGTCGCGGCAGATGTCGTCGCGGGAGGACCGTGACCCGGTCAGGATCGGGCCGCACCGCCGGGCGACCCGGGCCTGCATCCGGACGAAGGAGTACCAGCGCCACTTGGACAGCCGGGACAGGCCCCGGGCCGCGGCGAGCTCGATCCGCCGGTCCACGCTGATCGGGTGGTGGATGC
>DATINY010000037.1:0-10190 GCA_035473755.1 Streptosporangiaceae bacterium
CTGACCTGCTCTACCGTGCTGTCATGCCACTGTGGAAAAAGGTGCCGCCTGACCGGTCCGCCCGGCCAAAGAGCATTCTCACCGGCCACGACGGCTCGGCGGAGGCGGTGGCGATCGCCCCGGACGGGACCTGGCTGGCCACCACCAGCGGCGACCAGACGGCGCGCATCTGGGCCGCCGACGGGATCCCCCGCGCGACGCTCACCGGCCATGCGGCCCCCCTGTTCCAGCGCGTGGTCCAGGCGGTGGCGATCGCCCCGGACGGGACGTGGCTGGCCACCGCCAGCTGGGACAAGACGGCGCGGATCTGGGCCGCGGACGGCACCCTGCGGGCCACCCTCACCGGCCACAAGAGCCCGGTGACCGGAGTGGCGATCGCCCCGGACGGCACCTGGCTGGCCACCACCAGCGGCGACCAGACGGCGCGGATCTGGGCCGTCGACGGCCCCCGAGCCGCAGGGAACGGCGAGCGTGCTCGCGATTCGGTGCGCCCGGCCGAAGCGGCGGCCCCCGCAGGGGCGGAAGCGGCGGCTCCGGAAGCGGCGGGGGCGGCGGCCTCCGGAGGGGAGAAGGCGGCGGCCTCCGGCGGAGGGGAAGCGAAGCACCGGGCCGGGGAGAAAGCCGGATCCCCGGGAGAGGGGTAGCCACCGCAGCGGCCGGTGGCAGTGCCGTTGCCGGATTCCCGGCCCTGAGCTGGCCGGCCGGGCGGCAGCCGAGCCGGATCACGGAGCGGGCGGATCAGGGAGCGGGAACACCGGCCTGGGCGGCTGCGCTGCGGGCCAGGCCGTCCAGCGCCTGGGCGGAGCCGAGCGAGGTGTCGATCGCCAGCAGGCGGGGCTCCTCCTCCCCCCTGACCACGGCCTGGATATGCCGGACCGCCGGGGTGAACGACTCCCGGTTAGGCCCGGCGCCCGGGTGAACAGTTGGCTCGCTGCCCTCCACGCGGACCTCGAACCGGTCCTGCGGGGTGGGATGGAACGGGTTGGTGATGTTGATCTGCCCGGCGGTGCCCAGCAGCCGGCTGAACGTGTCCTGCGCCCGGTTGAAGCCACACGACAGGAGCAGGCGGCGGCCGTCCGGGAAGCCGAGGCATCCCCATGTGCTGGTGTCGACGCCGCCGGGGTCGTAGTCGGCGGCCGCCCAGGCACTGGTGTGCCCGGCGGCGAACAGGTCGCGGGCGAGCCGGACCGGGTAGCAGCCGACATCGAGGAGCGCCCCACCGGCCAGCTCAGCCGACATCCTGATGTTGGTGTCCCGCTGGGTCATGAAGAAATGGAAGTTCGACTGGATCTCCCGCAGATCCCCGATCACACCGCCGGCGATCAGCTCGCGGAGCCGCCGCATCTGGTCGTGGAACGGGAAGACGAAGGCCTCCCAGAGCGGGGTGCCGGTCTCGCGGGCCACGGCGAGGACCTGCTCGGTCCCGGCCAGCGAGCCCGTCAGGGGCTTCTCGCACAGAACGGGCTTGCCGGCCCGCAGTGCCCGGATCGTCCACTCCGCGTGCAGCGCGTTCGGCAGCGGGATGTACAGGGCGTCCACCCCCGGGTCGTCGATCAGCTGCTGATAGCCGGCGACGGCCCGGCCGACGCCGTTGTCGCGTGCCCACCTGCTGGTCCGCTCGGCGTCGCGGCCCGCGACGGCGGCGGCCTCCCCGCCCGCCTCGCGCACCGCCGGCAGGAAGTTCTTGCGCGCGATCCCCGCCGTGCCGATGACACCCCAGCGCACTGCCGTCATCTTGCCGCCACCCCTTCGTCCAGGCTCCTGCGGGCATTATTCCGCCCGGCTGGGCGGGCGATCATCTGCCATCGCATCCCGCCAGCCTGGCCGGGACGTCCACCTGCCGCCGCACTGGCGGGCGGGGGAGCCGCGGATACGATCGGAAGGAGTCTCACTGACGGCCGAGTGCGAAGGACGTGGAGGACGCGGACGTGAACGAACCATCTCCCATCCAGGGCGACGCAGGCCATGGCCGGCCGGGAGCCACGACCGAGGTGTTCCGCGGCGTCGGGGTCGCGCTGGTGACCATCTTCGGTGACGACGGCGAGATCGATCCCGGCGCGACCGGCAAGCTGGCCGGTGACCTGGTGGCGCGCGGGATGCAGGCGGTGCTCGTGTGTGGCTCCACCGGCGAGGCTGCCACCCTGACCTGGCCCGAGCGCGTCGCCCTGATCGAGGCGGTGCGGGGCGCGGTGCCCCCCGCCATCCCGGTCATCGCCGGTACCGGGGCGCCGTCCGCGCGGCAGGCCGCTGGGCTCACGGAGGATGCGATGGCCGCGGGCGCCGACGCGGTGCTCGCCTTCCCGCCGCCGGGCAGTCGCGACCTCACCGGGTACTACGAGGCGGTGGCCGGTGCGGCCGGTGGCCATCCGGCGCTCGCGTATCACTTCCCGCGGGTGTCCGCGCCGGGGATCCCGGTGGAGGCGCTGCCGGGCCTGCCGGTAGCCGGGGTCAAGGATTCCTCCGGCGACCCCGACCGGCTGCTTGACGAACTGACCCACTACCCGGGTGCGACCTACGTCGGCTCGTCCGCTGTCCTCGCCCTGGCCGGGCCGATGGGGGCGGCGGGAGCGATCCTGGCGCTCGCCAACATCGAGCCGGAGCGGTGCGTGGCCGCCTTCGCGGGCGACGCCGCCGCCCAGCTGGCGCTCGCAGACCGTCATCTGGAGGCCAGGCGCGGTGGCCCGGCCGCGCTCAAGGCCGTACTGGCCGCCGAGCACGGCATCCCGGCGGGCACGCGGCAATAGGCGTCCCTGTTCCTGAACGCCGCCTTAACCGGCCGCTGCCCTGGCCGGCCTGATACGCCGCGCGAACGCCCGGTGCGCGGGCATCAGCGGTTCCTGGCGGCCCTTCTGCGGTAGGCGATGCCCCCGGCACCGGCCACGACCGCCGCTCCGCCAATGATGAAGAGCGTGGCGTCCTGGAGTCCGGCTGTGCCTCCGCCGCCGGTGGCCGGCGCAGCGGTGGGCGTCGTCGCGGTAGGCGTCGGAGTGGGTGTCGGGGTCGGCGTGGGCGTCGGGGTCGGGGTCGGGGTGGGCGTAGGAGTACCGCTCTCGTTGGCGGGGAGACTTACGGTGCTGCCCGGTGATGCCGCGGCGGCTGGAAGTGAGGATGAAGCCGATGCGGCCGGTGGCGTTGACCCCGAGCAGGCCGAGATTGCCGCGGAAGCGAATACGGCCATGGCGCCGCAGCCAATGACCCTCAACATCGCGCTGGGCCCCGTTCCCGCGATGATTGTGCGCAGCTTCATGGAGCCTCCTCATGCGCCCCGCAGATGCGAAGGTAAAGCCCATGGACGGCACAGACATGCAATGACTTGATCATTGGAATATCAGGCTACGCGAGCAGAACACCCCGGGGAAGTAAGGAGGTGACCATGTCGGGGGATGGGAACTGGCGGCGCATAGCCGGGTTCCGCGTGGTCATGTCCTGGCCGCAGGCCGGGTACGCCCCCCCGCCGGGCAAGGTCAGCCTCCGTGCCCGCGTTGCCGGGGTGGCCGGTGTCCTTCTCATCGTGGCCGGGGCCGCCACCATCGGCGTCGCGGTCGCTGCCCAGGTGCATGCGCCACAGCCGTCCCTGACGGCAGCGGGCATTCTGGGGCCGTTCGGGGGCCAGGCCCACGCGCCGCTGCGGCGCTCACTGCCGGTGGCCGTCGATATCCCCGCTATCGGCGTGCACTCGAAACTGCTGCACCTGGGAGTCAACCCGGACGGCACGATCCGGGTACCGTCGCTCAGCACCCGGGCCGATGAGGCGGCGTGGTACAAGTACTCGGCGACGCCCGGCCAGATGGGCGTGTCGGTCATCGAGGGCCATGTCGACAGCTTCCAGGGGGCTGCTGTCTTCTTCCGCCTCGGAGCCCTCCGCCCCGGGGACAGCATCGACGTGACGCTCGCCAACGGGATCACCGCTGTTTTCCGGGTCACCGGCGTGCGCCAGTACGCCAAGACCAGGTACCCGTCGGGAACCATCTACAGCGCGGCCGGCTTCCCGGCCTTGCGCCTGATAACGTGCGGCGGCACCTTTGACTACACCGCCAGGAGTTACCTCAGCTCCACCGTGGTGTTCGCGTCCTTGACCTCGGTGCGGCGGGCGGCCGCCGCCTGAGAACCGGCGTTACCCGTCCGGGGCGCGCAGCCGCCCGACGTCGCTCACCAGGTCACCGGTCCTGGGACAGATCCACACGGCGCGGCCCTCCCGTACCGCCGCCATGAGCGGATGGGTGTCCGGGTGCTGCGGGCACTCGGGCCACGTCGCGGGCCGGCCCGCGAGCCACAGCGCCTCGACCGCCCATTCCTGGACCTGATCGGCGACGGAGGCGATCCTGCGCGGCAGCGGCTCGGCCGCCATTACGGATACTCCCTGCGCAGTGCCGTCGGGGCTGTGCAGCATCGCCGTCACCTGCCCGGGCTCGCTCGCCCACTGCTCGTCGCGGACCTCTGGCATCAGCGAACCGGAGTGGCCCAGGTCACGCAGCACCGGTGCCAGCGCCTCGGACAGGGTGGGGTCCACGAGATCCTCCCGATGGCGTGGCTGAAGGGCGCGGCGCCGCGGCGTCACCCCGGCCGCCGTGAGCCTAAGGATCTCAGCGGCCATCCCCGGGGGCCACCTAATTTCGCTGACGGTGATCCTGGCTGGGTCACGGGCCGACGTCCGCTCTCAGCGATAGCTCTCCAATGAGATCTCCTTTGTGAGATACCGTTTGACGTATGGAGGGATCTGGCCGGGCCGAGAACCCGCCAGGGCCTGCGGGATCCGCTGGTCCCGGTGGGGCTGGCTGGGCCGGCGACCCGGACGAACTGGGCGGCCCCGGGGGGCTGCCATTGCCGCTGCTGCCTGGGTTCCGTGAGATGGCCCTCCGGCGGATGGCAGCCGAGCGCCGGCGGCTGGTCGGGGAACTGGCCGAGCTGCGCAAGTCGGCCCGGCTGTCCCAGACGGAGGTGGCGGCCCGCATGGGCACGTCGCAGTCGGCCGTCGCCCGGCTGGAGAGCGGGGACGTTGACGTCCGCGCCTCGACGCTGGAGCGGTACGCCGCCGCGATCGGCAGCCAGATCACCTGGCGGCCACCAGGCCGGCCGGACGGGGAAGTGACGGAAGGAGAACCCGGGAGATGATCACATATCGCGACGGCTCGTTTCCGCCCCGGCCGCCGATGCCGCCCGGGCGGCCCGGGCCGCCGGAGCGGCCCGGCCAGCCCTCGCCACCCCCCCGCCCCAACCCGGCGATCCAGCCCACCCGGGTATGGGTCGAGCAGGGCGAGTGGCCGGGCAGGCTCTACGAGCGGCTGCTGAACCAGCGCATCGTGATGGCGTCCGGCGGCCTGGACGGCGAGGCGGCCACCCGGCTCTGCGCGCAGCTGCTCACCTTGGACGCGGAGGGGGAGGGGCCGATCCGGCTGGAACTGCACAACCTCGACGCCGACCTGCCGGCCGCGCTGACCGTCATGGGCGTGCTCGACACCCTCCGGGTCCCGGTGACCGCCTACGCGGGCGGGCGGGCGAGCGGCCCCGGCCTGGGCGTGCTCGCCTCCGCCGGCCATCGCCGCGCTTACCCGAACGCCTTTTTCGCGATGTCCGAGCCCAAGGTCAGCTTCGACGGTCCGGTGACCGCCGTCGCGGTCCACGAGGAACAGGTCCGGGCCATGCTCGCCGAGCTGTACGCCCGGCTGGCGGAGGTCACCGGGCACGAGGTGGATGAGATCCGGGACGACGCGAGGCGGGGCCGGCTGCTCACGGCCGGGCAGGCGATCGACTACCGCTTGATCGAGGGCTTCGCCGAGCCGCGGGACCCGGCCGGCCGCGGCGTCGCCGGGCTGGGCGGACCGGCCTGACCGGGCGGCTGGGCGGCCTGGCGCCGCGGGCGTTCCACCGACACCACCAGGCCGACCCCGGCCACCACGACCGCGCCGCCGATCAGGATCGGCGGGGTCACCTGCTCGCCCAGGATGAGGGCGCCGAGGATCACGGCGACCACCGGGTTGACGTAGGCGTAGGTCGCGATGAGCGAAAGCTGGGCGTTGCCCAGCAGCCAGACGTAGGCCGAGAACGCCACCAGTGACCCGAACACGATCAGGTACGCCAGCGCCAGCCAGGCACGCGGCGGGACGGCCGACAGGTGCACCCGGCCGAACTCGCCAATCGCCGCACCGGCCGCCAGCAGCACCGCGCCGGCCGTGACCATCTCGTAGGTAGCCGCCACGAACGCATTGGACGGCATCGGCGCGCGCGGCGTGGCGAAGGTGCCCGAGGACCAGCAGATCGTCGCGCCAATGATCATCACGATCCCCCACGGCGCGGTGCCCGCCGGGTGGCTGCCGGGCAGCGCGAGGATGGTGATGCCGGCGAAACCCAGCGCGGTGCCGGCGATGGTGGCGCGGCGCGGCGAGTCCCGGGCGAGCAGGCGCAGGCAGACAAGCCAGAGTGGCACCTCCGCGACGAGCAGGGCGGCCAGGCCGGAGGGGACGGTCTGCTCGGCGACGGCTACCCCGCCGTTGCCGCAGGTCAGCAGCAGCACCCCGATCACCCCGGCGGACAGCAACCGCCGCGGCGGCACGCGGAGGACGCCGGGCCCGTGCCGGATCGCGAGGAATGCCGCCAGCAGGATCCCGGCGCACAGGAACCGCACGCCCATCGCCAGCAGTGGCGGCACGAACCCGACCAGCACCCGGATCCCCAGGTAGGTCGAACCCCAGATGACATACACAACGATGAGTGCGGTCCACGTCGCCACCAGGCCGGGGCGCCCGGGGTTCATGGGCGCGGGGCAGCGGCTGGCCGGGTCATACCGAAATTGTCCCGGGGTGTGGCCGCGCCGGGCCAGCGGTAATCGGTCTTCTGTATCAACGGCCAGGTCACGGCCGGGCGGCGGGGACCGGCGGGCTGCCCTGCGCCTGCCGGGCGTGGCCGGTGGCGGCCGCCGCGAAGGCGCGGATGATCGGGTGGGGGCGCGGCTCCGCCGCCAGTTCCGGCTGGAACAAGGTGGCCAGGAAGAACGGGTGGCCCGGCAGTTCGGCGATCCGCACATCGCCGCCGTCGTCCTCGCCGCTGAAGACGAGCCCGTGGCCGGCCAGCAGGTCACGGTAGGCCGGGGCCAGCCCGTACGAGCACTGATAGCGCGCCGCTATCCGCTCCGCCCCCAGCACCCGCTCGGCGAGGGAGCCGGGCGCCACCCGCACCGCCTGCTCGTGCCCGGCCAGGGAGCACGGCAACGCGACGATCACCAGGTCCTCGCCGCCAGGAGTGATCTCGGCGTTCCCGGCCCGCTCCACCGCGCAGACATCGCGGGCGAACTCGATCATTGCATGCTGGAACCCGCCACACGTGCCGAGGAAGGGGATCAGCCGTTCGCGGGCGCAGCGCGCGGCCGCGAACGCACCGGCCTCCCTCCGGTACGGGCTGCCGGGCAGGAGCCAGATGCCGTCGAAGCCCGCCAGGCTGCCGGGGCCGGTCACCTCGTCGGTGCCGATCCAGTACGCGTCGATGATCAGGCCCTCGCGCTGGCCCAGCACGTCTATCAGGCCGGGGATGCGCTGGTGCGCCCGGACGTGCGGTGACCGGTCGCCGACCAGCGCGACCCGGGCCGGGGCGGGAGCTGCGGAGGAGTCCATGCCTGCATTCTTGAGCCGGTCCCTGCTTCAGCGCCAACGATTGTTCCTGCATTGTCTATTAGCAATACTTATGCACGATGGATCCGCACCTCCTGCGCACGTTCATGGCCGTGGCCGACCTCGGCTCGTTCTCGCTCGCGGCCAGCCACCTCGGCTACACCCAGTCGGCTGTCTCGCAGCAGATCGCTGCGCTGGAAGCCGATCTGGGCACGGCGCTGCTGCGCCGGCGGCCGGTGACCGTCACCGAGGCCGGGGCCCGCCTGCTGGAGCACGCCGGGCCGATTCTCCTGCGGCTGGATGCGGCCCGGGCCGAGGTCACCCGGATGGCGGCACCGCCGCCGGCCCAGATGGTGTTCGGGCTGGCCCCGCTGGCGATGACCGGGTCCGTCGCGTCGGCGCTGGCGGGCATCCGCCAGTCGCATCCCCGGCTGGCGGTGACACTGCAGGTCATCGGCCGGGACGCCGTCCCGGCCGCGATCGCGGCCGGCACCCTCGATCTGGGCCTGGTCGATGGCGTCGCCGCCCCCGGTGACCCGCTCCGGCTGGAGGCAGGCGCCGCAAGCGCCGTCATGGTGGCCGAGCGGGAACTGGCGGTCGTCCTGCCCGGCGGGCACCCGCTGGCGGGCCGCACGGCGCTGCGGCTGGAGGACCTGGCGGCTGCGCGGTGGCTGGACGCGCCGGACACCGGCATGCCGCTGGCTGACCTGCGGGCCGCAACCGGTTCCGACGGGTTCCGTGCCGCATTCCGCTATGAGGGCACCGACGTGCGCACGCTGCTCACCCTCGCCGCGGCCGAGCACGGCCTCACCATCCTGCCCCGGCCGGTCGTGGACGCCGCGCCGGGCGTCACCGGCATCCCCCTGTCCTGGCCGCCCCTGGTGCACCGCACCGAGATCATCCGTGGCGGCTCCGGAGGTGCGGCGGCCGCGGCCATCGCCGCGGCCCTCGTCTGACCTGGCCGGCCAGCGGGGGTCAGCGGGTCAGCGCCGGGCGATGGGTCAGTGCGGGCCATAGGTCCGGGTGGCCTCCTCGATGGCGGTCAGGTAGCCCGCCCGCTCGAAGGCGGAGCCGTGGGCGCCGGCCGGCACATCTGTCCACAGGCGGAAATAGCGGAAATGCGGATGGGTGGAACCCGGCCGTGACCTGGGAATTAGAGGTAATCGGGTAGACATTTGCCCGGATTGGGGCCTTTCGCGAACGTGGACATCGCGAGCATCATTGGCTAAATTCCCACTTGTGGCAGGCAGGCTAGTCACAACTGTCCTGCGGCTGTGTCTGTACGCCGCAGGTGCTGCCGCTGCTGCCATTGGCCTGGCCATAGGCCTTTCGTTCCTGACCGCAGGCTCCGCGTCGGCGGCGTCCAATCCTGGTGGCGGGGGTTCGTCTGCGGGCGGCCTGTCATTGGCGCTGGGATCGGCGGTCTCGACGGCGACGCAGGCCACGTCCGGCGCATCCCAGGGTGGCTCCGGAGCTGGGTCGTCGGCGGTCGGGCAGGCGGTTTCCCAGGCCACGTCGGCGGTGAGCGGCGCGGTCTCCGATGCCAGCGCCTCGCCGTCCTCCACGAGCTCGCAGCCCGCCGCATCGGGCACTGGCTCTAACGCGGGCCCGGCCTCCCCGGCCGCCACGTCGGCACCGGCCAGCTCAGCCTCTTCGGCACCGGCCAGCTCAGCCTCCTCGGCACCGGCCGCTTCGGCCGCCGTCTCCTCGCCACCCGCCGCCGCGAGCACCGGCTCCGGCGCAGGCTCGGCCCTCTCCGCCGTTACGTCGGCAGCGGCGTCGGTCACCTCAGCCACCGTGCCCCAGCCCGTCAACCCCACCAAGGGTCCGGGCGTTAGCGGCTCGGGCGTTAGCGGCTCGGGCAGTGGCGGTTCGGGCAGTGGCGGCTCGGCCGTGCCGGCTGCCACTTCCGCGGTGGCGCAGGTCGTCTCGGCCGTCACCGGGCCGGCAGCCCCGGCCGCCGACGCGCCCGCCCCGGTCATCGCGACGGCCGGTGCGCTGGCTCCGGCCGTCGCCACCGCCGCCAGCACGCTGGCCCCGGCCGTCTCCACCGCCAGTGGCGGACTGACCCCCGTCGTCCCGGCTGGCACTGGTGCCCTCGGGCCGGCCGCTGGGGCGCTGGCCCCGGTTGCCTCGACCGTCACCAGCACGCTGACCCCCGTGGTTTCCACCAGGGCTGGCGCACTCGCCTCCGCCGTCTCCGCTGCCACTGGCGGGCTGACCCCGGTCGTCTCGGCCGGTACCGGTGCCCTCGGGCCGGCCGCTGGGGCGCTGGCTCCGGCCATTCCCACCGCCACGAGCGCGCTGGGGACTGTGACCGGCGTGCTGGGGCCGGTCACCGGAGCGCTGACCCCAGCCGTCTCCACCGCCACCGGCACGCTGGCCCCGCTGGTTTCCACGGTCACTGACCTGGTGGGGCCGGTCACGGGGGCGCTGGTCCCGGTGGTTTCCATCGTCACTGGCACGCTGACTCCGGTGGTGTCCACGGCCACTGGCCTGGTCGGGCCGGTCACCGGGGTACTCGGTCCGGTCACGGGGGCGCTGGTCCCGGTTGTCTCCACGGTGACTGGCGCTCTGGCTCCGGTGGTG
>DATINY010000038.1:0-4492 GCA_035473755.1 Streptosporangiaceae bacterium
GCGATCAGGGCGTAGTCGCCGGTCTTGTCATCGATTTGGGCCGGGTAGCCGGCCGCGCGCTCGCGCAGGGCGGCGGCCACCACCGCGGTGTTGGCGGCGTTGGCGACCACCAGGAACTCGGTGTCCGCGAGCCGGTACACGATGAGGTCGTCAAGCACCCCGCCGTCGGGCGCGCAGATCATGGTGTAGCGGGCGCGGCCCGGCTTCAGCGCCGACATGTGCCCGGTCAGCGCGTAGTCGAGAGCGGCGTCGGCGCCGGGCCCGGTCACGGCGATCTCGCCCATGTGCGAGAGGTCGAACAGGCCGGCCGCGCCGCGGACGGCCCGGTGCTCGGCGATCTCGCTGCCGTACCGCAGGGGCATCAGCCAGCCCGCGAAGCCTGTCATCGTGGCGCCGAGCCGTTCGTGTACCGCGCGCAGCGGAGTCGGCCGGGGTTGGCCGGCTGGCTGCGCCTCGTCGGGCGTCATCATCTGCGAGCTACTCCCAGCTGGTCGCTGCCGGTCCTGGCTGACGCGGCCCGGCGCGGCCAGACTATCGGGGTCCGCTCCCCGGCCGCCGGCGTGGCCGTGCTGGCGGGAGTAGGGTGGCCGCGTGGACCTGCTCAGCGACGAAGAGATTACGGCAGCGCTGGCCGGGCTGCCCGACTGGACCCGGGAGGGCAACAGCATCATCCGGACGGTGGAGCTGAAGGATTTCCAGGCGGCGATGCTGTTCGCCGGGGCGGTGGCCTATATGGCCGAGAAGGCCAACCACCACCCGGACATCCTTATCCAGTGGAACAAGGTCACGCTGACCCTGTCGACCCACTCCGCCGGCGGCCTGACCGCCGCCGACATGGCCCTGGCCGGGCACCTCGACGCGCTGCACGGGGGGCCGCCGGGGCGCTGACGCGCCGCCGGTCAGCCGCCGAACGTGCAGGGCAGGTGCTTGACGCCGTTGATGAAGCTCGACAGCAGCCGGTCGGGCGGGCCCGCGGCACGTATGTCGGGAACACGCGTCAGCAGCTCACGCAGCATGACACCGACCTCGCGCCGCGCCAGGTGTGCCCCCAGGCAGAAGTGCGGTCCGGCCGCGCCGAAGCCGACGTGCGGGTTCGGCGAGCGGGTGAGGTCCAGGCGGGCCGGGTCGGCGAACACGGTCTCATCCTGGTTGGCCGACCAGTAGTAGAGCACCGCCTTGTCACCCTCGTGGAAGTCGTGCCCGTTCATGCGGTGGTCCCGGGTGACCGTGCGGCGCATGAAGATCACCGGCGAGCTGTAGCGGACCAGCTCCTCCACCGCGGTGCCGATCCGGCCGCCGAAGTCGGCCATCAGGAGCTCCCGCTGGTCGGGGAAGTCCGTCAGCAGCGTCAGCGAGTGCGAGAGGGCGTTCCGGGTGGTCTCGTTGCCGGCCACGACCAGCACGATGAAGAACGAGGCGAGCTCGGCGCTGGTGAGCTGCTCCCCGTCGATGTTCGCGCTGGCCAGCGCGGTGACCAGATCCTCGCCCGGGCGCCCGGCCCGCTCGGCCGCCAGCCCGGTGACCAGGTCGGCGAGCTCGGCCCCGGCGGTGAGGATCTGGCCCACCGCCTGCTCCGGATCCTCGCTGATGAAGTCGGGGTCCATGCCGGACAAGATGATGTTGGTGTCGTGCAGCACCTGGCCGTAGCGGTCGTCCGGGATGCCCATCAGCTGGCAGATGATGCTCAGCGGCAGCCGGGCGGCCACGTGCTCGACGAAGTCGCAGGGGCCACGGTCGAGCAGGTCATCGACGATCGCGGCGGCCACCAGCTGCACATCGCCCTCGAACTTCTTGATCATCCGGGGGGTGAACGCGCGCGACACGATCCGGCGGAGCCTGGCGTGGCGCGGGTCGTCCATGTTGATCATCGACCCGAAATACTCGTTGAACTCGGCCGGGAGGTCGGGAATCGAGGTGGCACCCCGGCCCGAGGAGAAGACCTCCGGCCGCCTGCTCGCCTCCACGACGTCGGCGTGCCTGACCAGGGCGTAATACCCCGGCCCGCGCTCGGCGAAGGGGGTCTCGGGCTCGGCGAAGAACGGAGGCTGCCCGGCGGCGCGCAGCACGGCGAAGGCGGCCCGCCGGTCGGCGAGCGGCCATCCCCAGAACTCGGTGTCCGACAGGTCGATCTCCGCCGCGGATAGCGCGGGGTACTGTGCCGTCACGGGGACCACCTTCCGCCCTGGCCTTGCGGTTAGTCCCATGGTCGCAAAGCCGGCCCGCGCCGGGAAGGCGTGGGCCTCACCGGGGCCCCCGCTGCCTCACCGCGGCCCCGGGTGGTTCCCGTCGGGGGCCTCGCGGGTCCATGCTGAGCTGCATGGGCACAGTGGAGTACGGTCCCTGCGACGTCGCCTACCACATCGCGCGCCTGCGGGCGGAAGGCGAGCTGCTCGCCGACGCCGCTGAGCAGGCCGGCTTCGATGCCCCGGTCCCGGCCTGCCCCGGCTGGCGCGTGCGCGACCTGCTCAAGCACCTCGGCTATGTGCACCGCTGGGCCGCCGGGTACGTACGGGAGCAGCATGCCAGGTGGGTCGACCGGGCCTCAGAGGCGGAGATCCTCAGGGGCGGGCCCGGCGACGAGGCGCTGGCCGGCTGGTTCCGCGACGGCCATGCCGCTCTGGTGCGGGCGCTGGAAGCGGCCGACCCCGGCATGACCTGCTGGACGTTCCTGGAGGCGCCATCGCCGCTGGCGTTCTGGGCCCGCCGGCAGGCGCACGAAACCGCGATCCACCGCGTGGACGCGCAGCAGGCCGCCGCGGGGGCGGGCGTGGCGGGTGAGCCCGCGTTCACGCCCCGGTTCGCCGCCGATGGCATCGACGAACTGATCATGGGCTTCCTGGGCCGGGATGCGAAACGGGGATCCTGGGACGGCCCGCCCGGCACTCTCACGCTCCACGCCGACGACGGCGCTGACGGATCCGCTCAGTGGCGGGTGCTGTCTGAGCCGGGCGGGCTCGCCGTCGCCCGCGAGGATGGCGCCGCCGACTGCGACATCACCGGCCCCGCGGCCGGCCTGTACCTGCTGCTGTGGAACCGCCGCGACGCCAGCGACCTGAATGTGCGCGGCGACCCGGGCAGCCTGGCGGGCTTCCGCGAGCACTTCCGGGTGACCTGGCATTAGTGCACCTGCCTGTAGTTCCGTGCGGTATTCAGGCTCCTCGCCAGGTGACGAGCGACCCCGATGGTTTGATCGGTGGTCACGCGTCCATCGGTGGGGTCACGCGTCCAGCGTGCACGGCCGACGTTGCGGGGATGGCAGAGCGGTGCTATCGCGTTGTGTATAACCGTGAGCGTTCTGCTGGGCACCGGTGCCGAGTGCCGCGCTGGCGTGCCGGTTAGTGGCATGCGGGCTGGTGGCAGCTTGCGATACCCTGGCGCCATGCGTTCCGCTCGGTTGCTCCTTACCTAGCCGCGCCGACTGAATTACCCGTTGGCGCGGCTGCCCCTCGTGACCGGGGGGCTTTTCTGTTACCGGAGCCAGACCGATCTCATAGGTGAGGGAAGATCATGACAGCCGCCGATAGTGCCGAGCGGGCACAGCAGCACTATGACCCGCGCGAGGTCCAGGACAAGTGGCTGGCGCGGTGGGACGGGATGGACCTGTTCCGCGCCAGCGATGACCCCGACGACGACCGGCCGCGCACCTATCTGCTGGACATGTTCCCCTACCCGTCGGGCGACCTGCACATGGGTCACGCGGAGGCGTACGCGATAGCGGACGCGATCATCCGCTATCACCTCCACCGCGGGTACAACGTGCTGCACCCGATCGGCTGGGACGCATTCGGCCTGCCCGCCGAGAACGCCGCCATCCGTAACAACACCCACCCGGCCGACTGGACCTACGCGAACATCGAGACACAGGCGGCGTCGTTCCGCCGGTACGCGGTGTCGTTCGACTGGTCGCGGCGGCTGGCGACGTGCGACCCCGGGTATTACCGCTGGAACCAGTGGCTGTTCCTGCGCTTCTACGAGCGGGGCCTGGCCTACCGCAAGGACGGTTACGTCAACTGGTGCCCGGTCGACCAGACCGTGCTGGCCAACGAGCAGGTGATCGCCGGCAAGTGCGAGCGCTGCGGCGCTGAGGTAATCCGGCGCCTGCTGACCCAGTGGTACTTCAAGATCACCGAGTACGCCGACCGGCTGCTGTCGGACATGGTCCCGCTGGAAGGCAACTGGCCCGACCGGGTGCTGCTGATGCAGCGGAACTGGATCGGCCGCTCGGAGGGGGCCGAGATCCGGTTCCCGGTCGAGGGGCGGGACGAGCCGGTGACGGTGTTCACCACCCGCCCGGACACGCTGTACGGAGCAACCTTCTTCGTCATCGCCGCCGATTCGCCGCTGGCGCAGGAGGTCTGCGCCCCGGAGCAGCGTGAGGCGCTGGCCGAGTACCTGACCCAGGTGCGCAAGCTGACCGATATCGAGCGGCAGTCGGTGGACCGGCCGAAGACCGGGGTCTTCCTGGGACGGCACGCGGTCAACCCGGCCAACG
>DATINY010000039.1:0-5685 GCA_035473755.1 Streptosporangiaceae bacterium
GTACGTCTACATCACCTCCGCCATCGAGGCGCAAGCGCAGCGGGCGATCCGGCCGGAGGCCATCGCCTTGGGGGTGTTCGCGGTGATCGCGGGGCTCGCCGCGCTGATCATCGGCACCCAGTCCATCAGCCGGCAGCTGCATGCGGCCGCGGACGATACAGGCGTGCTGCGGGCGCTCGGCGCCGGGCCGGCGGCGATCATGGCCGACGGGCTGCCGGGCATAGTGGCGGCGGTGGCGGCCGGGGCGCTGCTGGCCGATGCGCTGGCCGTCGGATTGTCACCGTTCTCGCTGTTCGGGCCGGTGCGGCAGGTGGAACCTGGGCGCGGGGTTTACCTCGACTGGACGGTTCTCGGACTTGGATCTGTGGGGCTAGTTCTCCTGCTTGGCGGGGTGGCGGCCGTGTCCGCTTACCGGCAGGCGCCGCACCGGGCAACCGCCCGCGAGCAGGTCGCCGAGCGCCGGCCAGCTGCACTGCGAAGGGTGCTCGCTGGGAGGCTGCCGGCGTCGGGAGCAGAGGGCCTGAGGCTTGCCCTGGAGCCGGGGCGGGGGCGCACCGCGGTGCCGGTCCGCTCGGTCATGGCCGGGGCGGTGCTGGCTATGACCGTGGTCACCGCCGCGCTCACCTTCGGCGCCAGCCTGGCCGCGCTGGTTTCCCATCCGGCGCTGTATGGGTGGAACTTCAGCTACGCCTTCTACGCGGTCCAGGGCTGGGGCGCCGTCCCCGCCCGGTGGGCAGACCCGCTGCTGGCCCACGACCGGCTGGTGGCGGCCACCACCAGCGTGGACTTCCCGACGGTCCAGATCGACGGCCAGACCCTCCCCGCCATGGCGGCACCTACCCGCCCGGCGGTGGCCCCGCATCTCTTGTCCGGGCATGGAGTAGACGGCAGCCGCCAGGTTGTGCTGGGCCCCGCCACCCTCGCTCAGCTGCACAAGCGGGTCGGCGACACCGTGACGCTCACCAGCGGCAGCTTCCATGTCCGGCTGCGGATTGCGGGAACGGCCACCATGCCAACCATCGGCGGCGTGCTGAGCATCCATCCCTCGATGAGCACAGGGGTCCTTTTCTCCACAGCGGTTCTCCCGAAAGACATCAACAACGAGTTCGGTCCCCTCCTTTCCGGTCCGAACGCCATCCTCGTCCGGTTGAGGCCAGGCACCAGCCAGGCGGCCGGGCAGCGATCGCTGCAGGCAATCAGCAGGCGAATTAAGCAGATGCTGAACTCGCCGCGGATCGAGGCCGCCACCGGCGGAGCCTCTCTCGCCGACAAGGTAGATCTCCTGCCGGCCCAGCGGCCAGCCGAAATCGTGAACTACAAGTCGATGGGCGCCATGCCGGCGATCCTGGCGGGCGCGCTGGCCGCCGCCGCTGTGGCCGCCCTCGGCCTGACGCTGGTGGCCTCTGTCCGGCGCCGCCGCCGCGACTTCGCATTGCTGAAGACGCTGGGCTTCACCCGCCGGCAGCTAGCGGGCGCCGTTGCCTGGCAATCGACGGTGCTCGCCGTGGTCGGCCTGGCGATCGGGGTACCGCTCGGAGTCGTGGCTGGCCGGTTGCTGTGGCTAGCCTTTGCCCGGCAGTTGTCCGCTGTTCCGGATCCGGCGGTCCCGGTCAGCTCGATCGCCCTGGCCGGGGTCACCGCCCTGATCCTCGCCAACGTGGTGGCGGCATTCCCGGGCCGTCAAGCGGCGCGGACGCCGCCGGCAGTCCTGCTGCGAGCTGAGTAGCACCGGGCAGCGGCAGGGCCTGGCCGATACGGACGGCCAGCTGGTCCATCACCGGGACAGGCACGTGACCGGCGGGATCACCGCCCAGATGCCCGAACACACGCGGGCCCCGGAGCGCCGGGTCCATGTCCGGGCTCCTGGGCACGACATGGAAGTGGACGTGCTCAAAGCCCTCTGCCTCGGCGAAGAGCGCGACATAGGTCTTGCCGCACCCCAGCACCGCCCGCATGGCGGCGGTGATCCGCGCGGGAACGGCGGCCGGGCACTTCGCTCAGCGCGGCCGCTGGTGGAGACTCAGGGCATGGCCGGTCGCGCCGAAGCCGATGTCGTGGTGGTGGGCGCCGGCCTGGCCGGCCTGACCGCAGCCCGGGAGCTGCAGCGGGCGGGAGCCAGCGTGCTCGTCCTCGAGGCGCGGGACCGGGTTGGCGGGCGGGTACTGAACCACCGCCTGGCCGACGGGCATGTCGTCGATGTGGGAGGCCAGTTTGCCGGGCCGACCCAGCGGCACATCCTCGGGCTGGCCGCGGAGCTCGGCGTGGCGACACAGCGCATCTTCACCAGCGGGCTGACCCTGCTGGAGCTCGGCGGGCGGCGTTATGGCTACCGGCTGATCCCCCGGGCGGGCCCGGTCCAGCTGGCCGACGCGGGCCGGGCCATCCTCACCCTTGAGCGGATGGCGCGGCGGGTCCCGGTGCAGGCGCCGTGGCAGGGCGCGGGGGCCGCGGCGGCCGATGCCCAGACGCTGGCGGACTGGGCCCGGCGGCGCGTCAGGACGCGGCTCGGGCGGTTCGCGATCGAGGCCTTCAGCCAGGGAGTGCTCGCCTGCGAGCCGGGTGAGGTCTCGCTCTTGCATGTGCTGTTCTACCTGCGGTCGGCGGGTGGGTTCCGGCAGCTCACCGAGACGTCACACGCCGCGCAGCAGGACCGGTTCGACGGCGGCGCCCAGCTGATCGCGATCCGGCTGGCCGGGCAGCTCGGCCCGGGCGCCGTGCGGCTCGGCACTCCGGTGGCGCGGATCGAGCAGGCGGCGTCGCGGGTCACCGTGCACGCGGCGGGTGTGGTGGCCGCCGGGCGCCGGGCCGTGGTCGCCGTGCCGCCCGCGCTGGCCGGGCGGATCTGCTACGACCCGCCGCTGCCGGGTGACCGCGATCAGCTCACCCAGGCCGCGCCGATGGGCTCGGTGATCAAATGCCTGGCCGTGTATGGCGAGGCGTTCTGGCGCAACGCCGGGTACAACGGCCAGGCGACCTCGGACGGCCCGGGAGCGCGGGTCACGTTCGACACCGGGCCCCCAACGGGCGCGCCCGGCATCCTGCTCGGGTTCGTCACCGGCGCGGAGGCCCGGCGGCTCGCCCGGGCCGACCCCGCGCAACGGCGCGCCGAGGTGCTCGCCTCGTTCGGCCGCTACTTCGGCCGCGCCGCGACGCGGCCCGACGACTACGTCGAGCACGACTGGACCGCTGACCGGTGGACCCGCGGCTGCTACGGCGCGCACTTCTCGCCGGGCACCTGGACGCAGTTCGGGCCCGCCCTGCGCCGCCCAGTGCACCTGCTGCACTGGGCGGGCACGGAGACGGCAACGCACTGGAGCGGCTACATGGACGGGGCGGTTCAGTCCGGCCAGCGCGCCGCCCGCGAAGTGCTGGCGGCCCTGGATCCGGGATGAGCGGGCCAGCCCGGCAAGGCGATCGCCGGCCCCGGCCCTTGCCCCGGCCTGGCGCTGGGGGGACTATGCGGACAGAGGCTGCCGGAAAGGTCTGGTGTCGGGAGATGGTCGTGCCGCGGCCGTTTGTGACCCGTCCGGTGCGTTGTGACGGGACGGCTGGGCGGTGACGGGCGTGGGGCCGTGGCTGGCTGTGCTGCTGGCGGTGGCCGGCAGCGCCGCCTTTGCCGTCGCCGCGGTGACCCAGCAGCGGGCCGCCGCGCGGCTGGCGCCGGGGCGGGCGTTCGACCCGGCGGTGCTGGCGCGGCTGGCCCGCCGGCCGGCCTGGCTGGCGGGCCTGGCGGCGGTCATCGCTGGCTTCGTGCTGCAGGCCGCGGCGCTTGGCCTCGGCCGGCTGGTCGTGATCGAGCCGGTGCTCGCCAGCGGCCTGCTGTTCGCGCTGGTGCTGGCCGCCCGGCGGGAGCGGCGCCCGCTGAGCCGGGCCGAATGGGCGGCCGCGCTGGCGGTCGTCGGCGGCCTGGCGGTCTTCCTCGCGGTGGGCGAGCCCACGGGCGGCCAGCGCACGGCAAGCGCGGCGGCGCTCGGGCTGGCCGTTGCCGTCGCGGCCGGCCTGACCGGGCTGTGCGTGGTCCTGGCCGGCCGGTTCCCCGGCCCCCGCCGGGCCCTGCTCTTCGGGGCGGGCGGCGGCGTGGCCGCCGGGGCGACCGATGCGCTCACCAAGTCGGTGGCGGTGCTGGCCGGCGGTCACCTGCTGGCGCCGTTCGCCGACGCCCGGCTCTACCTGCTCATCGTGGTGGGCCTGCTGGCCTTCACGATCCAGCAGAACGGCTACCGGGCCGCCGCGCTGGCGGCCTTCCTTCCCGCCTTCGCGGTCGTCGAGCCGGTCAGCGGATCACTGGCCGGCCTGATCATCTATCACGAGCGGCTGAACGCCGGGCCCGGCCAGGTGGTGGTGGAGCTGGCCGCCTGCGCCGCCGCGGCCTGGGGCATAGCCCGCCTCGCCGGCGTGGCAACGCCGAGCGGCGCCGGGCCGGGCACCCGGCACCCGGTTCTGGACGCCGGGGTCAGGCGTGGTGTGCCAGGATCCGGCTGAGCAGGCGGAGGCCGGTGATGGCATCAGAAACCCCCTCCGCTGGAGGGGGGCAGGCCCAGGGCCTGGCGGATGCGTCCCACCTGAACCTCGACGGCGGCGGCGGTGGTCTGGTCGGCACTGCCGAAGGAACGCAGTTCCCTGAGCGAGGTCGACTGCGCCTGCAGGCCGATCAGCTTGATCCGCTTCTCGTCGGCCTGGATGAGCACACCGGCTGCGGTACCGGCTGCGCCCGGGAAGGTGATCAGGGCCAGCTGATTGTCGAACGAGGCCTCTGTTTTCGCCTCCTTCCTCAGGTCCGACTTGGCCGCGGCGAGATGGTGGCGCTGATTGCGGGTGTAACCGTCCATCTCGGCCGTGAGGGCGTGGCTGGCGGGGGCCGCAATGTCTGCATAGGTGCTGGCGATCCTGGCCGGTGAGCCCGAATAGTAAAGCAGGCCAGCCACGATCAACGCGATAACAGCCGCCACGGACAGCGCTGCTAGTGAAACGAATCCGGGCCCGATGGGCCGTGCCCTGCCGTATTGGGCATAAACGTCGCTCATAAAGGTCCGCCTCCCGCCGGTTTGGCCTGGTGGCTCCATAGGTGTCTCATGTGAAAATGCAGGCATGTATTCACTCAGAAACACGGCGGCCTGCGCCGGCCGGTGTCCGCTTGGGTATATCAGCCGCCGTCCCAGTCTCCGTTCTCGTCCAGGTACAGGCCCCCTTCTTCGATCCGGTAGTCGCCGTACTCGAAGTAGAGGGCATCCGGCCGGCTGCCCACGATGACATATGCCGGTGTTGTTTCAGCGGCGAGATCGAGGGTCTCCTCGATCTCGTCCTTTGTGAAGCCTTCAGCCTGCAGGTATCGCTGGACCTGGGCCTCTCCGTCGGCCAGCACCCTGCCCGGGCCATTAGCCATGACGGTGCTCCGTGATGCTCATGACGCCTCCGGTTGGCTTGGGTTGCTCCCCTGGTGAATTGCGGACCCCGATGAGCTGGTTCTTTTACCGATGCTCACCAGGGCGGGTGGTAACGGTGCGTTCCGCACAACCCCCGGTGCGCCGCCACAGAATACTAAGCAGCTGCAGGGCTAGTCCGCCTCCGCGCCCATCTCTGACATTGCGTGCATAGATACGGTCTCTGTTCGCGAACGCTGGCGCCAAGACTCTAGCCTCCCTAGATGCGCTTATGACGTGATTTAGACGTCACATTTCCTCAGAA
>DATINY010000040.1:0-6528 GCA_035473755.1 Streptosporangiaceae bacterium
CTGTCGCGGCCCGGCGTGGACGGCGTGCTCGGCACCGCCGACGTCATCGAGGACCTGCTGCTGCTCGGTGCGCTCGACGACAAGGTGGTCATCGGCTCGATGAACCGTGGCGGCCTGGCCGGGACCGTGTTCGAGATCGACGACCGGTTCACCGGATACGACGCGGCGACGATCGCGCGGATGGGGTTCGACGGCGGCAAGATGCTGTTCCGGATCGACCCGGATGATCCCGCCACCGCCGTGACCATGGAGTCGTGCGCCCAGGCGGTCAGCGACCTCGCGGCCCACGGGCTGATGGCCATGGTCGAGCCCTTCATCTCGCACCGGGTCGACGGGCGGGTGCGCAACGACCTGTCGCCCGAGGCGGTGGCCCGCTCCATCGCGGTCGCCTCCGGGCTCGGCGCGACCTCGGCCTACACCTGGCTCAAGGTGCCGGTCGTCGAGCACATGGAGCGGGTTCTCGCCGCGTCCACGCTGCCGGCCCTGCTGCTCGGCGGAGAGGTCAGCGCCGACCAGGACGCCGCCTTCGAGGGCTGGCGGAAGGCGCTGCAGATGCCGTCGGTGCACGGGCTCGTCGTCGGCCGGACGCTGCTGTTCCCGCCCGATGACGACGTGGCCGGTGCGGTCGCCGCCGCCGTGGGCCTGGTGCGGGGGTGACCGGGATGGACGAGAAGCTCTACCTCCGGCACGGATCGGCCGGCGACGGCGCCTTCACGCTGGCGGTGACGCCCGAGCGAGCCGGATGGGCCTACGCCGGCCTGCGCGTGCTGACCCTGCCGCCAGGCGCGGCACACACGTGGGCCACCGGCGACGACGAGCTGCTCGTGCTGCCGCTCGCCGGGTCCGCGGTGGTGACCTGCGACGGCGAGACCTTCGAGTTGCAGGGGCGCGACGATGTGTTCTCCCGCGTCAGCGACTTCAGCTACGCGCCCCGCGACGCGACCGTGACGGTGACGTCCGCGGGCGGCGGCGTGTTCGCCCTGCCCTCTGCACGGTGCAGGCGCCGCCTGCCGCCACGCTACGGCGCCGCCGGGGACGTGCCGGTCGAGCTGCGCGGCGCGGGCCAGTCCAGCCGGCAGGTGAACAACTTCTGCTCGCCCGAGGCGTTCGAGTGCGACAAGCTCATCGCCGTCGAGGTGCTCACCCCGGGCGGGAACTGGTCGTCGTACCCGCCGCACAAGCACGACGAGGCGCGTGACGGCGAGGCCGAGCTCGAGGAGATCTACTACTTCCAGACCCCCGGGCTCGCCTACCAGCGGGTGTACGGGACGGCGGCCCGGCCCATCGACGTGCTGGCCGAGGTGACCACCGGCGACGTCGTGCTGATCCCGCACGGCTGGCACGGGCCGTCGATCGCCGCGCCCGGCTACGACCTTTACTACCTCAACGTGATGGCCGGGCCGGCCGACGAGCGCGCCTGGCTGTTCTGCGACGACCCGGCGCACGCCTGGGTCCGCGGCACCTGGCCCGATCAGCCGGTCGACGCGCGGCTGCCGATGACGTCCGCGGCGGGCAAGGAGGGTGCAGCGTGAGTACCGTACGCCTCACCGTCGCCCAGGCGCTGGTCCGGTTCCTCGCCGCCCAGCGGTCCGAGCGCGACGGCACCGAGCAGCGGCTCTTCGGCGGCTGCTTCGGCATCTTCGGGCACGGCAACGTGGCGGGCGTCGGCCAGGCGTTGCTCGAGGCCCACGCGACCGGCTCCGCGGACCTGCGGTACTACCTGGCCCGCAACGAGCAGGCCATGGTGCACGCCTCGGTCGGCTTCGCCCGGATGAGGAACCGGCTGCAGGCCTTCGCCTGCACCGCCTCCATTGGCCCGGGCTCGACCAACATGGTGACCGGCGCCGCGCTCGCGACGATCAACCGCATCCCGGTGCTGTTGCTGCCCAGCGACTTCTTCGCCACCCGGGCGGCCAACCCGGTCCTGCAGGAGCTCGAGGACCCGCGGTCCCACGACGTTTCGGTCAACGACGCGTTCCGGCCGGTGTCGCGTTACTGGGACCGGGTCAACCGGCCCGAGCAGCTCCCGTCGGCGCTGCTCGCCGCGATGCGCGTGCTCACCGACCCGGCCGAGACCGGCGCGGTGACGCTCGCGCTCCCGCAGGACGTGCAGGCGGAGGCGTACGACTGGCCGCAGGAGCTGTTCCGGGCGCGGGTCTGGCACGTGCCGCGCTCGGTGCCCGAGCCCGCCGCCCTGGCCCGCGCGGCCGAGGTGCTCCGGTCGGCGCGCACGCCGCTGATCGTGGCCGGCGGCGGCGTCATCTACTCCGAGGCCGCCGGCGCGCTGCGCCGCTTCGCGGAGGAGACGGGCATCCCGGTGGCCGACACCCAGGCGGGCAAGGGCGCGCTGGCCTGGGATCACCCGTGCACCGTCGGCGGCGTCGGCGCCACCGGCTCACCCGTCGCGAACGCGCTGGCCCGCGAGGCCGACGTGGTGCTCGGTATCGGCACCCGGTACAGCGACTTCACCACCGCCTCCCGCACCGCCTTCGCGCATCCCGGCGTCCGGTTCGTCAACCTCAACGTCGCGGCCTTCGACGCCGGAAAGCACGCGGGCGTCCCGCTGGTCGCCGACGCCCGGGCCGGGCTGGAGGCACTGGCCGGGCGGATGCGCGGCTACCGCGTGGACGGCGCCTACACCGCCCGCGCGCAGGAGCTGGGCGCCGGCTGGCGGCGGGTGGTGGACCGCGCCTACCACCTCGGCCACCAGCCACTCCCGGCCCAGACGGAGATCCTCGGCGCGCTCAACGAGTTCATGGATGAACGGGACGTCGTGGTCCAGGCGGCCGGGAGCATGCCGGGGAACCTGCAGATGCTGTGGCGCGCCCGTGACCCAAAGCAGTACCACGTCGAGTACGGCTCCTCGTGCATGGGATACGAGATCGCCGGCGGCCTGGGCGCGAAGCTGGCCGACCCGGAGCGCGAGGTATTCGTCCTGGTCGGCGACGGGTCCTACCTGATGATGGCGCAGGAGATCGTCACCGCGGTCGCCGAGAGGATCAAGCTGACCATCATCATCGTCGACAACCACGGCTTCGCCTCGATCGGCTCGCTCTCGGAGTCGCTGGGCTCGCAGCGGTTCGGCACCAGCTACCGCTACCGCGACCCGAAGAGCGGCCTGCTCGACGGCGACATCCTCCCCGTCGACCTCGCGGCGAACGCGGCCAGCCTCGGTGCCGACGTGCTGCGGGCCCGCACCGTCGCGGAGTTCCGGGACGGCCTGGCGCGGGCCAGGGCGTCGGACCGGACCACCGTTGTGTATGTCGAAACAGATCCGCTCGCGCCGGTGCCGTCGTCGGAAAGCTGGTGGGACGTCCCGGTGTCCGAAACCTCCGCGCTCGAGAGCACCCAGAAGGCGCGCGCGGTCTACGAGGCGGCCAAACGCGGCCAGCGGCCTTATCTCTGAACGACCCCGGAGCCAGGGCACCTCCCCATGCCAGCAGGGGCACGGTACATCCGTCTCGCGCAGCGCACCTACGATTACCTCCGCGGCCTGAGCATTGGCCAGCCGGACGGAACCAAGGGGTGAGCAGCGATGACTGTGCGGGTCGGGGTCATCGGCACCGGCATGATTGGCCAGGACCACATCCGGCGGATAACCCGGGTCCTGCCCGGCGGTGAGATTGCCGCCGTGACCGACGTCGACGCGGCCCGCGCCGGACAGGTCGCGGCTGGCCTGCCCGCCGCGACCGTGTACCCAACCGGCCAGGACCTCATCGCGGACGGCGGTGTGGACGCGGTTCTCGTCGCGTCCTGGGGGGCGGCGCACGAGGAGTCCGTCCTGGCGGCGATCTCGGCGGGCAAGCCGGTGTTCTGCGAGAAGCCGCTCGCGCCGACCGAGGCGGCGTGCCTGCGGATCGTCGAGGCCGAGATGGCGGTCGGCCGCCGGCTCGTCCAGGTCGGTTTCATGCGCCGGTACGACGCCGGCTACCACGCGCTCAAGGCGGCGCTGGACGCCGGCGAGATCGGCATCCCGCTGTTGATGCACTGCGCCCACCGCAATCCGTCGGTGCCGCCCTACGGCTTCACCACGGAAATGATCGTTAGCGACTCGGCCGTGCACGAGATCGACCTGGTGCGGTGGCTGTTCGGCGAGGACATCGTGGCCACCAACATCCTGAAGCCCCGCCGGAGCAGCCGGGGGAGCGTCGAACTGCATGACCCGCTGATCGTGCTGCTGGAGATGGCGAACGGCGTCCTCGTCGACGTGGAGGTGTTCGTCAATGCGACATACGGCTACGACATCCGCGGCGAGATCGTGGGTGAGCGCGGGACGGTGGCGCTGGCCGAGGCCGGCGGCGCCGTCCTGAAGCAGGAGGGCCGACGGGTCGGCCGCGTTCCGGCCGACTGGCGGGAACGCTTCAGCCGGGCTTACGACGTGGAACTCCGGGACTGGCTGAAGGCGGTGGCCGCCGGGTCCTGGACCGGGCCCAGCTCCTGGGACGGTTACGCGGCCAGCGCCGCGGTGGAAAGCTGCCTGGAGGCGCTGCGGACCGGCAGCCGTACGGCGGTGTCCCTGCCTGATCCCCCCGACTTCTACGCGAAGGAGCAGTGAGGGCAGTGAGGTCCCAGCCAGCGTCCTATCACGGATTTTCGTCGGCCAAACCAGGACGAACTGGACGTGATTATGACCAGGATCCGTGATACGAGCTGACGCGGACCGGCGCCGGCGCATGCTTTCGGCCGGGACGGGTCATCTGTGCCCTTCCGTGAGCCGGGTGATTTCCAGATCCAGGCTCCGCTGCAGCCGCCGGCGGGTGGCGGCGCTGATGGTGCCGGCGTCGTAGAGCCGGGACAGCTCGGCGGTTTCCGCCGCGATCAGATCGCCGCGCAACTCCCGCTCCGTCAGGGCTTTCCCCGTGGCGCCGGGGCTCTCGTCCAGGCGGCCCCGGGTGGTCCCGATGCGGGCCTGCAGGCCGGCCCGGAGCCGGTCGATCACCTCATCGGGGGCGGCACCGTCCTCGGCCAGCTCATCGAGGCGGGCCAGGCCCGCCTCGGCCAGGCGCAGCCGGGCGATGGTCTCCTCGTGGGCGGGCCCGGCGGCCGGGCCGAAACCGGCCAGCCGGGCCAGCGGCTCCAGGGTGAAGCCCTGCACGATGAGCGAGATCACGATCGCCGCCGCGGCCAGCACCAGCACCAGATCCCGCTGGGGCAGCGCGGCCCCGCTCGCGGTGGTGAGGGGAATGGACAGGGCGGCAGCCAGCGGCACCACGCCGCGGGTTCCCGCCCACGAGACCACGGCCGGCACCGGCCAGGACGGACGGCGCTTGCCGCGGCGCCACTGGTAGGCGGCCCAGACCGGGAAGACCCACGCCACCCGGGTGACGATCAGGGTCCCGGTCACCGCCAGCGCCGCCAGCGGCCACCGCCCGGTGCGGCCCAGCTCCCGGACCAGCGTGGGCAGCTCCAGCCCGATCAGGGCGAAGACCACGCTCTCCAGCAGGAAGATGACGGTCTGGTACACCGAGTGCAGCTGCAGCCGCGTCTGCGCGGTGGTGATCTTCGGACTCCATGCGCCGATCGCCAGCCCGGCCACGATCACCGCCGTCACACCGGAAACATGCAGCGTCTCGCCGAGCAGATACGCCACATACGGGGTGATCAGAGCCGTCACCGTCTCCAGCACCGGGTCGGTGATCCGCCGGCGCACCACGATCACACCGGCCGCCACGACGGCGCCGGCCGCCGCGCCGCCGCCCGCCAACACAGCGAACTCACCCACCCCGTGCAGCAGTGCCCCCGCCCCGGTCATCGCGGCCGTGCCCACGGCGAAGGACACCGCGATCTGGAAGAGCACCAGGCTGGTGCCGTCGTTGAACAAGCTCTCCGCCTGCACCAGCGTCTGCACCCGGGGCGGCAGCGACAGCCGTCGGCCCAGCGCGCTGACCGCCACCGGATCCGTGCTGGCCAGGACCGCCCCGAGCACGAACGCCATGCTCAACGACAGCGACGCCACCGCCCCTGCCACCGCGGCGACCGCTGCCGCCGAGGCCAGGACCAAGCCCACCGCCAGCACCGCCACCGGCCGCCACACGGCCCGCAGGTCACGCCAGGACAGTTCCTCGCTGGCCGCGTACAAGAGCGGCGGCAGCACCACCAGGCTCACCACGGCGGGCGGCACATGGACCGCCGGGGCCCCAGGCAGCAGGCCCACGACCACGCCGACGGCCACCAGCAGGGAAGGAGCGGGAACCCGCAGCCGCCCGGCAAAAGCCGCCACCACCGTCGCCAGCGCGACCAGCACCACCACGGTCTCGACACTGTGCATGCAGCCGGCCCGCCCTTCGATCCGAAACCGATGCCGACCAGACTTCCCGGCGCGCCGTGGAATCCAGCCTAGGCCCTTCGCCGGCGCAGTCGTGACCGGCCCCGGCTACGGATCGCCCGGCTGGCCCCTGACCGGCGGGAAGCGGGCCATCTCCTCGAGATCGGCGAGGTCCATGTGGTTGCGGATGTAACGGCGTGAGGCGTCGTACGCCGGGGCGAAGTCCCACGGGGCCTGTGTGCCCAGGCCGAGCGCCCCGCTGA
>DATINY010000041.1:0-10491 GCA_035473755.1 Streptosporangiaceae bacterium
AGGTAGGACACCACGTAGAGCAGCGAGACCAGGCCCGCCCGCTGATGGGCGGCGGCCAGCGGGACCACCGTGCGGATGCCGCCCTGGAAGCCGCTGCCGAATCCCGCGCCGGCGATCGCGGAGCCCGCGAAGAAGACCGCCGCGGATCCCAGGCTCACGGCCAGCAGGCGCTCACGCGGCGTGTCGTAGCGTTCCACCGCCTGCATGATGCGCTCGGTAACGCTGGCGTGGCGCATCTCCAGGTAGGCACGGACCAGCTCGTCCTTGCTGCCGAACGTGTTGTACAACGAGGCCTTGGCCACGCCGGCCTGCTCGATGATGCGGTCGATGCCGACCGTGTGCACACCTTCGTTGTAGATCAGCTCGTTGGCCGCGGCCAGCAGCCGCTCGCGCGCCGACGGCCGCGCCGCGCCCGCTTCCTTGACAGCCATGGCGATGGCCACCTTCCTAGACAGACTTGTCTATCTTACGTCCTGGGCCGGGGCGGATGCGGGCTCCGCGATGCGGCCGGGCCGGTTCCTCAGCAGGCCGAACAGGGCCAGCGCGGCCAGCGCGATCACCGCGGCGCCGTAGTAGCGGGCGGTGTTGATCAGCCCGTCGTGCACCGCGCCGAACCCGGCCAGCACGGCGGGAACGCCCAGCCCGAGGTAGGACACCACGTAGAGCAGCGAGATCAGGCCGGCCCGCTCGTGCGCCGTGGCCAGCGGCACCACCATGCGGATGCCGCCCTGGAAGCCGCAGCCGAACCCGGCGCCGGCGATCGCGGAGCCGGCGAAGAAGACCGCCGCGGACCCCAGGCCCACGGCCATGACGGTCACGGTCACGCCGGTGATCAGGGCCACGATGCCGGACAGCATGACCGTCCGGGCCGGGGCCCGGCGGAGCACGATGATCGCGACGACGGCCGAGGCGGCCAGCACGAACAGGCCCAGGCTGCCCAGCACTACCTCCCCCGATCCGGTGAGCGCGTGCACCAGGGCCGGGCCGAGCGCGCCGTACAGCCCGGCCAGCGCCCACACCGCGAACAGCACCGGCACGGCGGTCAGCACCGGGGCCCGCAGCGCCCGCGGCAGGGTAATCTCCGGCCGCAGGCTGGTCAGCGCGCCCGGTGTCCGGCTGACGGTCTCGCGCATCACGGCGATCGCGGTCGCCTGCAGTGCGAGCACGCCGATCAGGGCCAGGTAGATGAGGTGAGTGGGGTCAGGCAGGAAGCGGACCGCCAGCGCGGACAAGATCGCGCCGCTCGCGCTGCCCATGCCCGGCGCCACCGCGTTGGCGAACGTGCCGAGCTCGCGGTCCATGTCCAGCATGGCCGCGCCGATCGCGCCCAGGGCCGCGCCGGTGGAGAGGCCCTGGACCACCCGGGCCGACAGCAGCGCAGGCACCCCGGTGGCGGTGGCGAAGATCACCAGCGAGCCCGCGTGCACGGCGAGCGCAGTCAGCAGCACCGGCCGGCGCCCGACGTGGTCGGACAGCTTGCCCAGGGTCAGCAGGCCGGCCAGCACCGCGATCGCGTACACCCCGAACACCACCGTGGTGGTGATCGGCGTGAAGTGCCATTGGGCCTGGTAGATCGCATACAGCGGGGTGGGGGCAGCGGAAGAAGCCAAGAGCGCCACGATCACCGAGGCCAGCACCACGACGGCCGGCCGGCCGCTCAGCCGGCCGCTGCCCCACCCATGCAGCCAAGGCCGGCGCGTGAACGGGTCGGGCGGGAGCGCCGCGGCGCTTTCGCTGGCCGGACGGCGGACCGGCAGGACCTGGGCACCCGCGGCCCGTCCGGCCGAGCGCGGGACCGGTGCCTGCGCGACGCCTGCTCTCGGCCCGGCATCGTGATGCCTCGTCATGTCTGGTTACCCACCCTCATTGAGTAGACAGGTCTGTACACTTGAAATAGTAGACAGACAGGTCTAATCAGTCAAGGGGCTCGCGGATTCCAGCCAAAGGCCATCGCTCACGCGCCGGCCAGACTGTTCTGCGCATCTTGACCGAGGCCCAGCAGCTGACCAGGCCCCGGGCCAACGTCACCCCAGCAGCTGACACCTGGCATCAGGATTGGGCCCGTAGTCTCGGCAGCAATGGATCTGCACCGCCCAGGACGCAGCGGTGCGAAGGGAGCCGGGTTGGCTATTGCGGCGCTGGTCCTGTGGGTACTGACCGCGAGCGCAGGTGTGTCCCTGCTGAGTTCCGGCCGCGCGGCCAGGGGCGCAGCGGCCGGCGCTGCCCGGCGGGCAGACTCGTCCGCGGGCGCTGCCCAGCCGGCCAACGCGGCGGGCGGTCCTGGCCAGCCGGCCGGTGCGGTCGGCGGTCCCGCCCAGGCGGCGGGCGCGCCGGCCAGATTCGCGGCGGTCCCGCTCACCGAGGACGGCAGGCCCCCACCCGTTCCCCACGCGAAGGTCACCGCCCCGCCCGGCGAGCACCCGCTGCTCCAGTTCTGCCATCCGGCGCTCGCGCTCATCGGCTTCGGCTTCTGGCTTGCCTTCGTGCTTGTCCACTACCGGCCGCTGGCCTGGATCTCGTTCGGGATCCTGGTCGTCACCATCAGCGCCGGGCTCAGCTGGCTGACCGGCAACACCCTGGCGGCCAGGCGCCGGGGCGCCGCCCACGCCTTTCCGTCCCGGCTGATCGCGCTGCACGGCCTGGCCGCTGCCGCCACGCTGGCCCTGGCGGTGCTGACCGCGCTGACCGCGGGCCATGGCTGAGCCGCGTCCCTCGCCTGGAACGCCGGTCACCACCCCGTCGGGGATCTCCTGTTCATCGTGGTCGGCATGCCGCTCATCGCGGTGGCCGTCGGCTGGCTGCTCGCGGGCCGGGAGCCGCCCGCCATCGCCCACCAGCCGATCGAATGAGGCGGCAGCCGTAGCCGGTCACGGCCGGGGTCACGCGGAGCCCGGCCAACGGCTCATGGCTGAAGCGCCTCCGCCGGGAACCGGCGAGCGGGCGCGGCCTGCCCGGCGGGCCTGGGCACGTCGGCGAGCTGCGCGCTGAGCACGTCCTTGCGGACCTTGCCGGTGGCGGTCAGGGGGAAGCTGGCAGTGAAGAGCCAGCGGGCGGGGATCTTGTAGGTGGCGAGCCGGCCGCGGCAGAACTCGCTCAGCTCGGCCTCGGTGGGCGGGGTCCCGGCAGAGGTCCGGATGACCGCGCCCACCACCTCGCCCCAGAACCGGTCGGCGACCCCGACCACCGCCACCTCGGCCACCGCCGGATGGCTCAGCAGCACCGCCTCGATCTCACGCGGGTAGACGTTCTCGCCGCCCCGGATGATCATTTCCTTGATCCGGCCCTGGATGCGGCAGTAGCCACGCTCGTCCATGGAGCCGAGGTCGGCGGTGTGCAGCCAGCCGTCGCTGTCGATCGCCGCGCCGGTGGCCTCCGGGTCGCCCAGGTAGCCCAGCATGACGAGATAGCCGCGCGTGCAGATCTCGCCGGTCGTGCCGGGCGCGAGCGTCACGCCGGTGCGCGGGTCGATGATCTTCACCTCGGTCTGCGGCAGCGGCCGGCCGGTGGTCTCCGCCCGGTCGCGGGGCGCGTCGCTGGGCCGGGTCACGGTGATCGAGCAGCTCGACTCGGTCTGCGCAAAAGTGATCACGAACGGGATGCCCAGGGTGGCCTCCACCCGGCGCACCAGTTCCGCCGGGACCGGCGCTCCGCCGGCCATCGCGTAACGGAGCGAGGACAGGTCGCGCTGGGCGAGGCTGGGATGGGCGAGCATCGCGGTCAGCATCGTGGGCACGCCGCCGAAGCACACGCCGTGGTAGGTCTCGGTCAGCTCCAGCGCCAGGCCGGGATCGAAGTGCGGCATGAGCACCTGCGTGCCGGTGCTCTGCACGATGCCGAGCGTCAGCAGCGCGCCGCCGGCGACGTGGAACAGGGGCATCGGGTTGACCCCAGCCTCCCCGGCCCGCATGCCGATGACGTCGGCGGCCAGCCGCGCGTTGTTGGTCAGGCCGCGGTGGGTGAGGACGGCGGCCTTGGGCCGGCCGGTGGTACCGGAGGTGTACAGGATCTGCGCCGGGTCGGCCGGGTCGACCTCCGGCAGGCGGCCGCCGCCGCCCGATGCGCAGAAGCGGTCCCATTCCCCGAGCGGGATCACCTCGCGCAGCCGCGGCAGGCGGTCGCGCACGGTGGCCAGGATCGCAGGCAGCGAGCTACCGCGGTAATCCTCGGCCAGGAAGATTCCGCTGGCACCGGAGTGCCCGAGCACGTGCGCGAGCTCGTCCGCCTGGTAGGCCGGGTTGACCGTCACCAGCGTCACCCCGGCCAGCCCGGCGGCGAACTCGAGCAGCACCCATTCGGGGCAGTTGCCCGCCCACACCGCGACCCGGTCGCCGGGCCTGAACCGCGCGGTCAGCGCGCGGGCGCCGCGCTCGGCCTCGGCCAGCAGCTCGCGATAGCGCCACCGCCGCCGCCGCGCCGGGTCCGGGTGGCCGGAGATCAGCGCGGGCTGGCCGGGGGCGCGTTCGGCGGCCGCGCGCAGCACGCCGCCGATGGTGGTCTCCAGGACCGGCGACGAGGTGTCGGCTGGCCAGTAGGACGTGGTCAGGGGCAGGGCAGTCATCGAACAGCTCCTTCAGCGCACGACAAGCATTGATGCCTAACGGATGCCGCGTGGCTGGCCGCCTGCGGCAGCTACCACGCTGCCCGGGGCGGGCGGCCGGCACATCCAGGCCACTGCCATGAGCTTTTGCCTCCGGCACCCTGAGAAATTGCCGTGCCTTTACCCGGGACGTACGTTGGATCCACACGAGCCACGGCCTAGGTGGTATCCGGCTCCAGTACGGGGGCGCGTCCCATGCGCGACAGGCACCCGGTGATTCTCGGGCGCGACGCGGAACTGGCGGTGCTGGCGGCGGCGGCCGATGCCGCCGAGGTGGGGCACGGCGCCTTCGTTCTGGTGGAGGGGCCCGCCGGTATCGGCAAGACCACGCTGCTCCGGATGGCCTGCGCCCGCCCGGAGGCGCCCGGCCCGCGCATTCTCACCGCCCGCGGGCTCGCCCTGGAGAGCGGCTTCGCCTACGGCATCGCCCGCCAGCTCATCGAGCCGGTCCGCGCCTCGGCCGGCCCCGGCGAGTGGGACGAACTGCTGGACGGCGCCGCCGGACTCGCCGCGCGGGTGTTCGACTGGGCCGGCGCCGGATCGGTCGAGGACGATGTCCCGTACGCCACGACCCACGGCCTCTACTGGCTGGCCGCGAACCTCGCGGCACGCCGGCCGCTGGTGATCGCCGTGGACGACGCACACTGGGCGGACGCGCCGTCGCTGCGATGGCTCGCGCACCTCGCGGCCCGCATCGATGGCATGCCCATCGCCTTGCTGCTCGCCGTGCGCAGCGGCCCGGACGAGCCGGGGATGATCGACGAGCTACGCGCCTGCCCGCAGTGCGCGCTGCTGCCGCTCCGGCCGCTCGGCAGCGAGGCGACGGCCGCGCTCGTGCGGGAGCGGCTCGGCGGGCAGGCGGACGCGGAGCTGTGCCGGGCCTGCCATGACCGCACCGGCGGGAACCCGTTCTTGCTCGAAGCGCTGACCGCGGAGCTGCGCGCGCCGGGCAACGGTGACCCCTTGGCGCGGGTGGAAGACCTGGCGCCGGAGCCGGTGGCCCGGGCCGTGCTGCGACGGATAACCCAGGTCGGCGACGGTGCGGGACGGCTGGCCCAGGCCCTCGCGGTCCTCGGTGGCCCGGCGCCGGTCCGGCACGCCGCCGCGCTCGCGGGACAGGACATCCCGGATGCGGCGCGGATCGCCGACGGCCTGCGTGCGGCCGACGTGCTGGCGCCCGGATCGGTGCTCGAGTTCGCCCACCCGATCGTGCGGGCCGCGGTCTATGAGTCCATCCCGGCGGGTGAGCGGGCCCTGGCCCACGCGCAGGCGGCACGCCTGCTCGAACGCGATGGCGCCGACGCCGAGCGGATCGCGCTGCACCTGCTGCACAGTGAACCAGGCGGCGATCCGCGGGTGGTGGCGCTGCTGCGGGCGGCCGCCCGGGCGGCCAGCGGCCGCGGCGCTCCGGGCCCGGCCGCGGGCTATCTGCGCCGTGGGCTCGACGAGCCACCGGACCCGGCGGACAGGCCGGCCCTGCTGCTGGAGCTGGGGCTCGCCCTCGCGGCCGAGCGCAGCCCCGCCGCCCCCGCCGCCCTGACGGAGGCGGTCGAGCTCACCACCGCCCCGGCCGAGCACGCGACCGCCGCCCTGCTCAGCGCGCGCCTCCTCGGCATCTGGGCCCACCATGCCAGCGCGGCGATCATCTGCCGCGATGCGCTCGCGCGGCCCGGCGACCCGGGCCCGGCGGCGGACAGCCTGGAAGCCGAGCTGTTCGCGAATGCCATGGTCGACGGCGCGACCATCGGCGAGGCGCTGGAGCGCGCACAGGGCCGGCTGGTGAGCCCCGGCACGTCCAGTGCCTGGCGCGCCAACGGCGCCCTGATCGCCGCGGCCGCCGCCCAGCCGCCCGGCGACGCCCTGACCCTCCTCGCCCCGGTGCTCGAAGGCGGCCTGCGCGACGTCCCGCCAGACTCGCTCGCCGCCGTCTACACGCTGCTCGCGCTCATCTGGAGCGAGGAGCTCGCCGCCGCCAGCGAGATCTGCGACGCGGTCCTTTCCGCCGCCCGCGGGCGGGGCTCCATGAGCATGGTCGCCCATGCCAGCTGCCTGCACTCGATGATCATGCGGCGGATCGGGCGGCTCGACGACGCTGCCGCCGATGCCGCCCTGGCGCTGGACTTCAAGCTCGCGACCTCCCCGCCGCTCGCCGTGGCCTGGGCGGCCGGGTTGTGCATCGAGGCGCTCACCCGCCTCGGCCGCCTCGGCGAGGCCGACGCCGCCGCCGCGGCCGCCGCCGGCCGCGAGCCACCACCCGGCTGCATCCACACCGCCACCTACCTGCAGGCACGGGGCGCGCTGCGGGTCGCGCAGCGCCGCCACGCCGAGGCGCTGGACGATCTGCTCGCCGCGGGCGCGGCCTGGCGCGTGCTCGGCATCGACAATCCCGCCGCCGCGTCCTGGCGCACCGCCGCGGCCGCCGCGCACATCGCGCTCGGCCACCCACAAGAGGCGGCGGCGCTCGCCGCCGAGCAGCTCGCGCTGGCCCGCGGGGTCGGCACCCCGGCCACGCTCGGCGCGGCGCTCCGGGCGTACGCCGCCGCGGCCGGGGCCGGGCAGTCCGGGCCGCCCACCGTGGAGGAGTCGCTGGCCGAGGCGGTCAGCCTGCTGGAAACCACCCCGGCCCGGTACGAGCTGGCGCTCGCGCTCGCCGACCTGGGTGCCTTCCTGCGCCGGTCGGGACGGCGGGCCGACGCCCGTGACCCGCTGCGCCGCGCCCGGGACCTGGCGCAGCGCACCGGCGCTACGCCGCTGGCCGAGCGGGCCCGGCGGGAGCTGCTCGCGGCCGGGGCCCGGCCCCGGCGCACCGCCCTCACCGGCCCGGACGCGCTCACCAGCGCCGAACGGCGGGTCGCCGGCCTCGCCGTCGGCGGGCTGTCCAACCGGCAGATCGCCCAGCACCTGTTCATCACCCAGCCCACCGTCGAGACCCACCTCCGGCACGCGTTCCAGAAGCTCGGCATCACCTCGCGGTCCGGCCTGCCCGCGCAGCTGGCCGATGAGCCGCCGGTGCCGGCCGGGCTGCCGGTCTAGCCGCCCCACGGACGCCGCGCCGGCGGCTGCGGCGCTGGGTGCCGGGTTGCCCGGTCCGGCCCGCTATCAGTGGCCGATGCCGAGATGTTCGCCGCCGCCGGCGAACAGCACGCTGGCGGGCGGCCGCCGGACGCTGACCGCGGTCTGGATGACCGTTCCCAGCCGTAGCAGCAACTGCGGGTAGCTGCCGTCGCGCAGCTGGGAGCGGATGAACTCACGCAGCCTGGCCCGTTCGAGCGGCTGGCTGTGCAGCGCCGCGGCGACACCACAGGCCGCGCTCGTGAGCAGCGCCCGCTGCAGTGCCTGCCCGGCGTTCACCCAGTCCACCGGCCGGTCGCCGGCGGTGGCGAGCAGGCACACGACACCAGGGGACCGGAATCCCGCCGCCGGGCTGGGCCGGGCGGCGCCCCATCCGCGGCCGTGGGCGAAGTCCCGCCCGGCGAAGTGCGGGAGGGTGCGCTCGCCGCGCGCCGGGTAGGCGGTGTGCGGTACCCCGTCGCGGCGGGCACTGCCCGGCGCCGGCGCCCAGCTGGCCAGTTCCCGCGCGTACAGGCCGTCCGTCCGCAGGGCGTACTCGGCCGTCTCGGTGACCGCGGCGAGCACCGCCCGGCTCCGCTCATCGGCGATGACGCGCAGGATCGCCCCGTCTCGCCGGGCACCTTCCTCCAGCATCGTCAGGAGTTCCGGCGCCAGCGGCAACGGGTCGAATCCGCCGCGGTGCGTCCGCCGCAGCAGCACCTGGCGGAAGAGCCGCTGCTCAGACTCGGTAACCGCCGCCTGCCGGCGCCAGCCCACCCGGGCGACCAGCAGCGGCTGGCGCGGATCGGGCAGCACGGAGGTCTCGGGGATGCAGCCGAGCGACCGCAGGGCAAGCCTGGCGGTGAACAGCGCGGCGCCGCAGCTGATCAGCATCTCGCGGCCGCGCGGGTCGGCCACCGGCAGCTGCCGGCCGGCGTCGGCGTACAGGCTGATCTCCCGCCCACTGGCGCTGAACCACCATGGCTGGGTGTTATGCACCGATGGGGCCCATACCGCCGCCGCGACCACGTATCCCGCCAGCTCCGCCGTGGTCGCCAGCTCCGCCGTGGCCGGCACCTCCGCCGCGGTCGGCGGCCCCAGCCCGGCCAGCCGCGCGGCGGGCATCGGCTGACTGTCCATGGTTCCTCGCGGGCGTGATCGGCGTTATCCGGCGGGCCGCGATCGGCCGCATCGGCCCGGTGACACCAGCCAACCCCCAGCCAGGGTCAGCGTGCAGGTGCGAAGGCCGGCGCCCGGCGGGACGTTGGTCCGCAGCCGCCGGCGGCGACCCCGGCCAGGTGATCAGTACCGGCCAGCAACGGCCACGGCTGGGCGATCCTCAGCCGCCGGCGGCGGGGGAAGCCCGGCCGGCCCAGGGCCCGGCGTTCTCGCGCCGCCCGCCGCCGCGCGCCGGCCGGTCATCATGACCGCTGCAGGATGAGCTGGTGAACGTCGAGGTAGCCGGCGCGGAAGCCGGCCTCGGCGTAGGCGAGGTAGAGGTTCCACATCCGCCGGAAGGACGGGCTGAAGCCCAGCCGGGCCACCGCGCCGTCGGCGGCGGTGAACCGGGCCCGCCACTCCTGGAGCGTGCGCGCGTAGTGCGCCCCCATGGCCAGGTCGGAGCCGATGCACAGCGCCGTGTGCTCGCGCAGGACGTCGCCGATGGCCTGCAGGGAGGGGATCTGGCCGCCCGGGAAGATGTATTTCTGGATCCAGGTGTGCCCGTGCCGGGTGCCGATCATGGCCTCATGCGGCATCGTGATGGCCTGCAGGCCGGCCCGGCCACCGGGCGCCAGCAGCCGGTCGATCGCGGCGAGGTAGCCGGGCCAGTTCCTTTCGCCCACGGCCTCGATCATCTCCACGCTGAGGACCACGTCATAGCGCCCACGGGCCTCGCGGTAGTCGAGCGTCCGCACGTCCACCCGGTCGGCCAGCCCGGCGGCCGCGGCCCGCTCCCAGGCCTTCGCTGCCTGCGCGGGTGAGATGGTCAGGGTCGTCACCTGGGCGCCGCGCGCGGCGGCCCGGATCGCCAGCTCGCCCCACCCGGTGCCGATCTCCAGCACCGTGGTGCCGGATCTCACGCCGGTGAGATCGAGCAGCGTCTCGTTCTTGCGCCGCTGGGCGCCGGTGAGGGTGTCGCCCGGGGCGAACAGGGCGCTGGAGTAGGTCATGGTCGGGTCGAGGAAGAGGGCGAACATCTCGTTGGACAGGTCATAGTGCCGCTGGATGTTCCGCCGGGCCCCGTCCAGGGTGGCCCCGTCCTCGGCGGGCTCACGCGGGACATACCAGCGGCGCAGCGCGCGCACCGGCCCGTGCGTGACGGCCGGCAGGTGGGCCGCGAACACGGTGAACAGGCCGACCAGGTCGGGGCTGTCCCAGTCGCCGGCGATGTAGCCTTCGGCCAGCCCGGTGGTGCCGGCGCCCACGCGCCGGTAGAACTCCGCCTCGTGCCGGATCTCCAGCACCGGGGACCCGGGCCCCCCGGCGCCGTACCGGCGCCCATCGGGTGCCTGGACCCGGATGGGCAGCCGGGCGGCGATCGTCTTCACCAGCGCCCGGGCCAGCCGCGCCCGGGCCGTCCCGGCGGGGGCCGGCGGGATCTGCGGCCAGGGCCGGTGGCCGGGCTCCCCGAGCCGGGCGGGCGGCACGGGGACCGGGTGGAACGAGGTGGTAGTCACTGCACACCTTCCTGCGGGCGATGGGACGGGCGGCGGAGGACCGGGTGGCCGCGGGCGAGCAGCCTGATCCCCTGCCAGCGGATGAGCGCGGACACCTGGGCGGTGACCCAGGGGTGGCGCAGCGCGAGGCCGAGCAGCCGTCCCGGCGTGTAGGCGTGCCGCCGC
>DATINY010000042.1:0-5355 GCA_035473755.1 Streptosporangiaceae bacterium
CCCGAACGCAGCACGGGCCACTAGCCTCGGCCTTTCGTGCACTTTCCAGGTGCTTCGGCGGCGAGCTGGACGGTGTAGAAACGAGGTAGTAACTCGACGGCGAGGAGTCTGGCATGGGAGAGCTGCAGCTGGAGGGCGGCGAACTGGTGCTTCACCTATCGGGTGCGGAGAAGGCCGAGGCAGTTCGCGGCGACCTTCGTGTGCCGGTGTCGGCGCTTCGCGGTGTCGAGGTGCTCGACGACGCCCACAGCTGGACCGGGATCGGGGCCGGGTTCAAGGTCGGGATGCGCGTCCCCGGCGTTGCCACTGTGGCCACTGTCCGCGGCCATGGCGAGAAGGTGTTCGTCGCAGTCCACGGCGACACGCCTCGCGGCGTGCGGGTGCGCTTGGAGGGTGCCCCCTGGGATGAGTGGATCGTCGGCTGCGCCGATCCCGAGGCCGTCGCCGCCACCCTAGCGCCAGCGAGCTGAGCCGTCGCTGCAGCGAAGTGGAGAATTGTGGCATCGCCGTGAGCCGGCCAGACTCTCGCCCGCCCAGGTTCGGCCAAGTATTCAGTCGGCACAGGCCGAATGAGCCTGATCTACGTTCGGTTCCCGGCGGCCTGGAGGCGCTAGCCGCTGATCCAGGCGAGGATGTGCTCGTTAACCTCGCCGGGTTTCTCCAGGTGCAGGAAGTGGCCAGCATCCTCGATCACGACCATCCGCGAGAAGGGGGCGAGGAGGCGTTCGGCGCCGCGCGCCAGTTCCACCCGAATGCAGCCGTCGGCGGCCCCGTGCAGGTAGAGGGTGGGCAGCGGCGCCTGGCGCCCGGCCGCCACCTCCTCCGCGGTGTACCGGCCGACGTTCCGAGCCGGGCCGTCAGCCGCTCCGGATGACCCGCCGGAGCCGCCCGCGGCCCCCGCTGCCCGGTAGTAGCCGATGGCGGCGGCCAAGTTGGCCGGGTCGCGCAGGCTCTCCTTGACCCGGGCCAGATCCTCACCGGCGTCGTAGCCGGGCGACCAGTCATGCCAGAGCCGGTCGAGGAACGACATCCCATCGCCGGCCACCAGCGCGTCGGCGAACCCGAGCGGATCGCGGAACAGGAACAGGTAGAAGAACCGCTTGAGCTGCCCGTAGTCGCTGAACAGCACGGGATCCAGGGACGCGGGCGGCACCGCGAGCGTCACCAGCCGCCGCCACCGGTCCGGGGCGTGGGCCGCCGCCCCGTAGGCGGTCTCGGCTCCCCAGTCGTGCCCGATCAGCACCGCGTCCCCGCCGCCGCCCAGGACCTCGTGCAGGGCCACGGCATCGGCGATCAGCGCGCCCAGCCCGTAAGCGCCATCCGCGGGGACCGCGGTGGGTGCGTAGCCGCGCATGAACGGTGCCACCGCGTGGAACCCGGCCCCAGCCAGGGCCGGCAGCAGATGCCGCCAGGTGTGGGCGGTGTCAGGGAACCCGTGCAGGCACAGCGCCAACGGGCCCGATCCGGCCTCGAGCACCCCGAACTCGAGATCGTTGGCCCGCACCGTGGCGGACCGCACCGCAGCGGCCATGGCGCCTCAGATCTGGATGCGCTTGTTCCCCGGGTCGTACATGGGGCGCAGCGACACGGCGGCCGGGTAGACCGCGTCGCCGATCTGCACCGTCCACTCGCCAGCGTCCAGCCAGGCCTGGTTGATCGGCTCACCGGCGTCGATCATCGCCAGCCCGACCGCGCCGCCCAGCGTGAACCCGTATGACGCCGAACTGATGTACCCGGCCGGCCGGCCATCCCGGCGGACGATTTCGGCGTGGAACATCAGCGGCTCGGGGTCGGTCACCAGCACCTGCACCAGCCGCCGGGTCAGCGGCCCGCGCTCCTTCTGGGCCAGCACGGCGTCGCGGCCGATGAAGCCGCCCGGCTTGTCCAGCGCGGCCGCGAAGCCGAGCCCCGCTTCCAGCACGGTGTCGGTGTTGTCGATGTCATGGCCGTAGTCGCGGTAGCCCTTCTCCATCCGCAGGCTGGCCAGCGCCTTGAGCCCGGCGTGCCGCAGGCCGACGGCGGGCCCGGCCTCCACCAGCCGGTCGTACACGTGGACCGCCTGCTCGGCCGGGATGTACAGCTCGTAGCCGAGCTCGCCCAGGTAGGTGATCCGGATGCAGAGCACCCGGGCGAACCCGATGGCGATCTCGGCGGCCGTGCGGAACGGGAACGCCTCGTTGGACATGTCCGCGTCGGTGACCGACGTCATCAGCTCCCGCGAACGCGGGCCCTGGATGTTGATCTGCGCGTAGCCCGACGTCACGTCGGTGACGAAGGCGTGCGCGTCGCCGATGTGGCGGCGCAGCCAGGTCTCGGCGTGCCGGTGCGCGGTGTCGGAGGCGACCACCCAGAACCGGTCGTCGGCGAGCTTGGTCACCGTGAGGTCGGCTTCCAGCGTGCCGCCGGGGTTGAGCCACTGGGTGTAGGTGATCCGGCCGGGCTCGTCGTCCACGTGGTTGGCGGAGACCTGCTCCAGCACCCGCCCGGCGTCGCGGCCCTGCACGTGGAATTTGGCCATGAACGCCATGTCCATCAGGATCACGCCGGTGCGCGTGGCGTGGTGCTCGGCCTCCCAGTAGCCGAACCAGTCCTGCCGGCCCCAGGACAGCCGGCCGGCCTCCGGCGCGGCGCCCTCTGGCACGGCGCCCTCCGGGGCGTACCAGTCGGCGCCCTCCCAGCCGCTGACGTCCCGGAAGTACGCCCGCTGCGCCACCAGCCGCTGGTGGATCGGCGACACCTTCGCGCCGCGCGCGGTCCGCATCGGCCGGCCCGGGTAGTGGGTCTCGTACACCATGCCCAGCGACTCGACGGTCCGGGTCGCGCGGTACTCGGGGTTGGCCTGGTAGCGGTGCAGCCGGTCGATGTTCATGGCCGTCACGTCGACGTCGGGCCGGCCCTCGGCGATCCAGTGCGCGATCACCCGGCCGATTCCCCCGCCGGTCAGGATCCCGATCGAGTTCAGCCCGGCGGCCACGAAGTAGTTCCGCAGCTCCGGCGCCTCGCCGACGACCGGCAGCAGGTCCGGGGTGAAGCTCTCCGGCCCGCAGAACAGCTTCTTGATCCCGGCCTCCTCCACCACCGGGACCCGGGAGATGGTGCGCTCCAGATACGGGGCCATCCGGTCCCAGTCGGGCGAGATTTCGCCAAACGAAAAGTCCGCCGGGACGCCTTCCACCTTCCACGGCGCGCAGACCGGCTCGAACAGGCCGAGCATCAGCCCGCCGCCCTCCTCCCGGTAGTAGCCGTGGTTGGCGGGGTCCTCCAGCACCGGCCAGTCCCCGTCCACCTCCTCGATCGGCTCGGTCAGGAGGTAGTAGTGCTCGGCGGCCTGCAGTGGGATGGTCACCCCCGCCAGCTCGCCGAGTTCCCGCGCCCACATCCCGGCGCAGTTGACGACATATTCCGCCTCGACGTCGCCGCGCGGGGTGCGGACACCGGCCACGGCACCGCCGTTCTGAATAAAACCGGTGACCGGGACGCCCTCGATGATCCGCGCGCCCTTCATCCGGGCGCCGCGGGCCAGCGACATCGTCACGTCGACCGGGTTCACCCGGCCGTCGGCCGGGATGTAGAAGCCGGCCAGCACGTCGTCCACCCGCGCCAGCGGCCACAACTCGGCGACCTCGCGCGGCGAGATCTCATGCACCTCCACGCCGCACAGCCGGTTGAACGCGGCGACCCGCCGGTACTCCTCCAGCCGTCCCGGCTCGATGGCGAGCTCGATCAGCCCGCACTGTTTCAGGCCGGTCGCGAGCCCGGTCTCCGCCTCCAGCCGGGCGTACAGGTCCCGGGTGTACATCCGCAGCTCGGTCGAGGTCTCCGAGGTCGAGCCGAAGGTGGCCATGAGCCCGGCCGCGTGCCAGGTGGTGCCCGAGGTCAGCCGGTCGCGCTCCAGCAGCACCACCTCGCCCACCCCGGCGTGCGCGAGGTGGTAGGCGACCGAGGTGCCGATGATGCCGCCGCCGATCACGACGACGCGGGCCCGGTCGGGGAAGGCGGCGGATGCGGGGGGTGTGTCCATGGCCATTGTCAGCCGAACAGGCTGGGCTGCGAGGGCCCGCGCGGGCGCTCCCGCCTGAAGTGCTTGCTCAGCGCTACCTCCTGCCCCTGGTAGTTCGAGTCCAGCGCGTAGCCGTAGAGCCGGTCCGGCGGCTCGATCATGCGCTCGAAGCTCAGCTTGCAGATGTTCTGGCCGTGCTCGACCGCGAAGGGCACGTCGTGGGCACGGACCTCCAGCGCCGCCCGGCTGCCGGTGAACGCGGAGATCTCCGGGTCGTAGCCGAAGCCGGGGTCGAAGAAGCCCGCATAGTGGGTCCGGAGCTCGCCGCTGGTCGGGTCGTAGGCCGTCATCTCGGCCGCGTAATCCGGCGGGATCGCCACGCTGTCCTCGGACAGCAGCAGGTAGAACTTCTCGGGGTGCAGCACGATGCGGGCGCCGTGCTTGCTGCCCTCACTGAGGACCTCCTCCCAGAAGGCGCGCACCGCGTAATGGTCGGTCTTGCCGAGGTCGATCAGCTCGCTGTTTTCCTTGGCCCGGTACCCGATCACCTCCTGGCCGGCTTCCCGGCCGAGGTGCAGCCCCATGAACAGGCCGTTGCTGACCGCTATCTGATCACCGGTCAGCGCCACCCCGTTCCGGTACAGCAGCGGGGTGGACGCGTGCAGCCGCCCGATCTCCTCATCGGCGAGGCCGGTGTGCCCCCTCATCAGCCGGAGCTGGTTCAGCGAAAGCCCGGGATGGAGGCGGATGGTGAACGTCCGCGGGACGATCTCCAGGTACAGGCGCCCGCGGTACCCCCGGCGCACCTCGTCGAACATGAAGCTGTTGTCGGTGATGACCCGGGTGAAGATGTCCAGCCGGCCGGTCGAGCTCTTCGGGTTGGCCTTGGCGCTGACGTCGGGCGGCAGATCCAGCTGCTCGACCAGGGGCACCAGGTAGGGCCGGTTCTGCTCGAGGATGCCGCCCGCACCGCCCGCCAGGTCGACCCGGCCCATCTCGTAGCGGCGCAGCGCGCTCTCGACGGGCTCGTCGTCGGGCAGGAAGCTGCAGCGCAGGCGGTAGGCGACGTCGCCGAGCCGGAGGTCCAGGCTGGCCGGCTGGATGCTCTGGGCCGGCAGCTCGCCCTCGCCGGACAGGACCCAGCCCTGTTTGATGGCCTCGGCGATCATCTGGGAGGGAAACACACCGCGGCCGTCGCTACGGCTCATGGTCTCCCGGGCCCTCCGCCGACCTGGGCGGTGACCAGGCTCCTCCCATCACTCACCCGGCAAGGGTACGCCACGAGGTCAGCCCGGCAGCCCGCCTCACGGCACCACGCGGGCGCGGCGGCGTCCCGGGCCCCGGCACCCCGGCCG
>DATINY010000043.1:0-2279 GCA_035473755.1 Streptosporangiaceae bacterium
GCCGTGGCCGGCCGCCATGAACACCGGCGTACCGCCCACCGCGCCGAACGCGCGGACCGGTGAGTTCACCCCGCCCGGGATGACGGCGCACGCGCGCTGGAAAAGCCCGTCGGAGCTGCCCGCCGCGCTCAAACCCGCACCTCCTCGCAGGCGTCGGCCAGGAACTCGAGCAGCCGCAGCGCGTCGGGCAGCGGCTGCTCCCCCGGGTCCCGGATCCACTGCGCGGCCCGCCGGCCGGAGCGGGACGGGGGGGCAACCACGAAGCTGCCCCTGGTGTGCCAGCGCAGGCCGGCGACCGGCCCGAAGTCGTCCGGCTCACAGTCCAGGTGACACGACCACCACTCGTCCTCGTCCGCCGGGGCGCCCCGGGTGGCGACGAAGAACAGGGCCCGGTCGTCCGCGGCCAGCGCCTGGGGGGACAGCGCTACCGGGCCGGTCCGCACCCCGGCCGGCTCCATCCGGGCCAGCGCGGCGGTCCCGGCCGCGGCCGGGACGTCGAGCACATCGAAGACGCGCCCGGTGACCAGGATGATGTTCGCCTCCGGCTGCTCCCGCCACCAGCGGCCGGCCTCCCCGGGATCGCTGCCCGCCTCGATCTGCCACGCGGGCGAGATGGGATGCGCGCCCGGCGCCGGGCACCCGATCCGGTCGCAGGAGCAGGCGCGGCCCGGGTCGGGCACCCGCCCGCGCGGCAGCGCGCCGTGCCGCGAATGGCGGGCCCGCTCCTCACGCAGGTGCGTGCCCAGGCAGACCGGCCAGCCCGCGGTGGCGTAGTCCACGGCAACGGCGGCCGCCCGGCCGGCGGTCCGGCGGCGGCCACGACGCAGCATCGCCTCGACTGTCGGCTCCCAACTCCCGCTCCCCTAGCGGGATCGGCGTACCATCCCGATAATGCCGGTTGCCCGCGCACCGCGCAGGTCGCTCCCCCCGGCTGAGGCCGAGACGATACCTAACGAAGGCGGCCGGCTGCCCCTTGTGATCATAGATATGCCGTTTTGTGGGATTTAGTCCCCCGATCGACCGGATACCAACCGTCGGGCGTCCCTAGCCGAGCCTGCGGGCGGCTTCGGCGGCCCAGTAGGTGAGGATGATGCTGGCGCCCGCGCGGCGGATCGCGGTCAGGGTCTCCATGATCACCCGGTCCCGGTCCAGCCAGCCGTTCGCGGCCGCCGCCTCCACCATCGCGTACTCCCCGCTGACCTGGTAGCCGGCGACGGGCACCGGGGCGGCCGCGGCGGCCTGGGCGATCACATCGAGATACGGCAGGGCCGGCTTGACCATCACGATGTCGGCGCCCTCGGCCACGTCGAGCAGGATCTCCCGCACCGCGTCCCCGGCGGCCGGGTCCTGCTGGTAGGCGGACCGGTCGCCGAACTGGGGCGCGCACTCGGCCGCATCCCGGAACGGCCCGTAGAAGGCCGAGGCGTATTTGGCGGAGTAGGCGCAGATGACGACCTCGGGGTAGCCGGCCCGGTCGAGCGCCTGCCGGATCACGCCCACCTGGCCGTCCATCATCCCGCTCGGCCCGACCACGTGCGCCCCGGCCGCCGCCTGCGCCACCGCGATGGACGCGTAACGCTCGAGGGTGACGTCGTTGTCCACCTCGCCGGCCGCGGTGAGCGGCCCGCAGTGGCCGTGGTCGGTGTACTCGCACAGGCACAGGTCAGCCATCAGGACGGTGGCGTCGCCCACCTCGGCGGCCAGGTCGGCCAGCGCCCGCTGGACGATCCCGTCCGGGTCGTCGGCGGCCGAGCCACGGGCGTCCTTGACGGCGGGGATGCCGAACAGCATCAGGCCGCCGACCCCCGCCTCCACCGCCTCGGCCGCCGCCTTGCGCAGGCTGTCCCTGGTGTGCTGGGCCACGCCCGGCATGGACGGCACCGGCTCCGGCTCGCTGATCCCCTCCTTGACGAACAGGGGCAGCACCAGGTCGGACCCGCGGACGGTGGTGCGGGCCGCCAGCCTGCGCAGCGCCGCGGTCCGCCGCAGGCGGCGGGGACGGGCGGCCGGGAATCCACCGTTCACGCTGCTTCCTTCCGGCTAGGCGTCCGGCGGCGTCACCGCAGCCGGCGGCGGGCGCCGCGCCGGCGCTCGCTGGGCTTGCGTACCGGCTCGCCGGCCGCGATGGCCGCCTCGCGGAGGCTGGCGCCGTGCTCGGCCAGCGCCTCGGCCAGGGCGGTGGCCGACGGCTTCGGCGCCATCACGTCCACCCGCAAGCCGTACTCGGCGGCGGTCTGCGCGGTCTGCGGGCCGATCACCGCGATGGCCGTGACCGCATG
>DATINY010000044.1:0-2802 GCA_035473755.1 Streptosporangiaceae bacterium
GCCCAGCCCGCCGGAAAACTCAAGGGTGACCGTCTCAGCAGTTATCAGGCCGCCGGCTTTACGAAGATCACCACTGTGGCGGCGAAGCGGCCGGGATTGACGATCTCTACTGTCGCACAGCAGCCGGTCGCGGTGAACCTGGCGGCCAGAACGGTGCGGCCCGGCCGCCGCGGCCCCGGCGTGCTGGTTTGGGCCCGGCTGACATCGGGTGGGAATGTGGGGCCATGCCCTTTGCGCCGGTGCCCGCGACCGCGGCCTGGCACCACCGGGGCGCCCGGTCCGGCTTTGAGGTGGTGTACTTCGGCGCCCGTAGTGAGGGGTGCCGCATCGAAGGCTGGACGACCGCCATCGAGGACGGCGCAACCTGGGCCGTCGAGTACGCCATCGAGGCAAACGCGGCCTGGGCCACCCGCAGCGCGCGGATCCGCGGACGCTCCGCCGGAGGGTTCCGCTCGGCCCTGCTGGAGGCCGACGGCGCCGGCCACTGGCTCATCGACGGCGAACCCGCGCCCCACCTGGACGGCTGCCTCGACGTGGACCTGGAGGCCTCGGCGATGACCAACGCCCTGCCCGTGCGGCGGATGGGCCTGCCGGTGGCCGCGGCGGCAGCCGCTCCCGCCGCCTACGTTCGTGCCGTGGGCCTGGCCGTCGAACGGCTCGAGCAGACCTACGTGCGGACCACCGACGAGTCCACCGGCCAGCGCTATGACTACACCGCTCCGGCCTTCGACTTCGGGGCCCGCCTGGTCTACGACCAGTCAGGCCTGGTACTCGACTACCCCGGGATCGCCGTCCGGGCCGGCTGACCGTCCTGGATGACGTCGCTGGCCCAGCCCCGCCGATATTCGCAGCCACTCCCCGGTATCGCGGCATGCCGCTGCGGGCCGGGTCAGAGGCACATTCCGGACCCGGACCCGGGCCCGGGGGCGATCAGGGCAGGTAGTTGCTGAGCTCGATGAGGTTGTGATCGGGATCGCGCAGGTAGCAGCTGACGATGGGCCCGGTCGCGCCGGTGCGCTCAACCGGGCCCGCTTCCACGGGTACTCCCGCTGTGGCCAGTTGCGCGATGACGTCAGCGATGCCGTCATCGACGATCAGGCAGATGTCGGCGCTTCCCGGTGTCGGGCGCAAGGCCTTCGGCTCGAACTCGTGGCCGGCCTCGTGCAGGTTGATCTTGCTGGTCCCAAAGGTCAGCGCGGTGCGCCCGGCGCCGAAGGTCACCACATCCATGCCGAGGACCCGGGTATAGAACGTGACGGCCGCCTCGATGCTGGCCACCGTCAGCACGAGATGATCAAGCCTGTCGACCCGCACCGCGCCATCTCCTCACCCTGCGGCCGGCGGTGACGCCGGGCGGCCGGATTCGTCTGCATACCGAGCACGGCCCGCCGTTCCCTGGCGGCAGACTACATAAGGGGTCCACGGGCTGTGTGAGGCCTGATGTACGGGCTCCGTGGGTGGGATGGACACTGGCGGTATGTCGTGGTCTGTGCACGCGGTGCCGTTGCCCGATGGTGACCGGCCGGCCGATCTGTGGGTGGATGAGGCGGGATGTCTGGTCAGCGAGCCGGTTCCGGCAGCGGAGGTACTGCCGGGCCGGTACGTGGTGCCCGGGCTGGTGGATGCCCATGCCCACCCGGCCGTAGGCGGGGCGGTCGGCGGGCCGGTCGCGCTGGGCGGGGCTGAGGCGCTGGATGCGCTGACGGCGTGGGCCGCCGCCGGGGTGTGCCTGGTGCGTGATGCCGGATCGCCGGGAGGGCTGGTGCTGCAGCTTGACCTCCCCATAGGGATGCCGCGTCTGCAGGCCGCTGGGCGATTCCTCGCCCCAGCGGGACGCTATTTCCCGGCGCTGCTGCCCGAAGGTGCACCAGAACATCAGCTGACCGAGCTGGCGCTGGGCGAGCTGGCGCGCGGCGGGCAGTGGGTGAAGCTGATCGCCGACTTCCCGGCCATCGACGGCGGAAAGCCGTCCGGCCCGTCGGCACGGACCTATTCGGGCGAGGCCGTCGAGGCGATGATCACCGCCGTACATGCCGCCGGGGGGCGGGTCGCTGCCCACGTCAATACGGATCTGGTCGCACCGCTGGTTCGTGCGGGCGTGGATTCCATCGAGCATGGCATCGCCATGGACGAATCGGTATTGCGGCTGATGGCCCAGACCGGGGCGGCCTGGACGCCGACGCTGTGCGCCGTAATGGGCGTTCCCGGCACCGCGCCGGAAGCGGCCCGGCGGCGGGCCGCGGACTACCGTCCGCGGCTGCGCGAGTTGCTCCCGCTCGCACACCGCCTGGGGGTGCCCATCCTGACCGGGACAGACACCGCCGGATCCGTTGCCCGCGAGGTCGCGCTGCTGGCCGAGCATGGCCTCGAGCCAACCGCCGCGCTCGAGGCCGCGACCACCACCGGTTACCGCTTCCTCGGCGAATCCTTCGACACTGCCGGGCAGCCGGCGACGCTGGTGACCTACCAGCACGATCCCCGCGAGGATCTCACGGCACTTTCCTCACCGGCCGCGGTCATCATCAACGGCATCCGGGTCCGCTGACATCGAACTCCCACCCCAACGCTGATGTGCCGGCGGTGCCCTTTGCGGGGCTCGTCACACTGGCGGCTGAGTCCGGGACTTGGCGACCCGGGGCCTGGCATCCTCGGGCTATGGACAAGGCGTTGGTGCCCGTGCGTGATCTCACGGACCCTGATCAGAACCAGGCGGTGCTCGACGTGGCCTCCGCCCTGGACGAGGGCCGCGCGGCGGCGGAGCAGCGTCGTGATCATCGCCACCATCTCGGGGATGTGCTCCGT
>DATINY010000045.1:0-15017 GCA_035473755.1 Streptosporangiaceae bacterium
CGGTCCCGCAGGTGCCGCACATCGCCACCCTGACGAGCACCTCGTCCGGCCCGGGCGCCGGCACGCGGCGGTCGACCACGCGCATGTCCCGGGGGCCGAACAGCACCGCGGCTCGCATCACCTCCGGTACGTCCGGCCGGGATCGCAGATCGACGGCTGAATCGGGCTCACCGGCCATGGTTGATCCCTTTTGAGTTCGCGGTCACTGCCTGCTGTAGACAGTATCCACACCGTCGCCAGCCTCGTCACGCTCACGGTCCGGGCCGGATCGCCCGCGTACCGGGCGCTCGCCGTTGAGGGCCGGCGGCGGCCGGGTGTGCGGCGTGGCCGGGTGCGGGGTGCTGGGCGCCGGCGACGGGGGAGTGCGGGGCGCCGCCGCCCGGTGGGTGCCGGGCCCGGCCGCCGGGCGGGCGCGGGCCTCCCACAGCGACAGCACGGCCGCGACGGCCAGCACCGAGAGGATGAACGCCGGTGACACCCAGACCGGGATGGTGAAGACGTCGCTGAGCAGCAGCTTGACCGCCGCCGCGGCGAGGATGACGCTGAGCCCGGGCCGCAGGTAGCGGAGGCGGCCGACCGCCCCGGCCAGCAGGAAGTACAGGGCCCGCAGTCCCAGCAGCGCGAACACGTTGGACGTGAACACCACGAACGTGTCGGTGGTCACCGCGAAGATCGCCGGTATCGAGTCCATCGCGAAGATCACGTCGGCGGCCTCCACCACGATCAGGGCGGCGAGCAGCGGTGTGGCCAGCCACCGCCCGCCTTCGCGGACGACGAACCGCTGGCCGTGCAGCTCGCTGGTGCTGGGGAGGATCCGCTGGATGGCACGGGGGAGTCCGCGGCCGGGCTGGAGGTGGCCGCCGGAGCGCAGCATCCTGATCGCCGTCCAGAGCAACAGGGCACCGAGGACGTAGACGACTACGTGGAACGAGTGCAGGAGCGCCGCGCCGCCCGCGATGAACGCCGCCCGCAGGCAGAGCGCGCCGATGATCCCGGCCATGAGGACCCGGTGCTGGTAGCGCAGCGGGATCGCGAACATCGCGAAGATGACGGTGAAGACGAAGACGTTGTCGAGCGACAGGCTCTTTTCGATCAGGTAGCCGGCCAGGTAGGCCTGCGCGGTGTCGCCGCCGCGCCAGACCCACAGCAGCCCGCCGAAGCCGAGGCCCAGGGCGACCCAGACCGCGCTCCAGGCGCCGGCCTCGGTGAGGGAGACCTCATGGGCCCGGCGGTGCAGCACGAACAGGTCGAGGGCCAGCATCGCGACCACGAAGGCGACAAAGGCCGCCCAGGCCCAGAGCGGTACGGTCATCGCCCCCACCCCCGGGCGCACCGGGCGCAGTAGCGGGCCTCGGGCGTGGCGGCCAGCCGCCGCGCCGGGATGGCACCCGCGCAGCTTTCGCACCAGCCGTAACGGCCGGCCGACAGGCGGGCGAGCGCCTCTTCGGTGTCGGCCAGGGCCCGGCGGGAGGTCACCGTGCGCCGCTGCAGCCGCAGCAGCCGCTGCACCTGGAGCCTGGCCTTACCGCCCCCGCGGCCGGCGGCCTCCGCTTCGTGGTAGGCGAGGGCGAGTTCGGTGACCTCCTGCAGCCTGGCTCGCCATTGCATCTCCAGCAGTGCCCGCCACCGTGGCCCCCCGGCGGGGGCGGGCCCGTTTCCTTCTGGCCCGGTCAGCGGGCCGTGGCTTGTCTCTGTCTGCATCCTGTGTTCCTGCGTGATGGCTGGTACCGTCGGCCGCGGATCCCGCGTTAGCTGCTGGGCAGCTCGCCCAGCCTGACTTCGGCGGTGAGCGTCTGATCGCCTCGCGCGATCGTGAGCGTCACGGACTGCCCGGGCCGCGCGCCGGCCAGGGCCTGCGTGAGGGACTCGGAGTCCGGTGTCGGCGTATCGCCGAAGGAGCGGATCACGTCCCCGGCCCGGATGCCCGCCTGGTCCGCCGGGCCGCCGGGAGTGACCGCGGCGACGCCGGTGCCGGCCGGGGCACCGTCGGCGCCGGTGACCGTGGCCACCTGCGCCCCGATCGCGGCCCGGTGGGAGTTGGTTACCTTCCCGGACGTGATGAGCTGCCGGGCGATGTCACGGGCCAGGTTGGAGGGAATCGCGAACCCGATTCCCTGCGCCTGCGCGCCGCTTTGCGGGCTCGCCGCGGCCAGGGTGGGGATGCCGATCACCTCGCCGGCGGAGTTCACCAGCGCCCCGCCGCTGTTGCCCGGGTTGATCGGGGCACTGGTCTGGATGGCGTCGGGCAGCGTAGCCGCCGGTGAGCCCGGCGCGGCCGGCTCGGTTACCGCGCGTCCGGTCGCCGAGATGATGCCCTCGGTGACGCTCCCGGACAGCCCGAGCGGGTTGCCTATCGCCAGCACCACGTCCCCGGCCTGGGCCCGGCTGGAGTCCCCGAACCGGGCCGGCCGCAGGCCGGACGGGTCGTCAGCCTGGATGACCGCGAGGTCATCGGGGGGATAGGTGCCGACGAGCCGGGCGGGACGCGGCTCCGCCTGCCCGGCCACCTGTACCTCGAAGCTGGTCGCGTCCCCGGCCACGTGCGCGTTGGTCACGATGTTGCCCTTGGTGTCCAGGACCACCCCGGAGCCGAGCCCGCTGGGGGTGCGGATGAGCACCACCGACGGCAGTACCTCGCGGACCACCGCCGCGTAGCTGGCCGAGGTCGGCGTGCCCGCCGGTGCCGGGGCGGCGGCGGGGACGGGCGAGGGCTCGGCCGCGGCCGGCCCGAAGGCGGCGGCGCCGACCGCGACCCCGCCGCCGCCGACCACCGCGGCCATGGCCGTGGCGATCAGTGCCCGCCGTCCCCGCTGCGTCACTCTCATCTCCTGGGCTCCTTGATTGCTGGTCCTTGCCGGGTTCCGGCGCCGGAACGGGGCGCTGGCGCCCGGCCAGGGGTGCCGGCTTGCTGGGACCAGGCAAGCCGGCGGCTGTGCAGGACCAGTGCCGCCCGGGTGGTGATGGTGTGAAGGAGCGCGGAACCGGGGGGCGGCGGGTCAGGCGGCGGGCAGGGTGAGCGTCATCTGGGTGCCGTGTCCCGGCTCGCTGCTCGCGGCCAGCCGGCCGCCGTGCGCGCGGGCGAGTTCTGCGGCCACCGACAGGCCGATGCCGCTGCCGGAAACGTGTGCCGCCTCCTGGCCCCGCCAGAACCGCTCGAAGATGTGCGGCAGCTCCCCGGCGGGGATGCCGACGCCGGTGTCGGTGACCTGAAGCACGCAGTCGCCGCCGGCCGGCCGGGTGCTCAGGGTGACGCGGCCGCCGGCCGGGGTGAACTTCAGGGCGTTGGTGAGCAGGTTGGTGATGACCTGGTGCAGCCGGCCCGGGTCGGCCAGGACTTCGGCCCGGGCGAGCCGCCGTTCCAGCGTGACCCCCGTCGTCTCGAACTGGCCGGCCAGGCTGTCTGCGGCGGTGGCCGCGACCTCCGCCAGGTCGCATCGCCGCAGCGCCAACTGGAGGGCGGCGGCCTCGGCGGCGGCAAGGGTCTGCAGGTCACCGACCATGCGGGCCAGTCGCAGCACCTCGTCCCGAAGGGAGGCCAGCTCGGCCGGCGTGGGCTCCGCCACGCCGTCGAGCAGCGCCTCGTGGCCGGCCTGCAGGACCGCGATCGGGGTCCGCAGCTCGTGGGCGACGTCGGCGACCAGGGCCCGGCGCAGCTGCTCCTGCCGGTCAAGCGTGTCGGCCATCTGGTCAAAGGCGGTCGCCAGCTCGCGCAGCTCACCAGGTGCCGGGATCTGCCCGACCCGGGCGGTGCGGTCGCCCCGGCCCATCGCCCGGGTCGCCGCGATCAGCTTCCCCACCGGCCGGGTGATCCGCCCGGCCACGGCCAGCCCCGTCAGCAGCGCCAGCACCGCCGCCAGTCCGGCCGCCCCGGCTATCGCCCGCAAGAGCGCCGTCTGCAGGGTGTGGTTCGCGGCAGCGAGGCCGGAGCCGGTGAACCTCACCACGGCAGCGCCGACCGGCGTGCCGCGCACCACGATGGCGGCCCTGCCCTGCGGGCTGGCGGCGCGCTCGGCGAAGCCGCGGGAGACGGCGACGGTCCGGCCGGCCTGGTCCCGTATCTCCGCGTCCGCGCCCACCCGTGCCGCCAGGTCCAGCACGGGCTCGACGTCGGCCGATGTCCAGCTGTCGTGGCGGTCCCACGCCGTGCCGGCCGCCGTCGCGATCGCCTTGGTCAGCTCCGCGCGCTGCCGGCTGGCCAGGCTGGCGACATCGGCGGCCGCGAACGCTGCCGTCAGCCCGGCCAGCAGCGCGATCGCGGCCAGCGCCACCGCGGCGAACGCCAGCGCCAGCCGCAGCCCGATCGCATCACCCCGGGTAACGGGATCAGGCGGCCCGGAGCCGCCGTCAGCCATCGGCCGCCAGGCCGAGCCGGTAGCCGCCGCCCAGCACGGTCTGGATGATCTCCGGGCTGGCGGGATCGTCCTCGATCTTGCGGCGCAGGTTCTTCACGTGCGAGTCGACGGTGCGCTCGTACCCCTCGAACTCGTATCCCCGCACCCGGTTGATGAGCTCGAACCGTGAGTACACCCGGCCCGGCACGGCGGCCAGGGCCACGAGAATGCCCCATTCGGTGGGGGTGAGGCCGACTTCCTTCCCGCGCACCGTGAGCTGGCGCCGCGGCTGGTCGATGACCAGGGTCCCCGCGCCATAGCTGGAGACCCCCTGCTCCTCCGCCACGCCGCCGCGCCGCAAGACCGCCTGGACCCGCAGCACCAGCTCCCGGGGGCTGAACGGCTTGGTCACGTAGTCGTCGGCGCCCAGCTCCAGGCCGCGGATCCGGTCTTCCTCGGCGCTCTTGGCGGTCAGAATCACGATCGGCGTGGACGCGACCGCCCGCAGTTCGGTGGCGACCGTCTCACCGGGCACGTCCGGCAGTCCAAGGTCGAGCACGATAAGGTCCGGTGCAGCCGAGGACGCCATCATGATCGCCTCGGCGCCGGATCCGGTCGACAGCACGGTGAACCCCGCCCGCTCCAGATAGGAGCGGACCAGATCCCGCAGCTTGCGCTCGTCCTCGACCAGCATCACCGTCGCTGCCATGCGTCCACCCGCCTCCTCGCCGGCCCGTCCATCGGTTCCGCGTCTGCCTCAGACCATCTGTGTTCCATCATCCCGCACGGAGCCGGGGTCACACCCGCCCGGCCGGTGACAGCCGGCCCGGCGGCGGAACCTCCACAGGGTCACCATGACAGCTGCACCTGCCCGGCACTCCGGCGCGGTGCACTAGCGGTCATGGACACCGGCAGCCGAGGACCGCTGGCATGACCGGCGGCGACCTGGTCGTGCTGGCGCCGTGGGTCATCTTCGGAGCCTGCCTGGCCGTGATCTGCATCCGGCTGCTCGCCTGGCGCCGCGCGTCCCGGCGGCACCCGCCGCCCGGGCGGCACCTGAGGCGGATCCTGGACGCGGCGGCGAGGCCGTCCCGGCGCAGGCGGTAGCGGGCTCCCGCCGGTCACGCCCCGCCGGCCTCCGGGCGGGCCTGCCGCCGGAGGGTCACTCACCGGCGTCGGCCGGCGCCAGAGGGCTGATCTTGCCGAGGACGGTGACCACGCCGTCGATGTCGGCGATCAGGCCGAGGGCAACCGGGACCAGATCGGGGCGCCCGGGCTGGCCGGCGACGGTGACGATCCCGGAGCGGACGCGGACGGTGACATCGGGTGGGCCGCCCAGCAGCGGCGCGATCATCTGGCGCGCGTCATCGGCGATCTCGGCGTCAGGCCGCAGGAAGACCCTGAGCAGGTCGCTGCGGCTGACGATGCCGATCAGCACCCAACCGGGGTCCACCACCGGCAGCCGCCGGATGCGATAGTCGTTCAGCAGCCGCGCGGCCGCGGGGATGGTGGCGTCCGGGTGGATGGTGATGGCCGGGGCGGTCATCAGCTTGGCCGCCGTGTAGCCCAGGTGGGCATCGCTCTTCCACCAGTGCTGGCGACTGGGGTGGCCAAGACGGTAGGACCGGGCGGCCGGTTCTTCCATGCGCAGCAGGTCGGCCTCGGAGACCACCCCCGCCACCTTGCAGCGCCCGGGCCACGTCCGTCTTGCTGGCCCGGCCGTGCAGGGAGTCGTAGTAGGCGGCACCAAGGTGCCGCAGCATGGCATCGGTGTGAGCGTCGCGGCGAGTGTTCATGGCTGATCAGGCTTCTTCAGTTCTTCAGATTTCTCCTGCTGGGATTTGTCCTGCTTCCAGGGGACCACCGCTGGGCAGGTCATCGGTAGGGACGAAGGGCACGGGCGGCCGGACTTCCGCCCCTTCAGGGCCTGCCGCGAGCGGGGGCTACTGGGAGTGCCGCTGACGGCGCAGGCCCGCGATGTCGGCCAGCGGCCCGAGATGCCGGAGCTTGGCCGGGTTGATGACCGAACGGACCGTCTGCACCCGCCCGTCGGCGATGTCGAGGACGAACACGTTGATCAGGCGGCCGCCCGGATCGACGAACATCGCGCCAGGCTGGCCGTTGATCTCGACGGGCCGGGCCGTGATGCCGAGCTGGCGGATCTGGCTGCTGAGGCCGGCCATCAGCCGGACCACACGGTCGCGGCCGGCGATGGGACGCGGCCACGAGGGGCTGGTCCCACCGCTGTCGCCGTACACCACGACGTCGGCAGCGAGCATGGAGACGAGGCCGTCCATGTTGCCGCCCCCGACCGCGCTGAAGAACCGGGCGGCGAGTTCCTCCCGCTTGCCCCGGGAGGCCTCGAACCTGGGCTTGTGCTCGGTCACATGGCGCCGGGCCCGCAGCGCAAGCTGGCGGCAGTTGTCCTCGCTCTTGCCGACGATGCGCGCGATCTCCTCATAGCCGTAGCTGAAGACGTCGTGCAGCAGGAAGACGGCCCGCTCCACCGGGGACAGCCGCTCCAGCACCAGCAGGAACGCCATCGACAGCGAGTCGGTCTGCTCGGCCTGGCCGGCCGGGTCAGCCGCCTCGCCGGTCAGCAGCGGCTCGGGCAGCCACTCGCCCGGATAGGCCTCGCGGCGGGCCCGGGCCGAACGCAGGTGATCGATGCACAGCCGGGTGGTCACGGCCGACAGGTAGGCCTTCGGCGAGCCGATCTCCGCCTGCCGCGGCTGCGCCGCGTGGTAGCGCAGGAACGCCTCCTGGACGATGTCCTCGGCCTCGCTGACGCTGCCGAGCATCCGGTAGGCGATCGAGAACATCAGCGGCCGGAGCCGCTGATAGATCTCGGCCGTGGTCATCTTCGGCCCTCCCGGGTCATGCGGCGCCGCGCGCTGGCTCGGCGGCGGCAAGGCCGCCCGCGAAGCCCTGCCGCCAGCTCGGCCACGCGGGCTGCCAGCCGAGCTCCTGCTTCGCCCGGGCGTTCGACGAGCCGCGGATCTGGGTCATAACGGAGACCCCCACCTCCCCGGCGGCCAGCCGCCCGAGCCACACCGGCATCCGGCGGGGCGGCGGCGCGCCGACCGCCTGCGCCAGGAACGGCAGCCATTCCGCGATCCGGGCCGGCTCGTCGTCCACCACGTTGTAGACGCCCGCCCGGCCGTGTTCCAGCGCCGCGACCGTCGCCGCGGCCGCGTCGCGGATGTGCAGGAACGACCAGATCCCGGCTCCGTCGCCGATGACCGGCAGCCGTCGCTTGCGGACCAGGCCGACGAAGGCCCCGGAGGCGCCCGGCCCGTAGAAGGATCCGTATCTCAGCACGATCCCCTGCATCGGCGCCGCCGCCGGAACCACCCGCTCCAGGTACCGGATCGCGGCGAGCGACTGCCGCTGCGCCGCGGGCGGGTCCGGGTCGAGCGGGTCGTCTTCCGTCTTCACCGGGCCGCCCTCGCGGATGTTCGGCCAGCCGGTGTAGCTCTGGGCGATGAAGCGCCGGGCGCCCGCGGCGGCGGCGGCCGCCAGCAGGTGGTCGGTTCCCTGGGTCCGCAGCTGGTTGGTCACGGCGAACATCCGGTCGAAGTGGCGCAGGCCGGAGCCTCCCGCCAGCGACGTCATCTGGTGGACCACGGCCTCCGGCTCGGCCCTGGCCACCGCCTCACCGACGGCCATGGCGTCCAGGCCGTCCACCACCACCGGCTCCGCGCCCAGCTCCCGCAGCCGCGCCGCCTTGGCCGGGCTCCGGGTAGACGCCGTCACCCGGTGCCCCTGCGCGACGAGCTGGGGCAGCAGCTGCTGCCCGATGGCGCCGGCCGCTCCTGCCACGAAGACCCGCACGATGCCTCCCTTGTCAGCACTTCCCGGCCCGTTTCGGCCGCTCGCACTCTGAGACGAGGCATGGCATCCGCCCGTGACATCTCCCGGGGCATCAGTCCCGGCTGCCGTTACGTCCCGCCGGCGCGGCGGGCTTGCGGCGTATCCGGTAGTGCAGGACGAGGAACGGCAGCCCGAAGACGGAGAAGGCGTGCTCGGCCCGCAGGTCGCCGTCGCGGGTGTAGACGTCAAGCTGCTCGGCGAAGCCGTGCACCGCCAGCACCGTGAGATCCCTGCTGGCCGGGTCGATGTAGGCCAGGTAGTGCCCGGGCTGGTCGTCATCGCTCCGGCTGGTCAGGACCAGGCCGCCGCCGGGGCGGGCCCGCGGCAGCAGGGTCGCGGTGAAACTCGCCTGCGGCAGGGGGAAGCCGACGCTCACGTACCCGCGGCCACCGCGCCGGTAGGTGGTGTAGATGCCGACATAGATCGGCTCGTCGGTGTCGGTGAACGAGCGGATCCAGCCGCGGATCATCACGTCATCGGTGCCATCCCCGGTGATGGTGTCGATCCGGCTGCGGATACCCCGCTGCGTCTCCCGCTGGTTCATGGGCACGTTGGCCTGGCCCAGGGGACGGGCGACCACGGTCCGGTACAGCAGGTAGCCGGGACGCACCCACAGCCGCCACTCCGGGACGATGTCCAGCGTGAACCGGGTGGTGTGCTCATAGAACTCGCGCACCAGCGGGTCGATGCCGGCCGGGTCGAGCTCCGGGCCGGCCAGCTCGTCCACCGACGCGACGATGCCGGCGTCGGGCGCGTCGGCGACGTAGCGGCCGCCGAGCACCCCGGCGAGCTCGCGCACGTAGCCGGTCCCGACGTAGCGGGACCGGGCCTCCCGCGGCACCACGAACGGCAGATCCCCGGCCGGCACCCGCTCGGCGAGCAGGTTCACCTGCGCGTCGCGGAAGACCAGCGCCGACGTCACCCGGTAGGCCACCATCGTGGTGCTGGCCACCACCGCCGCCGGCACCGGGCGGCGCAGCGCCCCGAGCCCCCAGCCCACCGCGGCGCCGAACAGCGGCCCCAGCAGCACCTTCTGCGGCCGGATCCCGAGCAGGCCGCCGAGGGTCCCGGTCGCCGCCCCCACCGCGACCGGCCCGGCGCCGGTCACGCGCCCCGCCGCCCACCCGAGCGGGGCGACGAGCGCGGCGCTGGCCGCGATCCGCGACCACAGCGGCGGGATCTCGCCGGGGCGCTGCTGGGCGCGGGCCACCGCATCGGCCGCCGCCAGCCCGGCCGCCCCGGCGGCCGCGCCGAGGGCGGCGGCCCGCGGGCCCCGCTGACCGGCGAGGGCAGCTCCGGCCACGCCGCCAATAAGGCCGGCCGTGATGACGGCCCCCGTCCGCCGCGCCGCTGCCGTCGGCTCATTCGCTGCCATCCTCACAACGTACCGACGCCTGCACGGCCCATACCGCCGCCCCGGCGCTGAGTGAATTACCGGTACCCTGACATCTTCAGCCCGGGACCGGAAATGGGCAGGTCGTGGTAGGTGACATCCCGCAAGTGCCGCCAGGTTTCCAGCCGAGAGCTGGCCTGCTGGCGGAGCTGGATCATGCCAACGGGCCGGTGGTCCATGCGGTCACGGGGATACAGGGGGCGGGCAAGACGCAGCTCGCGGCCGCCTACGCGCGGGCGAAGTTAGCCGCGAGCTGGCGGCTGGTGGCCTGGGTCAACGCGGCGGATCCCGGCGTGCTGGGGGCAGGCCTGGCCGAGGTGGCCGAGGCACTGGGGCTGGCCGATGGCCGCACCGGCAGGGACGGTGGCGATGCGGGAGGGGCGGTGCGGGACTGGCTGGAACGCGACGGGCGCCGCTGCCTGGTGGTGTTCGACAACGCGCTGGACCCGGACGGGATACGGCCGGTTCTTCCCGCATGCGGCGCGGCGCGGGTGCTGATCACCGGCAGCCGGCGGCCGGTGGCCGGCCTGGGCGCCGGGGTCCCCGTTGACGTGTTCTCCCCGGATGAGGCGCTGGCGTTCCTGGCCGCGCGGACCGGTCTCGCCGATACCGCGGGAGCGAGGGCCCTGGCCCGCGAGCTGGGTTACCTGCCGCTGGCACTGGCTCAGGCCGCGGGCGTGATCGCCGCGCACGATCTGGCGTACTGGACCTATCTCGGGCGGCTGCGGGCCATGCCGGCCGCCGCGCGCCTGGCCCGGGAGGAAGGACAGCCGTATCCGCATGGCGTGGCCGAAGCAATCATGCTGTCCCTCGACTCGGTCCGGGCCGGCGACCGGGGCGGGGTGGATACCGGGATCATGGAGGTCACGTCGGTGCTGTCAGCCGGGGGAGTCCGCCGGGAGCTGCTGCACGACGCCGGGCGGGCGGGTGTGCTGACGGCCGGCCGCGACCGGGCCGAGGTGCCCACCGACCTGGTGGACGTGGCGCTGGCGCGGCTGGTGGAGCGGTCGCTGCTGACCTTCAGCCTGGATGGCGAGACCGTCATCGCGCACCACCTGGTCATGCGCGTGGTGCGCGATGCCCTGGCCGATGAGGAACGCCTGACGGCGGTGTGCCGCAACGCCGCCTGTGTGCTCCGCAACCGCGCGAGGTCACTCGTCAGGTCACCGGACCGGCCGGCGGTGAGGGACATCGCCGAGCAGGTGGCGGCGCTGCACGAGACGGCCGGGCCTGCGGGCGAGGCCGATGGTGAGCTGGCCGGGACGATGCTGCGGCTCCGGTCATGGGCGCTGTACTACCAGGCGGTGCTGGGCGACGGCGCGGCGCAGGCCATCGACGCCGGCGAAGCCGTAGCCGCCGATTCCGCACGGCTGCTGGGCCCCGACCACCCCGACACGCTGGCCTCGTGGAACAACCTCGCGATCGCCTGCCAGGAGGCGGGCCGGAAGGCGGAGGCCGTCCGGCTGCACGAGCGGGCGCTGGCCGGCCGGGTGCGGACACTGGGTCCCGAGCACCCCGACACCCTGGCCTCGCGGAACAACCTGGCGATCGCCTGCCAGGAGGTGGGCCGGAAGGCGGAGGCCGTCCGGCTGCACGAGCGGGCGCTGGCCGGCCGGGAGCAGGTGCTCGGCCCCGACCATCCCGACACCCTGGCCTCCCGGAACAACCTGGCCACCGCCTACCAGCAGATGGGCTGGGCGGCCGAGGCGATCTCGTCGTTCAGGCGGGCCCTGGCCGGGCGGGAGCAGGTGCTCGGCCCCGATCATCCCGACACCCTGGCCGCGCGGAACGGCCTCGCGGCCGCCTGCCAGGAGGTGGGCTGGGCGGGCGAGGCGATCGCCCTGTTCGAGCAGACCCTGGCCGGGCGGGTGCGGGTGCTGGGCCCCGCCCATCCGGACACCCTGGCGTCGCGGAACAACCTCGGCCACGCCTACCAGGAAGCGGGCCGCGTCCCCGAGGCGATCGCCCAGTTCGAGCAGGCCCTGACCGTGGGCACGCGGGCGCTGGGCGCGGCCCACCCGACCACGGTGAGCTCGCGGGTCAACCTGGCCAGTGCCTACCGGGACGCGGGCCTGTAAGGCGTGCCCGGGACCGGTGGCGCCCCGGTGCCCGCCGGGGTGGCGACCGCGCGGATACGGTAGCGAGAAAGCGAACGTTAGCCGTTCAGTTATTCGGAGTGGGACGCGACGGCGTCCCGCGGGGGTGACGATGCCTGCCGAGATCACCGCCGAGCGGCTGACCAGCCTGTTCCGGCCCCGCAGCGTCGCGCTGGTGGGCGCGTCCGACAAGTCCACCTTCTCGCTGCTGGCCTACCACAACCTGGTTCAGTTCGGTTTGGCCGAACGGACACACCTGGTCAACCGCCGTGGGGCGCAGACCCACGGCCGCCCGACGGTCACGTCCTGCGCGGAGATCGGCGAGCCCGTCGACGTCGCCTACCTGATGGTGCCGCAGGCCGGGATGCTGGCGGCCCTCGATGACGCGGCCGCGGCGGGCATCCGCAACGCAGCGGTGCTCTCGTCCGGGTACGGCGAGGCCGGCGAGGAGGGCCGGGCGGCCCAGGCCGAGCTGGTGGCACACGCCGACGCGCTCGGCATGGTCCTGCTCGGCCCCAACCATCTCGGGTTCGCCAACTTCGTCGACCGGGTGCCCGTCTGCTCCATCCCGGGCCTGCCCCGCGCCGCCGGCCCGGTGGCGCTGCTGTCACAGAGCGGGGCCAGTTCCTCGGCGATGCTCGACTTCGCCACCATGGTGAACGTCGGCCTGTCCCATCTGGTCACCGTGGGCAACGAGGCGATGATCACCGCCGGGCACGTGGTGGACTTCCTGGTCGACGACCCGTACACCCAGGCGTGCGCGATCTTCATGGAGACCGTCCGCGACCCGGAGGTCTTCCGCCGCGCGGCGCTCCGGGCCGCCGAGGCCGGCAAGGCGCTGGTGGTGCTCAAGGCCGGGAGCAGCGCCCTGTCGGCCCGCACCGCCGCCGCGCACACCGGGGCACTCGTCGGCGACGACCGGGTCATCGACGCCGTCTTCGCCGACCTGGGCGTCATCCGGGTCGACTCGATCGAGGACATGCTCATCACCGCGGGCGCGGCGGCCGCCCTGGGCCGGCTGGACCGGCCGGGGATCGGCATCGTGTCGATCTCCGGCGGCGCCTGTGACATCGTCGCCGACCGGGCGCAGGACCTCGGCGCCCCGCTGCCCGAGCTGGCCGCCCCGACCCGCGACGCGCTGGCGGGGGTCATGCCCGCCTACGGGACCGTGCAGAACCCGCTCGACGTGACCGGGGCCGCCATCATCGACCCGGCGATCTTCACGCGCTCGATCGAGGCCATGACGGCCGACCCGTCGATCGGCGTGGTTGGCATCATCAACGGGCTGCCCTGGCAGGACAGCGGAAGGCCGTACGCGGCACAGATGTTCGTGGACGCCATCGGCGCCGGGATGGCCGCCGCGGCCTGCCCCACCGTCTACATCAACCAGGTCATGCAGCCGATCACCGGCCACACCCGGCAGGTCATGGCCGCCGGGAACGTGCATTACGCGATCCCCGGCCTGCGCCAGGCGATGGTCGCCCTGCGCAACGTCGGCTGGTGGTCTGACGTCACCCGCGACCTGCGGCCCGGTACCACGCCCGCCACCGGGCCCGCCGGGCTGGCCGGGCCGGCGGCGCGGGCGCGGCGTGGGCAGTGGCCGGAGACCGCGGCCCGCCGGCTGCTCGCCGACGCCGGGCTGCCCGTGGTGCCGGCCGTCCTGGTGACGACCGCCGACGATGCAGTCAAGGCCGCCGCGGACTTCGGCGGCCCGCTCGCCCTGAAGGTCGCCTCCGCGGACATCCTGCACAAGAGCGACATCGGCGGCGTCCGCCTGGGTGTCGCCGTCGGCGAAAGCGCCGTCCGTGACGCCTACCAGGCGGTCATGGCCGCGGCGGCCGCCGTCAGCGGCGCCCACGTCGAGGGGGTGCTGATCAGCCCCATGCGCACCGGCGGCACCGAGCTGCTCGTCGGCGTGGTCAGGGACGCGCAGTGGGGCCCGATCCTGGCGGCCGCCTTCGGCGGGGTCTTCGTGGAGGTCCTGCGCGACTCGGTGCTGATGCCGCTGCCGGTGACCCCCGGGCGGGTGCGGGCCCGGCTCGAGCGCCTGCGCGGCATCGCGCTGCTGACCGGCGCCCGCGGCAGCCGGCCGGCCGACCTGGACGCGCTGGCCGCGGTGGTGGCCCGGGTGGGGGACCTCGCGGTGGCGCTCGGCGACGACCTGGAGTCACTGGAGATCAACCCGCTGCGCGTTGACGGCGCCGCCATCGAGGCCCTGGATGCCGTGGTGACCTGGACACGAAAGGACGGATCGTGATGCGCACCGCCTTCACCGACCTGCTCGGAGTGCGGCACCCGATCGCCGGGTTCAACCGGTCGCCCGGGGAGTGGGAACGGCCGGGCAGCCCGCCGCCGCTGCCGCTGCCGCCGATGCTCGTCAGCGAGGCCTGGCAGCGGATCGACGCAGCCGCCGACGCGGGGCATGAGGGCGCGCTTAAGCTCGAGTCGTTCTTCGTCGGCCAGGTCGCCGGCTCCTTCAGCCGGCTGCGCCCCGCCGCCGAGATCACCCGCCAGATCATCGGAGACTGCGAGGTGCGCCTTGCCGAACTCGCCGCCCTGCTGCCGGCCGGCGCGCCGGCGGCACCCTGACGCTCACGCCGCCGGCCGCCCGCCATCGCCAGCGAACCCCGCAGGAGCATCGTTATGGATCAGCCAGCCACCGGGGACCCCGGCCCCCGCACGCCCGTGCTGGTCGGCGTCGGGCAGGCCTCCGAGCGTCTCGGGCAGCCCGGCTACCAGCGCCGTTCGCCGGTCGGGCTGGCCGCGGACGCCGCCCTGAGCGCGCTCGCCGACACCGGCGCCGACCCGGCGCCGGTGGCAGCCGCGATCGACACCGTGGCCGGCGTGCGCCAGTTCGAGATCTCCAACCCGGCGGCGCGGGCGCCGCTGGGCCGCTCCGATAACTACCCCCGGTCGGTCGCCGCCCGCATCGGGGCCGCGCCCGCACGGGCCGTCCTGGAGGTCGTCGGCGGCCAGGCGCCCCAGCACCTGGTGAACGAGTTCGCGGGCGCGATCGCGGCCGGCCGCAGCGACGTCGTGCTGATCTTCGGCTCCGAGGCCATCTCCACCATCGAGCACTACGCCGGGGCGGGGGACAGGCCGGACTTCAGCGAGCACGCCGAGGGCAGCCTGGAGGACCGTGGCTACGGGCTGCGCGGCCTGGTGTCGATGCAGCTGGCCGCGCACGGCCTCACCGACGCCCCGAGCCAGTACGCGCTGGCCGAGAACGCGCGCCGGGCCCGGCTCAGGCAGACCCGTGACGAGTACGCCGCCGCCATGGGAGCGCTGTTCGAGCCGTTCACGCGGGTCGCGGCGGCCAATCCG
>DATINY010000046.1:0-13375 GCA_035473755.1 Streptosporangiaceae bacterium
GAGCGCTAGCCGATCGGGCACGCTCGAGCTCGCGGTGCTCGGCCTGCTGCACGAGACCCCGCTGCACGGCTACGAGCTCCGCAAGCGGCTCAACTCCCTGCTCGGGACGTTCCGGGCCTGGGGATACGGGTCGCTGTACCCGTGCCTGAAGGACCTGCTCGCGCAGGGCCTGATCGCCGAAGAGCCCCCCGCCGACGCCGACGCCGCCCAGGCGCCGCGCACCGGGCAGGACCGGCCGCGCCCGGGGCAGCCCAGGCAGCGCCCCGGGCAGGCCCGGCCGCGTTCGGGCCGACGGTCCAAGATCGTCTACCGGCTGACCGCGGACGGCAAGGAACGGCTGCAGGACCTGCTGGCCGAGGCGGGCCCGGCGGCCTGGGAGGACGACGGTTTCGGCGTGCACTTCGCCTTCTTCGGCCAGACCCGGGCCGACATCCGGCTGCGGATCCTTGAGGGCCGCCGGACCCGGCTGGAGGAACGGCTCGACGGCGTCCGGGCGGCGATGTCACGGACCAGGGAGCGGCTCGACAGCTACACGCTCGAGCTGCACCGCCATGGCCTGGAATCGGTCGAGCGGGAGGTCCGCTGGCTGAACGAGCTCATCGCCTCGGAGCGGGAGTCGGGCGCGGCAGCGCCACCGCACTCCGCGCGGAACGCGGAGAACGGCACGTCAGCGGGTCCCCCTCACGGCTGACAGCAAAACGCCACCAGCATGGCGGCGAGAGAATAGGAGCAAATCCTCATGGGTTCGGTTCGGGTAGCGATCGTGGGTGTGGGCAACTGCGCAAGTTCCCTCGTCCAGGGCGTGGAGTACTACAAGGACGCCGACCCGGCGATCCGGGTGCCGGGCCTCATGCACGTGACGTTCGGTCCCTACCACGTGCGCGACCTGGAGTTCGTGGCCGCGTTCGACGTGGACGCCAAGAAGGTCGGGCGCGACCTCGCCGAGGCCATCGGGGCAAGCGAGAACAACACCATCAAGATCTGCGACGTGCCGCCGACCGGCGTTACCGTCCAGCGTGGGCCGACCATGGACGGCCTGGGCGAGTACTACCAGGAGCTGATCACCGAGTCGGACGACGCGCCGGTGGACGTGGTGGCGGCCCTGCGCGAGGCGCGGGCCGACGTGCTCGTCTCCTACCTGCCGGTCGGCTCGGAGCAGGCGGACCGGTTCTACGCGCAGTGCGCGCTGGACGCCGGGGTGGCCTTCGTCAACGCGCTGCCGGTCTTCATCGCCTCCGACCCGGAGTGGGCCGCCAAGTTCACCGAGGCGGGCGTGCCGATCATCGGTGACGACATCAAGTCCCAGGTGGGCGCCACGATCACCCATCGCGTGCTGGCCAAGCTGTTCGAGGACCGGGGCGTGGAGCTGCTGCGCACCTACCAGCTCAACGTCGGCGGCAACATGGACTTCATGAACATGCTGGAGCGCAGCAGGCTCCAGTCGAAGAAGGTCTCCAAGACCCGGTCGGTCACCTCGCAAATCCCGCACGAGATGGAGAAGGCCGCGGTGCACATCGGCCCCTCCGACCACGTGCCGTGGCTCAACGACAGGAAGCTGGCGTTCGTCCGGCTGGAGGGCCGCGCGTTCGGGGACGTGCCGCTCAGCCTCGAGTACAAGCTGGAGGTCTGGGACTCGCCGAACTCGGCGGGCGTGATCATCGACGCCATTCGCGCCGCCAAGATCGCCCGTGACCGCGGCATCGGCGGCCCGCTGCTGTCCGCCGCGTCCTACTTCATGAAGTCCCCGCCCGAGCAGTACGGCGACGACGTGGCGCGGGACGCGGTCGAGAAGTTCATTCGCGGCGAAACGGATCGCTGAGCGACCGCCGTCATGCGGTTGCTGAGTGGTGCCGGGCTGTTCACCGCCCCCGGCACCGGGAGCGGTGTGCACTGGGTGGAGCACCTCCGGGCCAGCGACCTGTCGGTGGGCACCTACTCGGTCCCCGTTGGCGCGGACGACGACCAGGAGCCGCACACCGAGGACGAGATCTACGTGGTGATGGCAGGCGAGGCGACGCTGGAGGCCGGCGGGCAGGCGACGGCCGTCGAGCCCGGGTCCGTCATCTACGTGCCGGCCGGTGAGCCGCACCACTTCACCGGCGTCACCAGCGACCTGGCGCTCCTGGTCCTGTTCGCCCCGGCCGAGTACTCACGCGCCGCCGGTCACTGACCAAACAGGACTGGCGCGGGCGGCCGGCCGCCGGGACTGACCTGCGGGGCGCGCCGATGGTGTGGGCTATCGGCACTGCGGCTTGTCCCGGCGTCCCGCCTGGACGGCAGCGGCCGACGGCCGTGGGACATGCCCGGGGGCGGATAGTCTGGCCAGGTGCCCTTTCTGTGCCCGCGAGCGTCCCGCCCCGACGGCCGCCCATGAGCACCGGGCGCCTCCCCCAGAAGGGGCCGGCGGCGCGGCATTCCTTCCTTGGTGACCTGCGCGCTGTCCTGGCCGAACGGAACTTCCGCCGCCTGTTCGCGACCAGGCTGATCTCGCAGGCGGGCGACGGCATGTTCGCCGCCGGGCTCGGCGCGTACGTGTTCTTCAACGCGACCAGCTTCCCGAATCCGGGTGCCGCCGCGACCGCCTTCGCCGTCCTCTACCTGCCATACTCGCTGATCGGGCCGTTCGCCGGCGTGTTCATCGACCGCTGGTCGCGGCGGCAGATCCTGGTCTGGTCCGCCCTGCTGCGGGCCTCTTTCGTGGCCCTGACCGCCTTCCTGGTGGCCTCGGGCAAGCTCGGGCCGCCACTGTACGTCAGCGTCCTGGCGGTCCTCGGCGTCAACCGGTTCTTCCTGTCCTCGCTCTCCGCCGCGCTCCCGCATGTGGTGGCGGAGGACACGCTGGTGATGGCCAACTCGGTCGCCCCGACCGCCGGCACCATCGTCTCGTTCCTCGGTGGCCTGGTCGGCCTCGGTATCCACTTCGCCACTGGCGGCGGGCAGGGCGGGTCGGCGGTCACCCTGCTCGTGGCCGGCGGGTGCTATCTGATCGCGGGCGCCATCGGCGCGACCATGCACCGCGACCTGCTCGGACCGCCCCCGCTCGCCGAGGGAGAGCGGCGGCGCGGGCTGCTGGCCGACCTCGCGATCATGACCAGGGGACTGGTCGCCGGCGCCCAGCATGTCTGGCAGCGGCGCCCCGTGGCGGCCGCGCTCGGGGCGACCGGCGGCCAGCGGGCCATGTACGGGATCTTGCTGCTGACCTCGATCCTGCTCTACCGGAACTACTTCTACGTGACGGCCGGCGCCAACTCAGCGCTCGGCCATTTCACGCTGGTGATCATCGCCGCGGCAATCGGCTACGGGGCCGCGGCGGTGGTCACCCCCATCGCCACCAAGCGGTTGTCCAAGGCAGCGGTGATCACGGTGCTGCTCGCCCTCGGTGGTGTGGGCACCGGCCTGCTGGGCCCCACCTTCGCCCAGCTGGCGTTCCTGGCTCTCTCCCTGACCCTGGGCCTGGTCGCGCAGGGGGTGGCGATCTGCACGGTCACGATCATCCAGCAGCGGATGGACGACGAGTACCGGGGCCGGGTGTTCGCCCTGTACGACATGCTGTTCAACGTCCCCTTCGTGCTCGGCGCGCTGGTGGCCGCCCGGATCATCCCGGACAGCGGCAAGTCCTACCTGCTGATCGCGGTGGCGGCCGCCGGGTATCTGCTGGCGGCCGTGGCCTACGGGACGGTCAGCCGTCAGGAGCTGCTGGCCGGGCCGTCCCCCGCCGGGTCCTTCCCTGCCACGCCGCCTCCCGCCGGACCTGCCCCCTCCGGGCCATCCCCCGCCGGGCCCTCCCCGCTGCCCGGGTCCTCCACTCCGGCCGGCCGGCCGGGGGACGTGGCGCCGCCGCCGGCCGGCAATCCGCCGGCCTCCGCCCAGCGCCGCAGCTCCTGAGCGGCCCGCTCGGTCCCCAGCGGCCCCTGCTCAATCCGCAGCTCCAGCAGGTACCGGATGGCCTGGCCGACCACCGGGCCCGGCCGCACGTCGAGGATCTCCATGATCTGGTTGCCGTCCAGGTCCGGGCGGATCTTCTCCAGCTCTTCCCGCTCGGCCAGGAACGCTATGCGCTCCTCCAGGTCGTCGTAGGCGCGGGCCAGCCGGGCGGCCTTCTGCCGGTTCCGGGTCGTGCAGTCGGCCCGCGTGAGCGCGTGCAGCCGGGTGAGCAGCGGCCCGGCATCGCGCACGTAGCGCCGCACCGCCGAGTCGGTCCAGCCTCCCTCGTTGTATCCGTGGAACCGCAGATGCAGGCCGACCAGGGTGGCCACGTCGTTCAACACGTCCTTGGGGAAACGCAGCTGGCTGAGCCGGGCGCGGGCCATCGAGGCGCCCACCACCTCGTGATGGTGGAACGCCACCCGGCCGTCCGGCAGCAGGCGGCGGGTCTTCGGCTTGCCGATGTCGTGCAGCAGCGCGGCCAGCCTGAGCCGCAGGTCGCCCTCCAGCCCGTATCTGGCCTCCAGGGCGATGGCCTGCTCCAGCACGGTCAGCGAGTGCTGGTAGACGTCCTTGTGCCGGAAATGCTCGTCGACCTCGAGCCGGAGCCGGGGGATCTCGGGCAGCACCTGATCGGCCACCCCCGTGTCCACCAGCAGTTCGATCCCGCGCACCGGGCCGGTGCCCGGCGCGAGCATGAGCTTGGTGAGTTCGTCCTTGATCCGTTCGGCTGACACGACCGCCAGCCGGGAGGCGAGCGCCGTCATCGCCTCGCGCACGTCGGCCGTCACCGTGAAACCGAGCTGTGCGGTGAACCGGGCGGCGCGCAGTATCCGCAGCGGGTCGTCGGTGAACGAATCCTGCGGCCGCCCCGGCGTGCGCAGCACCTTGTCCCTCAGGTCGGCGAGCCCGCCGAACGGGTCGGCCAGTTCCAGCGAGGGCAGCCGGGCGGCCATCGCGTTGACGGTGAAGTCGCGGCGCGACAGGTCGTCGATCAGCGAGGTCCCGTAGTCCACCTTGGGCTTGCGCGAGTCGTACCGGTAACTCTCGCTGCGGTAGGTGGTGATCTCACAGATGACGCTGCCCTGGCGCAGCCCCACGGTGCCAAATGCAATCCCGATCTCCCACACCGCGTCCGCCCAGCCCTCGGCGAGCTTGAGCACCTGCTCGGGCCGGGCGTCCGTGGTCAGGTCGAGGTCAACGTGGCCGCGGCCGAGGAAGACGTCCCGGACGGAGCCGCCGACCAGGGCGAGATCGTGTCCGTGGCGGGTGAACCGCCGCGCGAGGCCGGCCACGGGCGCGACGATTTCACCCAGCAGGGCCGCCGCCGCCCGGCGCTGTTCCGGGGTCAGGTCGTGGGAATCTGGCACGGGCATCGAGGGTAGGGGGTAGGAGTGCCCGAGGGGAAACCGATAAGGCCGCCGGCATCGGGACATGTCCTCATGGGGCCCGCACCCGGCCGGCCGGAATAGCATTTCGGCATGCCGCGTGAGTGCCGCACATCCGGTCGCCGGCGCCCGGCCCGGTCCGGGCACGGCCCTGGCGGCCGCCCCGCGGGCCGGCGATCCGCGCGGCATGCCCTGGTCGCCCTGGCCGCCGGGGTGGTGGCGGCCGCCCTTTCGGTGGCTCCCGCCGCGGCGTCCAGCGCGGGTCTGGCCGGGCGCGGGCAGGCCAGCCCGGCCCAGCCGATGTCGATCACAATCACGTCGATCAGCCCGACGTACGCCACCCCCAAAGGCAAGGTGACGGTGTCCGGCACCGTCACCAACACAACGGCGACTGCCCTCACCGAGCTCTCGGTCCAGCTCTGGTCGTCCAGCGTCCGCCTGCCGGACCGGGCCGCCATGACCAGCTACCTCACCGCCCCGGCCGGGGCCGCGGTGGATACACCGCTGCCCAAGTCGCTGCAGACGCTGGCCACCGTTCCCGCGCACAGTACCCGGCCGTGGTCGCTGACGCTGCGGGTCAGCCAGGTGGGCATGACCACGTTCGGCGTCTACCCGCTGGCGGCGGAGCTGAGCCAGTTCGGGGCGCCGGTGGACGCGGCGCGCACGTTCCTGCCGTTCTGGCCGGCCGCGTCGCAGGCCCGCACCGTGCAGCCGGTGAGCCTGGCCTGGATCTGGCCGCTCATCGACGTCCCCCATCAGGCGGCCTGCCCCGCGCTGCTGAACAACAACCTCCAGGCCAGCCTGGCCAGCGGCGGACGGCTGAACCAGCTGCTGGCCGTGGGCAGTTCCACCGTCGGCCGCAGCGCCGGCCTCACCTGGGCCATCGACCCGGCGCTGCTGAACGACGCGAAGGTGATGACGGCCCGGCACCATGTCGGCGGCACCGCCACCTGCGGCCACGCGTCCCCCCTCCCGGCCAGCGCGGCCGCCCGCGCCTGGCTCAGCGGGGTCCAGTCGGTGGCCGCCCAGCAGGACTTCTTCGTCACGCCCTACGCCGACGTGGACGTCGCCGCGCTCTCCCACCGCGGCCTGACCAGCGAACTGGCCGACGCGTTCGCCGACGGGCGCCACGCGGCGCTGACGATCCTGCACGGGCAGGCGCAGCGGCCCGCGGTGGCGTCGGGAAACGGCCGCGGGGGCGCGGGCGCGACCGGCCTGATCGCCTGGCCCCCCAACGGGGTCGCGGACTACGGGGTACTGGAGAGCCTGGCCGCCAACCGGATCGGGACCGTGATCCTGGACAGCACGATGATGCAGCCGGTCATTCAGAACGGCATTACCCCGACCGCCGTCACGTCGACCCCGGACGGGGTCTACGGCCAGATGCACGTCCTGCTCGCCGACAACGACATCGAGCAGGTCCTGTCCGCCCCGCCGGACAGCCTGCCCGGGATCGCGCCCGGGACCAAGCCGTCCCCGGCCGCGGCCACGTTCGCGCGCGAGCAGTGGTTCCTGGCCCAGACCGCCATGATCGCGTCCGAGGCGCCGAACACCGCCCGGGCCGTGGTGGTCGCCCCGCCCCGCCGCTGGGACCCGGGCGCCGCGCTGGCCAGTTCCCTGCTCGATGAGAGCGTCCACACTCCCTGGGTGCGCCCGGCGAGCCTGTCCGGCCTCGTCGCCGCGCCGCAGCCGGCCGGGCAGGCGCAGCGGGAGAGCCCGCCGAAGTACCAGGTCAGCCGCAGCGAGCTGCGAGCTCCCCTGCTGCGGCAGGTGCAGCAGCTCAACGACCAGATCGGCCTGCTGGCCAGCATCCTGGTCCAGCCGGGGCCCCGGTACCTGAGCACGGCCATCGCCGCGATCGAGTCGTCGGCGTGGCGGGGCCAGCCGAGCGGCCGGCGCACCGCCCGGCAGCTGTTGCACAAGGTCAGCGCCTACGTCGCCGTGCAGCAGCACCAGGTCCGCATCATCGACCCGTTGCGCGTCACGCTCGGCGGCAAGTCCGGCGAGGTGCCGGTCTCCATCCGCAACGGCCTCGGGCAGGCGGTCAGGGTACGGCTGCGGGTGAGCGTGCCCAGCACCGGCCGCGTGGTGATCGGGGTTCCCGGCAAGCTGATCACGGTGCCCGCGGGGGAACAGAAAACGATCAAGATCCCGGTGAAGGCCTCGGAGGCCGGCTCGACCACGCTCACGCTCTGGCTGACCAGCCCCGGCGGCACGCCGCTGCCGGGCAGCACGGCCAGGGTGACCGTCGAGGCAACCCATTTCGGCACGATGGCCATCGTGATCATCGGCATCGCGCTGGCGGTCTTCGTGATCACCGCCATCGGCCGGGCGATCCGGCGGGGCACCAGGCAGCCGGGCGGCGGCGATGGGGGTGGCGCGGAGGGGACGGCCGCGGCGGCCGCGGACGGGGACGGAAGCGCCACGCCGGACGGGGACGGGGACGGGGACGGGACCGCCGCGGCGGAGGACGGGGCGGCCGAAACGGGCCCAACCGGGCCGGATCCCGCCTACACCGGGCCGGAAGCCGATACCGTCGAGCGAGAGCGGGCCGGGCGGCCCCCCGCAGCGAAGGAGCCTGATGAGCACGCCAGGACCCCGGGCTGGGCGAAGCGCCGCTGAGGCGGCGCGCACGCAGGCGGACGGCGGTTACGCCGCCGGATCACCCGGCCCCGGCGCGCTCCCCCCCGACCGGCATCGCCCCGGTCCGTTCCCGCCCGCGGAGCTTCCCGATCCCGGCGAGTTCCCCACCGCGGGAGGAATCCCGCCGGGCCCGCCGCCGGAGGCCAGGGAAGCGGACGGATCGGACGGCCCGAGCGTTGTGCGGTCCAGCACCGTCATGGCGGTGGGGACCCTCGCCTCACGCGGCACGGGCTTCCTGCGCACGCTGGTCCTGGCCTACGCGCTCGGCGTCGGGTCGGTGTCGATCGCCTACAACAACGCCAACACGCTGCCGAACACGGTCTATGACCTGATGCTCGGAGGGATCCTCACCAGCATCATGGTGCCGCTGCTCGTCAACGCGGCCAAGCGGGACGCCGACGGCGGCGAGGCGTACGACCAGCGGACGTTCACGCTGACCACGCTGGCGCTGTTCGTGCTGACCGTGGCCGCCACGCTCGCGGCGGGCCTGCTGGTCAGCCTGTACGCGCACTCGATCACCGGGCCCGAGCGCCACCTCATGGTGATCTTCGCCTACTTCTTCATCCCGCAGATCTTCTTCTACGGAATGAGCTCGCTGGCCGGGGCCGTGCTCAACGCCCGGGGCCATTTCGCGGCGCCGATGTGGACACCGGTGATCAACAACATCGTGGTGATCGCGGTGCTGCTGCTGTTCATCGCCACCGGCGGCATCGGCGAGTCCGCGGCCTCGATCACGCCCGGCCAGGTGCAGCTGCTCGGGTTCGGCACCACCCTCGGCATCATCGCGCAGACCGCCGCGCTCATCCCCTTCCTGCGGAAGGTCGGCTTCCGGTGGCACCCCCGGTTCGACTTCCGCCGGGCCGAGGTCACCGAGATCCGGCGGATGGCGGGCCCGCTCTTCGGCTACATCCTCACCACCCAGGTGGCCTTCCTGGTCGTGCAGAACGTCGCGAACGCGGCCTCGAACCACGCCAGCTACGACGGTTTCCCCGCCTACAGCTACGCCTGGCAGCTGTTCCAGTTGCCGTACGCCGTCGTGGGCATCTCGGTGATCACCGCCCTGCTGCCGCGGATGAGCGCCCACGCGTCGGAGAAGAACTACGCGCTGGTGAAGAGCGACTTCTCCGGCGGCGTCCGGCTGTCGTCGGTCATCGTCGTGCCCGCCGCCCTCATCCTGGCCGTGCTCGGCCCCGCGCTGGCCGAGGCGCTGCTCGGCTACGGCAGCACCTCGGTCGCCGAGGCGCGCTACATCGGCCTGGTATTCGGCGTCTTCTCGCTCGGGCTGGTGCCGTACATGATGTTCCAGCTCATGCTGCGCGTGTTCTACGCCATGCACGACAGCCGCACCCCGATGTACATCGGGGTGGCCGTGATGGTCACCAACATCGCGTTCAGCCTGCTGGCGCTCGCCGTGCTGCCGGCCGGTCACGTGGTCGAAGGCGTGGCCGCGGCGTTCGGGCTGGCCAACGTCGTCGGCACCGTCATCTCGTGGCGCATCCTGTCCCGCCGCCTGCACGGGCTGGCGGGGCGACAGATCGCCAGCAGCCTGGTCCGGATGCACCTGGCCGCCATTCCCAGCCTGTTTTTCGCGCTCGCGGCCTCGCTGATGGTCGGCGTCATCCTGGCTCCCGGGCCCGCGTTCGGGATCGTCACCATCATCATCGGTGGCAGCGGGGCGCTGCTGCTCTACCTGCTGTTCGCCAAGGCGCTCGGGATCACCGAGGTGACCGAACTGACCTCTGGGCTCCGCAGCCGCCTGGGCCGCTTACCGGGGCGCGAGCCCTCCTGGCCTGGCCAGCCCCCGGCCCGGGGAGCCCAGGATCAGGCCCGCCATCGCCGCCGGCGCTGAATGCCGCCCCGTCCTGTTACTGGGCTTCTGCCCGGTTACTGGGGCACTGCCCGGTTGAGCCCCTGACCTGCCACTAAAGCACTGCCCGGTTACTAATGAGCGGAAAGCCAGATATCGTCAGGGACAGCCCGTGTAACTCACGGGTAACGGTTTGCGCCGACGGCCAGCACAGGTCGCGGCGAGCCAGACCGGGCGGCCTACCATGGTGTCCGGGGTATGCGTGTTTTCATGATGTCAGCTGATCGTCCCCGGGGGCTCGGAAGGAGGGTCGAGGGCCGGCACCGCTCTTGACGGCACACGAATGAGCACCTTCATCTCTGAACCGGGAACCCGCCTCGGTGGGCGGTACCGGCTGGAAGACCGTATCAGCGCGGCCGGTGGCTGGGCAGCGTGGAAGGCCATCGACGAGACGCTGGCGCGGGCGGTGACGGTGCTGACGTTCGCGCCCGGCTTCCCGCGCATCCGTGAGGTCGTCACCGCCGCACGCGCCGCGAGCAGGCTGACTGACGCCCGGCTGGCGCAGGTGTTCGACGTCGAAGAGAACTGGGACCAGGCCTACGTCGTGATGGAATGGGTCGCCGGCGACTCATTGCACGACATGCTCGCCGACGGGCCGCTCGAACCGGGGCATGGCGCCGAGATCATCGCCGAGGGGGCCGAGGCGCTCGCCTCGGCCCACGCCGCCGGGGTCGCCCACCTGTGCCTCACGCCCGGCTCGCTGCGCTGGACCAACGGCGGCGGGGTGAAAGTCGTCGGCCTCGGCATCGATGCCGCCCTGTCCGGGACCACCTCCCACGACCCGGCGCTCACCGACACCCGGGGGCTCGGCAAGCTCCTCTACGCGGCGCTGACCGCCCACTGGCCCGGCGAGGGGTGGCCCGCGCTGCCACCGGCGCCCCAGTCGCCCGACGGGCGGCCCTGCAGCCCGCGCCAGGTCCGGGCCGGGGTGCCGTCAGCCGTGGACGACATCACCTGCCAGACACTGTTCCAGAACGAGCACGGCGACGGCACCGGCATGACGTCACCGGCCGCGCTCGCCGGCGCCCTCCACCGGGTGATCCCGGCCCCGGCTCCGCCGCCCGCGCAGCAGACTGGGCCGGACTGGGACGAGATTCCGTCCGGCCCGCGGACCGACGAGCGCTACTGGCAACGCGCGCCCGAGCCCCCGCGGCGGGGAGCACCGCCCCCGCGGCGCCCGGGCGGGCGGCCACGGGCCTCGGGGGCCATACTCGGCCTCGGGGCGGTGCTGGTCGTGCTCCTGGTGGGGATCGGGGTGTGGATTCTCGGGCACCGTGGCTCCCCGGCCCACGGCGGCCCCCCGCCGACCCATTCGGCGTCGTCGTCGTCGTCCAGTTCGGCGTCGGTGCTCGCGCCGAGCAGCGCGCACGGGTTCGACGCGCTCAGCAGCCCCAGCGACGACTCGGGGAACGAGAACGACCAGCTCGCCAACCTCGCCATCGATGGCAACCCGACCACGTCCTGGAACACCCAGTTCTACATCGGCAACCCGGTGTTCGGCGGCACCAAGACCGGGACTGGGCTGATCCTGGACATGGGCAAGCCGGTGCGGCTGTCGTCGGTGCGGGTCACGTTCGGCTCCATCCCGGGCGCGGACGTGCAGATCAAGCTGGGGAACAACAACACCAGGGCACCCTCGACCCTGTCCAGCTTCACCACCGTCGCCCGCGGCACCGACCTGGCGGGCACCCACACCTTCACCGTCTCCAGCAAGGCCACCGGCAGGTACGTCCTGATCTGGTTCACCAAGCTCCCGCCTCAGTCGGCCGGGTCGTCGAGCCGGTTCGAGGCCAAGATCTACGACGTTGTTGTGCGGGGCTCGCGCTGACAGCGCAGCCAGATGACGATCCGCCCGATGCCGAGCTGCTCCGGCGGCATGTGAGTGGCGACAACGATGCGTTCGGCGTCTTGTTCTCGCGCCACCGCGAGCGGCTGTGGGCGGTTGCGCTGCGCACGCTCGGGGATCCCGACGACGCGGGGGACGCGCTGCAGGACGCGATGATCTCGGCGTTCCGCCGGGCCGGGAGCTTCCGCGGTGATTCGGCGGTGACCACGTGGCTGCACCGCATCGTCGTGAACGCATGCCTCGACCTGCTCCGCCGCCGGGCGGCCAGGCCTGCCACCAGCGGGCTGGCGGACGAGGCAATGGACGCCGTCGCGCTCACCTCGCGCGGGCCGGCCTCGGCGGCCGACAGCGACACGTCGCTCGACGTGACCGCCGCGCTGCGCACCCTCCCGCCGGACCAGCGGGCGGCGCTGGTGCTCGTGGACATGCTCGGCTACCCGGTGGCCGAAGCCGCGGCGGTCCTGGGGACAACCGAGGGCACGGTGAAGAGCCGCTGCTCGCGGGGGCGCGCCCGGCTCCTCCCCCGGCTCGCCCATCTGCGGGGGTCACCAGCTGCCGCGCAGGCGGCCGGCGTCGCCCCGATTCCGCCGGCGGGGCCGGCGGGGCGGAACCACAGCGCTGCGGGGGACGTCTCACCTGCGGAGGGAGGGGGTGAGAGCCTATGAGCGGTCATCCCGACGACGAGACCATCGCCGCGTTCCGCGAGGACCTGCTGCCTGCCCGCCGGACGGCCAGGATCGCCGCCCACCTGGCGGAATGCCCGCGCTGCGCCGAGGTCGACGCGCAGCTCGCCGCGGTGACCGCCGCCCTGGCCCGCACCCCCACACCGCCCATGCCCGCCTCGCTGGCCGCGCGGCTCGACGCCGCGCTGGCCGCGGAGGTCGCCGCCCGGTCCGCCGCCGGCGCTTCCGCCGGCCACGCCGATCCGGCCGAGGGTGCCGTCCCCGCCGGGCCTGCCGATCGCGCGGCGCCGCCCGCTGCGCGTGCGCATCGTGGCCCTGGGACGGGCCCGGGACATGCTGGACCCCGGCCCAGCGGACCCGGGCCCACCGGACCCGGGCGCCGCGCCGGCCGCCCACGGGCCGGGTCGCGGCTGTCGCTCCGCATCGCCGCGGCGGCGGCCGCCGTGGTCGTCCTGGCGGGCGGCGGGTACGCGATCGCGCGGGTGGTCTCGGCGGGGGGTCAGGAGACGGCGGCCAGTTCGTCCGGCGCCGCCGGCTCCGGCAACGCGGCGAGCCGGCCATCGGGATCGGCGCTGGCCCCTGAGGCCGTACCACGCGTCCCCGCAGGGCTCCCGCTGGTCGCCAGCGGGACGACGTACCGGGCTGGCCAGCTGCCGGCCCAGGTGGCTGCCGTGCTCAGGCGCTACCCCGCCCCCGGTCACGTCAGCGCGGCCCCGCCGCCGGCGGCGGGGGTGGCTGCCTTCCCTCACCTGGCCGAGTGCGCGAGCCACGTCGCCGGGGGCCAGCGCCCACGGCTCGTCGACATCGCCCGCTACGGCACCCAGCCGGCGGCGGTCATCGTGGTGCCCGTCCCCGGCACCGCGACGGTGCGCGTGTCGGTGGTCGGCCCGGGCTGTTCCGGGCAGGGCGGCGACATCATCCACCAGTTCTCCATGCCCGCGCCCGGCTGAGTGCTGCCGTGGCGGGATCTCCGGGCCGGCCCGGCGGTACGCGGGCGGGAATCTCCGGACCACCGGCGCCGGGC
>DATINY010000047.1:0-3307 GCA_035473755.1 Streptosporangiaceae bacterium
CCCGGGCGGCCTGGGCCACGAAGGACAGGGCCATCACCGAGGCGCGGGCCAGGTCGCCGCGGGCCTGCTCGTCGCTGATGTCGAGGAGCGGCCGCATGCCCCAGACGGGGGCGAGCATCGCCACCGAGCTCTGCACGTCCACCCGGATGTCACCGGAGTGCACCGGCACCGGGTACGGTTCGGCCGGGGCCAGGCCGGGGGTGAAGGCGTTGTCCACCAGCAGGCCCCATACGCGGCCGAAGGTGACATGCCCGACCAGATCCTCGATGTCCACGCCGCGGTAGCGGAGGGAGCCCCCTTCCCGGTCGGGCTCGGCGATCTCCGTCTCGAATGCGACAACGCCTTCGAGCCCGGGCCTGAAGTCGGACATCTGCCCCTCCTCGCGTCTCCTGGTGAGCGACATGACCCGGCCCGGGCCGTTCCCAGGCGCCCGTGGTGGCGGGTGGCGCACAACGCTGCCTGATCAATTCAACCTCGCGGGAGGCGCCTACTGGTAGCGGTGGGGACCGTGATGGCCGCCACCCTGGTGCTCCGGCTTCACCGCCCGGCGGCGGCTGTGTGAGGATCAGTAGCCGTGAACACCGACGACGATCCGTCCGGGACGGGCCAGCCAGCCCGGGCGCCGGAGGCGGCCGGGCCCGGTGACCTGGGCGGGCCGGGCCTGGACGAGGCGATGCTCGCTCCCGATCCGGTGGCGCAGTTCTCCGGCTGGCTGGCCGAGGCGGCCGCGGCCGGGCTGCCGGAGCCGAACGCGATGGTGCTGTCCACCGTGACGGACGCCGGGCGGCCGCGCGCGCGGTCGGTCCTGCTCAAGAGCCACGGGCCGGACGGCTTCATCTTCTACACCAACCGCACGTCCGCCAAGGCGCAGGACCTGTCGGGGAACCCCTGGGCGTGCCTGCTGTTCCCCTGGTACGCGCTGCACCGCCAGGTGATCATCCAGGGCGCGGTCTCGCCCCTGTCCGAGGCCGAAAGCGAGCCGTACTTCCATTCCCGCGCGCATGGCTCCCAGCTGGGGGCCTGGGCCAGCAGGCAGTCGTCGGTGATCGGCTCGCGGGCCGTGCTGGACGACCGTTACGCGCGGCTGGAGCAGCGCTGGCCGGAGGGCGCGGTCGTGCCGATGCCCAGCTTCTGGGGCGGCTACCGGCTCCGGCACGACGTCGTCGAGTTCTGGCAGGGCCGGGCCAGCCGGCTGCATGACCGGCTGCGTTACCGCCGTCAGGGGACGCACTGGGCCATCGAGCGCCTCGCGCCCTGACGCAAAGGCCCCGGGCCTCGTTAATCTCCGGCCCGGTCGTAACCGCAAATCTGTCGCAACCGCATACCATCGGCTGCGAAGGGAGTAGCGGTGACCGCGCACGGGCTGATCGACACCACGGAGATGTATCTGCGGACCATCTTCGAGCTTGAGGAAGAGGGCATCGTCCCGCTCCGGGCCCGGATTGCCGAGCGGCTCGCGCAGACCGGGCCGACCGTCAGCCAGACCGTGGCGAGGATGGAGCGCGACGGCCTGCTGCGGCTGGAGGGCGACCGCCAGCTCGTGCTCACCGAAACCGGCCGCACGCTCGCCACCCGGGTCATGCGCAAACACCGGCTGGCCGAATGCCTGCTGGTCGGCGTGATCGGCCTGCCCTGGGAAGAGGTCCACGTCGAGGCGTGCCGCTGGGAGCACGTGATGTCCGAGCAGGTCGAGCGCAGGCTGGTGGAACTGCTCGATTACCCGGTGTGCTGCCCGCACGGCAACGCCATCCCGGGGCTCGGCGAGCTCGAGGTGCCGGCCGACGCCGCCGACCGGGCGGAGGCGGCGGGCAAGGAGGCCGTCGAGCCGATGGACAAGGCGGCGGCCGAGCACGCCGGCCCGGCCGTGGTCCGCCGGATCAGCGAGCAAGTCCAAAGCGACGCCAACTTGATGCTTAAACTCCGGCGCAGCGGGATACAACCGGGACGCGAGGTCACGCTCGCAAGGACCGACGACGGTGTGCGGGTGACAAGTGACGGCGGAGCCGGCAGCATCACGGCGGAGTTGCCCCGCCGGGTTGCCGCGCACGTGTTCGTCGACGCGCACTGACCGCGGTCTGCCCGGGGCCCGCCCCGCCGCCCGGCCCAGCCCGGGGACCGGCCGGTGAGGCCCAACGATGAGGGCGGCCCCGCCGCGCCCCTGACCACCGACACCATCCTCGGGCAGATCGAGGCGGCGGTGCTGGTCACCGACCGGCTCGGCAACCTGCGGTACGCGAACCCCTACGCGGCTGCCCTGTTCGGCCTCCCGGGCGATGCCAGGCGGCTGGCCGGGCTTTCCGTCCTGTCGCTCATGTGCGAGGAAGCCGATCCCGGCGGCGCGATCCGGCAGGTGCTGGCGGGCGGCGCCTGGGAAGGCACCCTCGCTAGCCTGCCGCCCGGCGGGCCCCGGGTCGCCATCCAGGCGCAGGCCGTCCCGTTACGCGATTCCGCTGGCGCGATCGAGGGGATCGCGGTCATCGCCCGCCGGGCCGCCCGGCGCACCGGCCCGCGCGAACACGACCGGATCGCGCTGCTGGAACGGATCGGCGAGCGCCTGGCCGGCTCGCTCGAGCTCAACGTCACGCTGCGGCACGTGGCCGAGACGCTGGTCCCCCAGTTCGCGGACCACTGCTTCATCGACCTGCTCCACGGCGACAAGCTGATCCGCCGCGCGCAGAGCAACGCCCGTGGCTGGACGCCGCCACCGGGAAGCTGGGCGCAGGTGGGCGAGCAGGTCTGCTACCCCGACGGTCACTTCTGCCAGCAGGCGATGGCGCAGATGGACGCGGTGGTGGTGCCAGACCTGCGTGACCGGCGGTTCCCGGCGCCGAACGCCCGGAGCCTGCGGGCCAGGGAGGAGGCCGGGGTCGTCTCGGCCGTCGCCGCCCCGCTGACCGCACGCGGCGAGCTGCTCGGCGTGATGAGCCTGGGGCTGTCCCGGCTGTCGGGACCCGGGGAGCGCCACTATGACGCCGACGACCGCGGCTTCATGGCGGCGATCGCCGGCCGGGTCGCCATCGCCATCGACAACGCGATGCTGTTCGAGGAGGAGCGGCGCACCGCGCTGGCGTTCCAGACCAGCCTCCTGCCGCAGCGCCTGCCCACCCTCGACGGCCTCGAGGTCGCCTGGCGGTACATGCCGGCCAAACCGCTGGAGACCCATGGGCAGGGGATCCAGACCCAGGTGGGCGGCGACTGGTACGACCTGATCCCGCTGTCGGCGGGGCGGGTCGGCATCGTCATCGGCGACGTGGAAGGGCGCGGTGCCCGGGCGGCCGCGGCCATGGGCCAGCTGCGCGCGGCGCTG
>DATINY010000048.1:0-4791 GCA_035473755.1 Streptosporangiaceae bacterium
GGCGACGACGGTCGGGGCGAAGCAGTAGCCGCGGTCCCCCACCCGGTGACCACCGGTGAGGACCTCGGCGCGCCCCGGCCGGCGGTCCAGGAAGCCCTCCACCCGGGACAGCTGCACCGGGTTGTTCAGCGGGCCGTAGTCGGCGTCCGGCACGTCCAGCCCGCCCACCGTGGTGCCGCGCGCCTGCTCGGCGAGTGCGTCCGTCAGGTCGTTATGTATGCCGGGGCCGGCCAGTACCCGGGTGGCCGCGGTGCAGTCCTGCCCGGCGTTGAAGTACCCCGCGCCGGCGATCCCGGCGGCGGCGGTCGCGATGTCGGCGTCGTCGAACACCACGACCGGCGCCTTGCCGCCGAGCTCCAGGTGGACCCGCTTCAGCCCGTCCGCGGCGGCCCGCGCGACCTCCTTGCCCGCCCGCACCGACCCGGTGATCGACACCATCTGCGGGATGTCGTGGCTGACCAGGGCCCGGCCGGTGGCGGCGTCGCCGCAGATCACGTTGAACACCCCGGGCGGCAGGAACTCGGCCGCGATCTCGGCCATCATCAGGGTGGTCACCGGCGTGGTGTCCGACGGCTTGAGCACCACCGTGTTGCCCGCGGCGAGCGCCGGGGCGAACTTCCAGACCGCCATCATCATGGGGTAGTTCCACGGCGTCACCTGCGCGCACACCCCGACCGGCTCGCGCCGGATGAACGAGGTGTGCCCGGCCAGGTACTCCCCGGCCGCCGTGCCCTGCAGGATGCGCGCCGCGCCGGCGAAGAACCTGATCTCGTCCACCAGCGGCGGGAGCTCCTCGGCCATCGTGAGGGCCAGCGGCTTGCCGGTGTTGCGGCACTCGGCGGCGACGATCTCCTCCGCCCGTGACTCGATGGCGCCGGCCAGCCGGAGCAGCGCGAGGCTGCGCTCCGCCGGGGTGGCGTCACGCCATCCCTCCTGGGCGGCCGCGGCCGCCCTGAGCGCCGCGTCCACGTCCGCCGGGCCCGAGACCGGGGCCTGTGCGTACACCTCGCCCGTGCTGGGGTCGGTGACGTCGCTGGACCGGCCGGAGGAGGCGGGAACGCGCTCGCCGCCCACGAAGTTGGCCAGTTCCTGCACGCGGAGCGGCGGGTGTGCGGTAGCTGTCAACGGGGGCCTCCTGGCACGGGATCCGCTGATCCCGCCATCATTTCCTCTGGTCCCGACCCTGGCAGAGATTCAGATCGTCTACAAGGGATTCCGTAGCAGATAGCATCTGAACCGACGGAATCAGTTGACAAGCACCGTAGGCGTGACACGATTGCCCTTGCGAGGGAGGCGACCGCATGGCTCACACGCCAGGGACTGCCATCATCCCGGGCGGAGAGACCTCCGATGGGAGCCGGCGGAGCCGGGGCGACCGGTCCGAGCGGCCGGACCGGCTCGACCGGTATGACCGGTATGACCGGTTTGATCGGCCCAGCCGGGACCGGGGCCGCGGCGGCTCGAGGATCGTTCTCGACGAGATTTCCAAACGGATTATCGAGCAACTGCAGCAGGACGGCCGGCGTTCCTACGCGGCCATCGGCAAGGCGGTCGGCCTGTCCGAGGCCGCCGTCCGCCAGCGGGTCCAGCGTCTCACCGACGCCGGGGTGATGCAGATAGTCGCCGTCACCGACCCGATGATGCTCGGTTTCCACCGCCAGACCATGATCGGCATCAAGTGCGAGGGAGATCTCGAACGGGTAGCCGACCACCTGGCGGGCATGGATGAGATCGACTACGTCGTGATCACCTCGGGGTCGTTCGATCTCCTGGTGGAGGTCGTCTGCGAGGACGACGACCAGCTGCTGGAGATCCTCAGCCGGGTGCGCATGGCGCCGACCGTGACCAGCACCGAGACCTTCGTGTACCTGAAACTGCGCAAGCAAACCTACAGCTGGGGAACGAGATGAGTACTCCGCACGGCACCGGCGCTCCCAGTGGCGAGGCTGCACAGCGCCACCTGCAAGCGACCGCCCACCGCCACCTGTGGCTGCACTTCACCCGCATGTCGTCCTATGCCGAGGGGGACATGCCCGTGATCGTCCGCGGGTCGGGGCAGTACGTCTATGACGACCGCGGCAAGCGCTACCTGGACGGCCTGTCCGGGCTGTTCGTGAGCCAGATCGGGCACGGCCGCCGCGAGGTGGCCGAGGCGGCCGCGCGCCAGGCGTCCGAGCTCGCCTACTTCCCGCTGTGGTCCTACGCGCACCCGCGGGCGGTCGAGCTGGCCGAACGGCTGGCGGCGCTGGCGCCCGGCCACCTGAACCGCGCCTTCTTCACCACCAGCGGCTCGGAGGCGGTCGAGTCCGCCTGGAAGCTGGCCAAGCAGTACTTCAAGACGATCGGCCAGCCCGGGCGGTACAAGGTGCTCAGCCGCGATATCGCCTACCACGGCACGTCCATGGGGGCGCTCGCGATCACCGGGCTCCCCGGCATCAAGGAGCCGTTCGAGCCGATGGTGCCCGGGGGCGTGCGAGTGCCCAACACCAACTTCTACCGTGCACCGGAGTTCGTCGCCAGCGATCTGGAGGCGTTCGGCCGGTGGGCGGCGGACGAGATCGGGCGGGCGATCGAGCGCGAGGGCCCGGACTCGGTCGCGGCCGTGTTCCTGGAGCCGGTGCAGAACTCGGGCGGCTGCTTCCCGCCCCCGCCCGGGTACTTCGCCCGGGTGCGGGAGATCTGCGACCAGTACGGGGTGCTGCTGGTCTCCGATGAGGTCATCTGCGCATTCGGCCGGCTGGGCTACTACTTCGGCTCGCAGCGTTACGGCTACCAGCCGGACATCATCACCTTCGCCAAGGGCGTGACCTCGGGCTACTCCCCGCTCGGCGGCATGATGGTGAGCGACGCCCTGATGGAGCCGTTCGGCGGGAGCGAAACGGCCGGCGCCGGCTATCTGTCCCCGCGCCACGCCGGGCACCCGGAGGGGGCCGGGTCCGGCGGCACGGCCACGTTCCTGCATGGGGTCACCTTCGCCGGGCACCCCGTGTCGGCCGCGGTCGCCCTGGCCAACCTGGACGTGTTCGAGAAGGAGGACCTGCTCGGCAACGTCCGCGCCAACGAGGGTGCCTTCCGCGCCACGCTGGAGAAGCTGAACGATCTGCCGATCGTGGGCGACGTCCGCGGCGACGGCTACTTCTACGGGATCGAGCTGGTCAAGGACAAGGCCACCCGGGAGACCTTCAGCGACGAGGAGTCCGAGTGGCTGCTGCGCGGGTACCTGTCGCCGGCGCTGTTCGAGGCGGGCCTGATCTGCCGGGCGGACGACCGCGGCGACCCGGTCATCCAGCTGGCTCCCCCGCTCACCTGCACGCAGGAGCATTTCGATGAGATAGAGCAGATCCTGCGCGCGGTGCTGACCGAGGCCTGGTCCCAGCTCTGACCCCCGTCCCGACGCCACGCGCGAGCTAACGGCCCGGGGCCTTAACGGCGGAGGGCGAAGCGCTGGTGGCTCACGCCGGTCGGGCAGACGGCCAGACCGAACACCCGTCGCCGCGGGCAGGCGATGTGCTCCCTTCGTGCCTAGGCGGCGGCGCAGTTCGCGGCCAGGGAGGGGTTGGCCATCACCGGGCTGGTGAGGGTCCCCCCGAAGCGGGCGACGTCGGGCGTGCCGTACTGCGCGGTCTTCCCGAAGTCGTTCGTGGTGACGTTGGCGATGTCGTTGCCGAAGTTCCACACGCAGGCCCCGGAGGCCGACTGGTTGGTCAGTGACCAGAACGGGTAGAACGCCGCCCCCTGGGGCGGGGCGGTGCAGCCCGCGCCGGTGGCGACGTTGCACAGCGCCTCCGAGGCGGCCACGTTCGTCTCGAACTGCATGTCCGGATACGCCTGCCCGCGGCTGGTCGGCCCGGTGTAGCTGATCGATGTGGGGAAGTTGCGGCTGCCGTTGGGCCAGACCGCGTTGTAGCCCGTCCCGTCGAAATCGAGGTCACCGTTCTGGAAGGCCTCCTGGTTGCAGTAGGCCACCGGCGCATTCTCCCGGGCCGGGGTCCCGTCGATCACCACCGGACGGTTCCCCCGGGGGAAGCAGTTGGCGTCGGAGAACTCACACAGGGCCCCGCTGGCCGCGTTGTTCGTCGGGCAGGCCACCGGCCCGTTGACGCCCTGGGTGGTGGCGTTCTGGCAGATGAACGTGGTCGGGTCGCACGGGCCCTCGCCGGTCGCGCCGGCGCCCTCCTGGCCGCCGTTGCAGGTCTGGAAGACATCCGGGTCGGAGTACGAGGAGCCGTCGGCGCCGGTGAACGAGAAGCCGAGCTGGTTGCTGACCGACGAGCAGGTCTCGCCGTGCCCGATCTCCTGCTCCATGAGCACGCCGCCCTCCAGCGCGGCCCACGGCACCTGGTTCTGCTGCTGCGCGGTGCTGTACTCGGCGTGGAAGCTGAACGGGGTGCCGGAGCAGTCGGCGATGCTGGTGTTCTGGAAGCCGTTCGCCGCGCTGGCGACGATGAATCCGGTCTGGCCGGTCGTGGCGTCGGTGACGGAGGCTCTCAGGCCGCCTGTGTCAGGCGACCCCCCACTTGGCACATCGCTGACCGACACCCGGAGCCTGTCCCCGGGGTTCATCTTCAGCGTCTGGCCGTTGCCGGACAAGGTCGTCAGGGTGGTGTTCTGCGGTGCGGGCGGCCCGGCCGGCACCCCGTTGGTCTGCAGGAACGCGAAGTTGACCGGCTCGATGCAGTTGTTGTTGCAGGTGGCGAAGTTGAAGGTGCACGCGAGGCTGTCGATGGTCAGGGCGGCGCACCACTGGGTCCGGCTGCAGCTGACCGAGTCGGCGAACGGGGTGAACCCGGG
>DATINY010000049.1:0-12318 GCA_035473755.1 Streptosporangiaceae bacterium
GAGCAGCTGGCCGAGGAGCTGGCGTCGCTGCTCGACTTCGTGGTCGGCCTGCTGCGCGACTTCGGGCTGACCGAGTTCGAGGCCGAGCTGTCCACCCGCCCGGAGAAGTACGTCGGCGAGCCGGAGGAGTGGGAGGAGGCCGAGGCGGCGCTCAGGCACGCCCTGGATGTCTCGGGCCTGCCCTACATGATCGCCGAGGGCGAGGGGGCGTTCTACGCACCGAAGATCGACGTGCACGTGCGGGACGCGATCGGGCGCCGCTGGCAGCTGTCCACCCTCCAGGTCGATTTCCAGGAACCGGGCCGGTTCGGCATCGAGTACCAGGCGGCGGACGGCTCCCGGCGGCGGCCGTACATGATCCACCGGGCGCTGTTCGGCTCGATCGAGCGGTTCTTCGGGATCCTGGTCGAGCACTACGCGGGCGCGTTCCCGCCGTGGCTGGCGCCGGTGCAGGCGGTGGGCATCCCGATCGCCGACACGCACGTGCCGTACCTGGAGAAGGTCGCCGCCCGGCTGCGCGACAAGGGAATCCGGGTCGAGGTGGACGACGGCGACGACCGGATGCAGAAGAAGATCCGCACCGCGCAGCGGCAGAAGGTGCCGTACATGCTGCTGGCCGGGGACGACGACGTCGCGGCCGGGGCGGTGTCGTTCCGCTACCGCAGCGGCGAGCAGAAGAACGGTGTGCCGGTGGACGAGGCGGTGGCGGAGATCGTCGCCGCGGTGGCCGACCGGGTCCAGGTCTGACGCGGCGCGGTGCCGCGCGCCGTGGGCGGCGAGACGGGGCGTCGGCGATGGACCGCTGGACGCCGCCCCTAGTGGCCCTCGGGCCGCTCCCCGTCCGCGAGCGCCGGGGCCTGCCAGTTCTCGCCGACGGTGGGTGAGTCGTCCCGCCAGGGCCCGAGCTCCGGCTGCGGGAACTTCGCGTGCTTGCGCTTGAGCCAGATGCCGTAGGAGTTGCCCTCGCGCAGGTGGGTGATGAGCACCTTGCGTGCGTACTCGTCCTCCCGGCCCGCCGGGATCTCGAAATAGATCTTGAGGAAGGCGTTGGTGTAGCGGTCGAAGACGGCCGGGACGTCGTCCTCCGTCATGAGGTGGATGTCTTCCAGCCAGTTGATGTCCGCTCCCGGGGTCGCGGCCACCAGGTCGACGTCCTCCACCAGCGAGCGGTCGAACTGGTAGGGGAAGGTGCGCCCGGTCAGCTCCTCGGTGTCGATGCCGATCTTCGTGGTGAGGTGAGGGCCCTGGCCCGGCTGGCCGTGCTGGTCAGGCATCGCGCGCCCCGTTCCGGCCGTCGAACTGCTTCCCCAGCAGCGCCTTGATCTCGGCCAGCGCCCGCTCCTCGGTGATGCCCGGGATGTACTCGGTGCCGGCCAGCGGCACCTTGGCCATGGCCGCGGCCTCAACCGTCAGCGCGCACAGGTCCTCCGGCTCCAGGCTGTGCACGTTGGTCTTGCCGCACGCCCGCGCCAGCATCTGCGCCTCGAGGGTGAGCGTGTGCAGGAAGTTGTAGACACGCTCGGCCGCCTCGTCGACCCTGAGCCGCTTGCGCAGCTCCGGGTCCTGGGTGGTGATGCCCACCGGGCAGCGCCCGGTGTGGCAGTGGTAGCACTGGCCGGCCGGCACGCCCACCGTGCCCTCGTAGTCGGTGACGCCGGGGATCTCCTTGTTGCAGTTGAGCGCCATCAGCGCGGAGTGGCCGATCGCGACCGCCTTCGCGCCGAGAGCCAGGCACTTGGCGACGTCGCCACCGTTGCGGATGCCGCCCGCCACCACCAGGTCGATCTCGTCAACCAGGCCGACGTCCTCCAGCGCGCGGCGGGCCTCCGGGATGGCGGCCATCAGCGGGATGCCGGTCTCCTCGGCGGCGATGTGCGGCCCGGCTCCGGTGCCGCCCTCCGCGCCGTCGAGATAGATAGTGTCCGGCCCGCATTTGGCCGCCATCCGGACATCGTCGTAGACCCGGGCCGCGCCCAGCTTCAGCTGGATCGGGACCTGGTAGTCGGTCGCCTCGCGGATCTCCTGGATCTTCAGCGACAGGTCATCGGGGCCGAGCCAGTCCGGGTGGCGGGCCGGGCTGCGCTGGTCGATCCCGGCCGGCAGCGAGCGCATCTCCGCCACCTGCTCGGTGACCTTCTGCCCCATCAGGTGGCCGCCCAGGCCCACCTTGCAGCCCTGCCCGATGAAGAACTCGACCCCGTCGGCGAGCATGAGGTGGTGCGGGTTGAACCCGTAGCGGCTCTGGATGACCTGGTAATACCACTTGGTCGACAGGTCCCGCTCGGGCGGGATCATGCCGCCCTCGCCGGAGCAGGTCGCGGTCCCGGCCATCGAGGCGCCCTTGGCCAGCGCCATCTTGGCCTCCAGGGACAGCGCCCCGAAGCTCATCCCGGTGATGTAGACGGGGATGTCGAGCTCCAGCGGGTGCTTGGCGAAGCGCGCGCCGAGAACGGTCCTGGTCTCGCATTTTTCCCGGTAGCCCTCGATGACGAACCTGGTTAGCGTGCCTGGCAGGAACATCAGGTCGTCCCAGTGCGGGATGGGCTTGAACATCGAGAACCCGCGCATCCGGTACCGGCCGAGCTCGGCCTTCACGTGGATGTCGTTCATCACCTCGGGCGTGAAGATGCTGCTGTGCCCGAGGACGGCCTTGCCGCCTTCTTCGCTCGTGCTCACGTCAGGGTTTCGCCTCTCACGCCTCTACAGGACCAGCTTGCGTTCGGCGGGCTCCAGGTTGTCGTAGTTCCAGAGCTTGCGCCCGCAGACGAACTTGCGGAACGCACCGGGCGGCTCGATCCCGTAGATCCGCAGCTTCCGGGCGAGGAACTCATCGTCGTCGGCGGTCAGCTCCGCCTCGACGCAGTCCACGCCCAGCGAGGTGACCTTGCCGCCGACGTAGAGCGCGCCGTCGTACATCGAGTCGCCCAGGCCGCCGCCCACGTTGCCGCAGATGATCTGGCGGCCGCGCTGCAGCATGAACCCGGTCATCATGCCGGCGTTGCCGCCGACGAGGATCGTGCCGCCCTTCTGGTCGATGCCGGAGCGGGCACCGACGTCGCCACGGACCACGACGTCGCCGCCGCGCAGCGCCGCGCCGGTCAGCGAGCCGGCGTTCTTGTCGATGACGACCACGCCCGACATCATGTTCTCGGCCACCGACCAGCCGACCCGCCCCTTCACCTCGATCTCCGGCCCGTCGATCAGCCCGCAGCCGAAGTAGCCGAGGCTGCCGTCGATGGTGATCTTGCAGCGGGCCAGGATGCCCACCACGAGGGAATGCTTGGCGCCCGGGTTGAGGATCGTCACGTCCTCGATGCCCTCGTCGTAGACGAGGCGGCGCAGCTCCAGGTTGATCTGCCGGGTGGTCAGCTCGGCCGCGTCGAAGGTGGCCCGGGCGCCGTCCGCACCGCGCTCGACCGTCGCGGTCCTGGGTGCCTGGGCGTCGGGCTCGGCCAGGCCGCGGACGTCGTAGGAGATCTTCACCGGTTCCACACCAGCACTTCCCGCTCGTAGGGGTCGTAGGTGTCGATCTCCCGGCCGAGCACGGCGCGGATCGCGACCTCCTCGGAGGCGAGCGCCACCAGCTCCGGCGACTCATAGAGCACCAGCGGCTTGGCGGCCATCTCGTCCTTGGCCATGCCGAGCGAGTCGGCCGTCACCACCAGGTAGGTGAAGACGCCGTCCAGCTCGTCCAGGCTCTGCTTCATCGCCGTCTCCAGCGACAGCCCGTCGTCCATCTTCTGCGCCAGGTAGACGGCGATGATCTCCGAGTCGCACTCGGACTGGAAGCGGTGGCCCATGCGCTCCAGCCGCCGGCGCCACATGTGGTAGTTGGTCAGCTGCCCGTTGTGCACCACGGCGATGTCGGAGAACGGGTAGGCCCAGTACGGGTGGGCGCCGGAGATGTCCACGTCCGACTCGGTGGCCATCCGGACGTGGCCGATGGCGTGGGTGCCGGTGAATCCGGCCAGCTTGTAGCGCTCGGCCACGCTCTCCGCGTCGCTGAGGTCCTTGATGATCTCCAGCGAGTGGCCGAGCGACAGGACCTCGCAGCCGGGCACGTCCTCGATGTAGTCGGCCAGCGGCTTGAGGTCGCCGCTGTAGCGGAACGTGACCCGGTAGGCGTAGTCCTGGTCGCCGTGCAGCACGTCGACCATGGCGCCGATCTTGGCCAGCCGGTGCTCCACCTCGTCGCGGTGCCGCTCCAGCCGGTCGGACCAGCCGATGTCCCGGTCCTCGCCCGGGTCGGCCAGCTTGACCCGCATGACGAACAGGTCGGTGGGCGGTCCGTAGAGCGCGAAGCCGCTGGAGTCCGGGCCACGGTGCTTCATGGACTGAAGCATCCGGGTCATCTCGCTGCCGATGTCGCCCGGCCCGGTGCGGTGAATGATGCCTGCGATGCCGCACATGTGACTAACCCCTCTCGGCCGCGCGTTTCCTGCTACGGCAGGACGTCCAGGTACTCCGCGACGTCCCAGTCGGAGACCGTCGCGCAGTAGCGTTCCCACTCGTCGGTCTTGTAGTGGTGGAACACCGTGTACATATCGCCCGGCAGCGCGTCCCGGATGACCGGGTCCTTCTCCAGCTCCGCCAGGGCGTCGCCCAGGGTCATCGGCACCCGCTTGACGTTCTTGCCGCCCGCGATGGCCTCGTAGATGTTGCGGTTCTCCGGCGGGCCCGGGTCCAGGTTGCGCTGGATGCCGTCCTGCATCGCCTTGATGATCGCGGCGAACGACAGGTACGGGTTCACCGCGGAGTCCACCGCCCGGTACTCGAGCCGGTCCGGGGAGCTCACCCGCAGCGCGGTGGTCCGGTTCTGGTACCCCCAGTCGGCGAACAGCGGCGCCCAGAAACCGGTGTCCCAGAACCGCCGGTAGGAGTTGACCGTCGGCGAGGTGATACAGGTGAGGGCGCCCAGGTGCTCCAGGATGCCGCCGATCGCGCTCAGCGCCACCTTGCTGGGCATCCGCGGGTTGTCGGTGTCGGGCAGGAACACGTTCTCGTCGCCCTGCCAGAGCGAGATGTTGTGGTGGCAGCCGTTGGCGGACACGCCCATGAACGGCTTGGGCATGAAGCAGGGAAAGGCGCCCATCTCCCGGCCCACCTGCCGGCAGATCTGGCGGTAGGTGGTGAGCCGGTCGGCGGTCAGCTCGGCCCGGTCGAACGTCCAGTTGAGCTCGAGCTGGCCCGGGGCGTCCTCGTGGTCGCCCTGGATCATGTCCAGGCCCATCGCCTTGCCGTACGCCATGACCTTGTGGATGAGCGGCTGGAGCTCGGCGAACTGGTCGATGTGGTAGCAGTACGGCTTGGTCTTGCCCTCCACCGACGGCGTGCCGTCCGGGTTGACCTTGAGCCACATCATCTCCGGCTCGGTCCCGATCCGCAGGTGCAGCCCGGTGTCGCGCTCGAAGGCCTCGTGGATGCGCCGCAGGTTGCCGCGGCAGTCCGAGGTCAGGTAGCCGCCGGGGTCGACCTCTTCCTCCCGGTTGCGGAACAGGGTGCAAAACACCCGCGCGGTCATCGGGTCCCACGGCAGCTGGCAGAACGTCTCCACGTCGGGCAGCCCGACCAGCTCCCACGCCTCCGGCCCGTACCCGATGTAGTTGCCGTGCCGGTCGGTGAACAGGTTGGCGGTTGATCCGTAGACCAGCTGGAAGCCCTTCCCGGCCATCTGCTCCCAGTGGTCCGCGGGTACTCCCTTGCCCATGATCCGGCCGGTGACCGAGGCGAACTGGTAATAGATATAGGTAATGCCCCTGGCGTCGATCTCTGACCGGACACGCGCCACGGCTTCGTCGCGGCCGTCGGTGGCAAGGAACCGCTCGAGCTCAGTGGACACGGGCCCTCCTAACAATAGGGTCCTCCGGCCGGCCGGCCCGCCTGGCCGCGCCCGCCGGGCCCTGGGGTGGCCCGGTCGGCGGCCGGAGCAACGCTCGCGATTCACGGACAGTAAACCCTGTATCATGACACGATACAAGCGGTTGCCGGTGGCGGTTTGCGTGCAAAACGTGACGGCGCGCTGATGTAGTTATCCGGCTACCGTGGAGTGCGCGGCGGGCGGACCGGGCCGCCCGAGTCGCGGCAGGGCTGCGCCCGGGCGAGCGACCGGCGGCGTGACCCGTCGCCGTGGGGAGGTGACGGCGAGCGATGTCGCAGCTGGTCGGCCTTCCCGCAGCGGATGACGAGGGTGAGCCGGACGGGCGGGCAGCCGCCGGATCGGCGGGTGCGCTGGAGGAGGCGCTCGGTGCCGTCATCGCCGAGCGGGTGCGCGAGTTCCGCCTGCACCTGGGGCTGACCGTCGGCCAGCTGGCCGAGCTGACCAGCCTGTCCAAGGGGATGCTCTCCAAGATCGAGAACGCCCAGGCCTCGCCCAGCCTGGCCACGCTGGCCCGGCTGTCGGGGGCCCTGAAAGTGCCGGTGACCGCCTTCTTCCGCGGCCTGGACGAGGAGCAGGACGTGCTCCACGTCAAGGCGGGCCGCGGCCTGGACATCGAGCACCTGGGATCGGGCCCCGGCCATCGCTACCAGCTGCTGGGCACGATGCGCGCGCCGCACAACTCGCTGGAGACCCTGCTGGTCACCCTGACCGACCGGGCCGAGGAGTTCCCCCTGTATCAGCACCCGGGAACCGAGATGATCTATATGATCGCGGGCAGGATCGAGTATCTCTGCGGGAACTCGGCCTACCTGCTCGAACCCGGCGACGCGATGCAGTTCGTGGGAGAGGTCCCGCACGGCCCGCGAACGCTGATCGAGCTGCCGATCCAGTTCCTGTCGGTCAAATCGATCCAGCCAACCGGCTGAGGGATCTTCACCTAGTTTATCTCCAGTGGACAGAGTTTCATGGTAATCTTGTGCCCCGGGCGGGCTATGAGCAGCGTGGCCCGCGGGAGGCGATGACGCGTGCGTACGAGCACGAATGGGCACCGGCAGAGCCCGGGCCGCTCCCATTACCCGGCCAGGTACTCAGCAGCGGAGCTGTTCCGGCGCGGACTGGTCAGCGAGGCGTGGCCGCCGGCCTGGCAGCAGCAGCCGATGAAGGGCAGCTACGACGTCGTGATCGTGGGCGGCGGTGTGCACGGGCTCGCCGCCGCGTACTACCTGGCCGCCAACCACGGGATCACCGATGTGGCGGTGCTGGACAAGGGCTACATGGGGTCCGGCGGTTCGGGGCGGAACACGGCGATCCTGCGGTCGAACTACCTGACGCCGGAGGGAGTCAGGTTCTACGACCGGTCGGTGCAGCTGTATCAGCGGCTCGCCACCGACCTCGACTACAACGTGATGTTCTCCCAGCGCGGCCACCTCACGCTGGCCCACAGCGACGCGTCGCTGCGGACGATGCGCTGGCGGGCCGAGGTGAACAAGGTGGAGGGCGTGGACTCCGAGGTGATCGGGCCGGCCGAGATCAAGCAGCTGGCCCCTTTCCTCGACGTCAGCCCGGCCGCCAGGTACCCGGTCATGGGCGCGCTCTGGCACCCGCCCGGCGGCATCATCCGCCATGACGCCGTGGTCTGGGGGTACGCGCGCGGCGCGTCCGCGCGGGGCGTGCACATCCACCAGAACACCGAGGTCACCGGCATCGACGTGGCGGGCGGCCGGGTGCGCGGGGTGAGGACGAGCCGCGGCGACATCGCCACGCCCGTGGTGCTTAACGCCACCGCCGGGTGGTCCACGCTGATCTCCGACATGGCCGGGGTCACCATGCCGGTCATGACCTCCCCCCTGCAGGCCGCGGTCACCGAGCCGGTGAAACCGTTCCTGTCCACCGTCATCGTGTCCGGCACGCTGCACGTCTACATCAGCCAGACCGACCGGGGCGAGCTCGTGTTCGGCGCCAGCGTGGACCCCTTCACGTCCTACTCGATGCGCGGCTCACTCGAGTTCATCGAGGGCCTGGCCGGGCACGTGCTCGAGCTCATGCCCGCCCTGGGCAAGGTCCGGCTGCTGCGGCAGTGGGCGGGGCTGTGCGACATGACTCCCGATTTCTCGCCGATCATGGGCAAGACACCGGTCGATGGCTTCCTCGTCGACGTGGGCTGGGGTACCTACGGGTTCAAGGCCGGCCCGGTGTCGGGGGAGGCCATGGCGCAGTGCATCGCCTCCGGCCAGACCCCCGACATCATCGCCGCCTTCGGCCTGGAGCGGTTCGGCGAGGGAGCGCTGGTGGGCGAGAAGGGCGCGGCCGCCGTCGGCCACTGATGCTGAAAGGTCCCCCATGATTCTCCTGCCCTGTCCCTGGTGCGGCCCGCGTGCGGCGACCGAGTTCGCCCACATCGGCGAGGTATCCGTGCGCCCCGATCCGGGCAGCGCGACCCCCGCCCAGTGGCGTGGCTACCTGTATCTGCGCGCCAACCCGTGCGGCTGGACCAGCGAGACCTGGTACCACCGGATGGGCTGCCGCCGGTTCATCAAGGTGGAGCGGCACACCGAGACCAACGAGGTCCGGTCGGCCACGGCCGCCGGGGTGGCGGAGGTCCCGGGTACGGGCGCCGGGATGACAGAGATCCCGGATGCCACCGCCGGCGCCCGCGCCGGTGGGGCTGAGATCCCAGCTGGGGGGCCGGCCAGATGAGCGGGCAGACGTCGGCGATGCGGCTGCCGCCGCAGCCGGGCGAGGTAATCAACCGCGGCGAGCCGGTGGAGTTCACCTGGAACGGGCGCCCGGTCCGGGGCTACGCGGGCGACACCATCGTCTCCGCGCTGGCCGCCGCGGGGGAGCGGGTGTTCTCCCGGAGCATGAAATACCACCGCCCGCGCGGCCTGCTCTCCGCCTCCTTCCACGACCCCGGCTGCATGGTCCAGGTGGGGGACGAGCCCAACGTCCGCGGCGCCCACCGGCTGGCGGCCGACGGCATCGTGGTCACCTCCCAGAACACCTGGCCCTCGCTGCGGCTGGACGCCAAGGCGGTGAACGGGCTCGCCGGGCGCTTCCTCACGGCCGGCTTCTACTACAAGACCTTCATGCGCCCGCGCTTCGCGTGGCCGGCCTACGAGAGCGTGCTGCGGAGGTTCGTCAACGCCGGGACGGTGTCGCCGGGCACCGCGCACCTCCGCCCGGAGAAGCGCCACGCGCATCCCGACGTCCTCATCGCCGGCGGCGGCCCGGCCGGGATGGCGGCGGCCATCAGCGCCGCCCGCGCGGGCGCGTCGGTGCTGCTGGTCGAGGAGGAGCACGCCCTCGGCGGCCATCTGCGCTGGGGCAGCGAGGCCGACCTGGCGGTCCTGGCCGAGCTGACCGGCCTCGTCGCCGCCGAGCCGGGCATCGAGGTGCTCACCGACGCGGTGGCGCTCGGGCGCTACGACGGCAACGCGCTCGCGATCCTCGAGCGGCGCCACGGCGGCGCCGAAACCGAGCGCCTCATCCGGGCCCGCGCCAAGACGCTGGTGGTGGCGCCGGGCCTGATCGAGCGGCCCTACGTGTTCGCGGGCAACGACCTGCCCGGGGTCATGCTCTCCACCGCCGTGCGCAGGCTGATCAACCTGTACGCGGTCAAGCCGGGGCAGCGGGCCGTCGTGCTGACCGCCAACCCCGACGGCGACGCGGCCGTCGCCGACCTCAAGCGGGTCGGCGTCGAGGTAGTGCGGGTGGAGGATGCACGGCTCGGCGGTGACATCGTCGCCGCCACCGGGCGGGCCGGCGTGCGGGCGGTCCAGGTCGCGGACGGCACCAGCATCGCCTGCGACCTGCTCGTCACCGCGGTCGGCTGGACCGCGCCGACGTCGCTGCTCAACGCCTCCGGCGACCGGCCCGTCTACAGCCCGCAGGCGGCCAGATACTTCCCGGACGCCGCCCGGCTGCCCGAGAACGTGCTGGTGACCGGCGGCATCGCCGGCGACGGCAGCGTGGAGGAGCTGACCGGGCACGCGGCCGCGGTGGGCGCCGAGGCCGCCCGGCGCGCGGCGCGGACCGCCGCGGCATGGATCGCCGCCACCCCGACCGCGCGCCCGGCCGCGGGCACCGGCGCGGAGGAATCCGTTCGGCCTATTCCGGAGCTTCCGGTGGACGCGCACCCGGAGCTTTTCGCCGGCCGGACGAACGGGTTCGTGGACTTCAGCGAGGACGTGTCGGCCAAGGACCTGCGCGCCGCGGTCGCGGAGGGTTTCCGCGGTGCCGAGCTGGCCAAGCGCTTCACCACCGCCACCATGGGCCCGCTGCAGGGCAAGCTGGAGACGGTCAACACGGTGGCGGTGGTGGCCGCCGCCACCGGCGCCACGATCGCCGAGACCGGCACCACCACCTGGCGGCCGCCGTACGTGCCGGTCACGCTGGCCGCCCTCGCCGGGCGGGCCTTCGAGCCGGTGCGCTACTCCCCGATGCAGCCCTGGCACGACGCGCATGGCGCCGTCCCGCTGGTGGCCGGCGCGTGGATCCGCCCCGACCGCTACGGCGACGCGGCGGCCGAGGCGGCCAACGTCCGCGAGCACGTCGGCATCATCGACGTCACCCCGATCGGCAAGCTGGACCTGCGTGGCCCGGACGTGCCCAAGCTGCTCAACCTGCTGTACGTGAACAAGTGGTCCAAGCTGGAGATCGGCCGGGTCCGCTACGGCGTCATGTGCGCGGAGGACGGGGTGGTGCTGGACGACGGGGTGACCGGCCGGCTCGGCGAGGAGCACTACCTGATGAGCACCACCTCCTCGGGCGCGGCCACGATCTGGGAATGGGCGGAGAACTGGCTGCAGACTGAGCACCCCGACTGGCGGGTGCACGTCACGCCGGTGACCACCGCGTACGCCAGCATGAACGTGGCCGGCCCGCAGGCCCGCCGTCTGATCGAGCGGGTCACCAAGGACGTGGACCTGTCCAACGAGGCCTTCCCCTACATGCACGTGCGCACCGGCCAGATCGCCGGGGTGGACGACTGCGTGCTGTGGCGGATCGGGTTCACCGGCGAGCTCAGCTACGAGCTGCACGTGCCGGCCGGTTACGGCCTGCACGTCTGGCAGACGCTGCTCGACCAGGGCGCCGACCTGGGGATCCACGCCTTCGGGGTGGAGGCACAGCGCATCCTCCGGCTCGAGAAGGGCCACTTCATCGTCGGCCAGGACACCGACGGCCTGACCCGCGGCTTCAGCGCGGGCCTGGACTGGGCCATCAAGCTGGACAAGGACGACTTCGTCGGCAAGCCGGAGCTGGCCTGGCAGGCCGCCGAGGGCTCGGGCCCGCGGCTGGTCGGGCTGCAGCCGGTGGACCCCTCGGTGGTGCCCGAGGAGGCGAGCCTGATCATGGAGGGCGGCAGCATCGTCGGCCGGATCACCTCCAGCCGGATGTCGCCCACCTTGCACCGGTCGATCTGTCTCGCCCAGGTCGAGGCCCGGCTGGCCGGGCCCGGCACCGAAGTGACCGTGCGGCTGCCGGACGGGCGCCTGATCGCCGCGACCGTCATGCCACAGCACGCCCACGTGGACCCGGATGGAGGGCGGATGCGTGTCTGAGCCGGTTGCCCGCAGCCCGATCGAGCCGGCGCCGCCGGTGCTCGTCGTCGACGGCTGGGAGGTGAGCGGCCGCCGGGCGCAGGCCGGGCTGACCCTCACCGACTGCACCCCGCTGGCCAAGCTCCAGGTGCGTGCCCCGATCGGCGGCCGCGCCGCCGCCGAGCTCGCGGTGCCGTTCGGCCGGGCCGTCAGGGACCCCGGCGGCACGCTGACCGCCGGGTCCGGGCCGGGGGAGTGGCTGCTGCTGGCGGCGCCGGGCCGGGGCCCGGTCCTGGCCGCGCGCATGGACGACCTCGCCGCTCGCTGCCCCGGCGAGCTGGTGACGGCGACCGATGTGACCCACGGCCGGGCCCTGGTCCGGCTCACCGGCCCGCCCGCAGCGGGTGTGCTGGCCAAGGTCTGTGGCATCGACATCACCGAGCCGATCACCCCGGATGGGGCCGCCTTCCGCACCGCGGTGGCCGCGGTGGCCACCGACGTGATCCGGGACGACACCGGCGGCGTGCCCTCCTACCTGCTGCACTGCGAGCGCTCCTCCGGGGCGTACCTGTTCGGCGAGCTGCTGGCGGCCGGCGGCGAGTTCGGCATCGAGATCGACGGCTTCACCACCGAAGGAACCTGAACCACCCACTTGCGAACATGAGGAGTCCGCATGGCAATCCCAAGCGACCTCGACATCGCCCGCGCGGCGCTGCTCAAACCGCTCGACGACATCGCCCACGAACTGGGCATCGGCGAGCACCTGCTGGAGCCCTACGGCGAGAGCGTGGTGAAGGTCAAGCTGGCGGCGATCGACGAATAGCATAAAAGCACTAGGCGTAAGGATGGGGCGGGCAGAGGCTAACGAGCAGGAACTGTGCTGTGGTAAACGAGTTCAGT
>DATINY010000050.1:0-5268 GCA_035473755.1 Streptosporangiaceae bacterium
CGGATGGCCTCCTGGACGGCCGCCGAGCGGCTCCGGTAATGCTCCGCGAGTTCGGCAAGCTGGCGGGCGGTGTCCTCGTCCAGCCGAACCGTGCGCGCGCTTGTCATGCTTTGATGATACCGCTGTTGTAATACAAAAATATAAGCGGGTGAACCGTTGCCGTGCGGTCCCGGTGCCGCGCGGCAGGCCGCCGGTCAAAGCTCGTACTCGAGGACGTAGCTGTGGCCGCCGTCGGAGCCGATGATGATCTGGCCCTCGCCGCGGATCCCAGCCAGCTCGCCGGTCCCGGTGGTCTCGACGATCTTCCAGGTCATCCACGGCACACCGGCCGTGCCGCCCGCTTCGTGCTGCAGCACGAAGCCGCCCTTGCGGCCGTGCAGCGTCCCCTCGACCCGCTCGATGCCCACGTACGCGGCGGGGTTCTCGGTGTAAACCGTGATGATGTCGGTCTCGCTGTTGCCGACCAGATCCCCATGGAACGTTTTCGTGATGTGCGCCCGCGCGAGCTTCACCCCATCGCGGTCCTCGTACGGATCCTTCGTGTCGAAGCGATCGATGTCGAAGGTGCCCTCTGCTCTGCTCATACCCGCCACTTTGCCGCATGGCGCTGACAGCAGGCGGCCGGGTGCCCGGGGCCGTGCCGCCCGCCGGCCATCAAGCGTGCGGGAACCGCACGGGCCCGGCCGGGTGGCGGTCAGGGCCGCGGTATCCGGGGTGCGCGCCTCAGCTGCTCCGGCCGGTCAGGACCGGTCCTCGATGACGTCCAGGTCGTAGAAGACCGGCTGCCCGTCGGAAAGCTCCATGTACTTCGCGGCGGCGGCCTGCGTCTCGGGCAGGTTCGAGTTCTCCATGGCCGACTCGTACGAGTCGAAGAACACGATCGCGAAGTAGCGGCCGGGCTGGTTGCGGTCGGCCGCGATGATTTCCCGCCGGACGGTGCGCTTGCCCTCCGTGGCCTTCCGCCACTCCTCGTCCACGCGGCGGATGCCCTCTACGTCGGAGGTGGTGAACTGGAACATCTGCACGAAACTCATCTGGTCGCTCCCCTTCGATCAGCTGTGTTCCGTGATACGTCACCGTGTCCCGGAGTGGATCAGTGAGGGAGTGCCCGGCTGGTCATCCGGCTCCGTTGTCGTCCGGACTGGTGATCCCGTCGGCCACCAGGCCGAGGCCGATCCCCAGCATCCAGACGTCCTTGCTGACCGCGATGCCGGTCTGGCTCGGCCAGATGCTGCCGGGCTTGCGCATGGCCGGGGTGCGCGCATACATGGCCAGGAGGCTTCCGGAGAACCCGGTCAGCGCCGCCCCGGCCACGGCGTTGGGCACGACCGGGACGAGCAGGGCGGTGCCGATGGCGATCTCGCTGCCGGCCAGGATGCGCAGGAAGCGCTCCGGCGGGATCCGCTGGAGCACCGGGAAGGCGTTGGACGCCACGCCGTGCAGGGCCTTGGCCCGGGTCTCGTCGCCGTGCCATTTCTCCAGGCCAGAGTGGAGGATATAGCCACCGGTAGCGATGCGGGCGGGAAGGTCACGCGCCTTGACGGGAAGCCGCACTGGGGTCCTTTCGCTTGCGGGCCAGCGGTTCAGAAGCCGGGGAAGAGCCGCCGCAGTTCGTCGAGATCGACCCCCCGGGTCTCGACGGGCGGGGTGTGGGCTGGATCGAGACGCCCGTAGACCAGCCGCACGAGTGCCTCGGCCGGAAGCTGCAGCTCCGGGAGCTCGGTGTCCTCCCCGGCCACGGACGGCGCGAGCGTGACCGTCTCGCCGGCCTCCAGCATGAAGTCCCGCTGCGGGCCGCTCGCCGACACGTGCAGCCGCAGCTTGGTCCCGTCCGGCTTGCCGCTCCTGGCCGCGAGCGGCCCAAGCGTGTCCACGATCAGGCCCACCGCCTCGGGTGCTACCCGCGCCGCCGGGTCGAGTGCCACCGCGACGTCCCAGCTGTGGATCGCGTGCTCGGACAGGCGCATCCGCGCCAGCCCTGCCATGTCGAGGTCCATCCCGAACAGCTCCAGGTGGAATCGCTCCTGCTGGCCGGCGTCCAGCGACTCAAACCGCTGGATCAGCGCCTCGTTGGCCTGCAGCGAGTCGGCCGCCTGCGCCCGGGGAGCGCGGGCGTTCCAGGCGTCCCAGATCGGGGGGAACACATCCTGCCCGGGCGGGTCCTGCCCGGTCAGGCCGGCGTCGAGCCACAGGCCGAAGCCTTCGGCCTGCGATCCCAGATGCGAGAGCACCTGGGCGATCGACCAGTCCGAGCAGTAAGAACGCTGCTCCAGCTGACCGTCGGTCAGCGGCTCGACCAGCGCTCGGAGCGAGTCATGGGAGTGCCGCAGGGCTTCGATGAATGGCGCGGGGTCGTTCTCCAACGCGCTTCTCCGTTCTGGGTGTGCCGGGGGGCCGATGACGAGAGGGAGGCCGCGCCTTATGTGGAGGGCGGCTCCGGAACACCCTAGCAGTTTCCGGAGACCCGCCTCCACATCAACTACCATGGGTCAATGAGCGCCCCGTCCGGCCCAGCTGGTCTAGCTGGCCCGGCGGCCGCCGGCGGAACCCAGCGGCGGCTGCGGGCGGATGCCGAGCGCAACCGGGCCGCGCTGCTCGATGCCGCCCGGGAGGTGTTCGCCGAGCAGGGCCTCGAAGCGCCCCTGGAGGAGATCGCGCTGCGCGCCGGGGTCGGCATCGGCACGCTCTACCGCAGGTTCCCCACCCGTACGCGGCTGGTCGCCGCCGCGCTGGTCGACAAGGTCACCCAGTACGCCGAGGCCGCGGAGCAGGCCCTGGCCATCCCGGACCCGTGGGCCGGCTTCGTCACCTACGTCGAGCGGATCTGCGACCTGCAGGCCGACGACCGCGGCCTGTCCGACCTGCTGTCGATGGCGCTGCCTGCCGATGAGGACATCGAGCGGCTGCGCAGGCTCGCCAACGACCGGGTGGCCGAGCTCATCGGGCGCGCCAAGACGGCCGGCCAGTTGCGCCAGGAGTTCGTCAGCGAGGATCTGCTGCTCCTGCTGGTCGCTCACGCCGCGGTGGTGCACGTCACCCGCGAGGATGCGCCGGCCGCTGGGCGGCGGTTCGTGGCGCTGATGCTGGACGGGTTCGGGCCGCCGGATGGGCCCTCCGTCCTGCCCATGGCGCCCTCCCGGGCGCAGATGCGGCGGGCCATGATCCGGCTGGCCGGCGAGCGGGGCTGCGGCAAGCACGGCTGAGGTACACGCAGCCGGGGCAAACAGAGCCGGGGCGAACACGGCCGGGGCGAACACGGGCGAGGATGATGGCCCGCTGGCCGGCCCGGGTCCAGCGAGCCGGCCAGCGGACCGTTCTAGCGGCCCGGACACGATGGCCTGGGCAGAGCGGGGCCCGGGCTCAGCGGCCCGGGCCGGGATGTGCCGGGTGGGCTCAGCCAGGGGCCTGCGCCTTCTCGACCGACAGGATCCGCATGTCGCCGCCGGACAGGACGGCCGTGTCGGGGCTGCCGCACGGGCACAGCGGAATCGGCCCGTCGGGCTCGAACTCCTGGCCGCAGGAGCCGCACCGGCACCGGGCAGCGACCTCGCTGATCTCGAGCCGGGCCCCTTCCAGGCTCGTCCCCTCGGTGGCCGGGCCGAAGTAGAACCGGACCGAGTCGGCGCTCACGCCGGAGAGCGAGCCGATCTCCAGCCGGACGCAGGCGATGGGGACGCCGGGCATCCGCTCCGTCACCGCCGTCACGACGCTCTCGGTGATCCCGTACTCGTGCACGCGGTGTCTCCTCTCGCGTCGGTGGCCAGCAGGCGGTCTGTCAGCAGGCGGTGCCAGCAGGCGGTGTGCCGGCGGGCGGTGCCTCAGCAGATCCGGGGCAGCGGGTCCCCGACCAGCAGGTCGACGATCCGGGTGCCGCCAAAAGCGGTCTTGAGCAGCACGATGCCGGGCGTATCCGCGGTGATGCGGCCGATGACCGCGGCCTGCTCGCCCAGCGGATGCGCGCGCAGCGCGGCCAGGGCGCGGTCGGCCTGCTCGCCGTCGACGACCGCGACCATCCGGCCTTCGCTGGCCACGTACATCGGGTCGATGCCGAGCAGCTCCGCCGCGCCGCGTACCTGGGTGCGGACCGGGATCTGGTTCTCCTCGACCACCACGCCGACGCCGGCCGCCACCGCCACCTCGTTGAGGATGGTGGCCACCCCGCCCCGGGTCGCGTCCCGCATGGCCCGCACGCCGGGGACCGCCCCCAGCAGGTCGGCGATCATCCCGTTCATCGCCGCCGTGTCCGAGGTCAGGTCGGCCTCGATGTCGAGCTCACCGCGGGCAAGCATGATCGTCACGCCGTGGTCGCCGACCGGCCCGGACACGATGACCGTGTCACCGGGGCGGGCGGTGGCGGCACCCAAGGCCAGATCGTGCTCGACCACGCCCACCCCGGCCGTATTGATGTAGCAGCCGTCGGCCTTGCCCCGCTCCACCACCTTGGTGTCGCCGGTGACCACCTGCACCCCGGCCGCTGCCGCGGCGGCGGCCATAGACGCCACGATCGTGGTCAGGTCGGCGACAGGGAAGCCTTCCTCCAGCACAAAGCCGGCCGACAGGTACAGCGGGGTCGCGCCGGACACCGCCAGGTCGTTGACGGTCCCGTTCACGGCCAGGTCGCCGATGTTGCCACCGGGGAAGAACAGCGGCGAAACGACGTAGGTGTCAGTGGTCAGCGCCAGCCGCGAGCTACCCACCTGCAGCTGCGCGGCGTCCTCCAGCGGCTCGAGCAGTGGGTTGCGGAACGCGTCCAGGAACACCGCCTCGACCAGGGTCCGGCTCGCCTTGCCACCGGCCCCGTGCGACATGGTGATCCGCTCTTCCCTGACCCGCGGGCGGCGGCGCCGGGCCCGGTCGATCCGGTCGAGCACCTGCTGCTCACGGTCGGACGGGGTGGCGGCCCGCCCGGCGGACCGGGCCCCAGCGCCCGCGTCCCCGGTGTCCGCGTCCCTCGTGCCCGCGTCCCTGGTGGCCGCCTGCTCGGCGGCCGCGTGCTCCTCGTGCTCGCGCAGGGCCTGATCGACCCAGTTGGTCCCGCGGCTGGTCATGGCCGGGTCAGCTCCACTTCAACGACCCGGCGCCGGCTCATGCGCCCGTAGTTGTAGTACGCCGCGCAGGCCCCCTCTGGCGAGACCATGCAGGTGCCGATCGGCGTCTCCGGGGTGCAGGCGGTGCCGAACACCTTGCACTCCCAGGGCTTGAGCACGCCCTTGAGCACCTCACCGCACTGGCACGCCTTCGGGTCGGCCACCCGGACCCCGGGCACGT
>DATINY010000051.1:0-13452 GCA_035473755.1 Streptosporangiaceae bacterium
CCCATTGCCGCGGCCCCGAATCCCGGTCCCGCCATCCGGTCATGGCGCCCGACAGTAGTACGATTTGGTATTATCCGATTTCGTGATAGATGGAGCCTCCTCGCCGGGTGTCGTGCTGGGACTGCACCGCGCCACCCACGCGACCCTGCAGGCTCTGTCCGCCCGGCTGGCCGGGCTGGACCTGCCCGCGTCGGAGATCAACGTTCTCGCCTCGCTGGCCGGGCACCGTACGCTGACGGTCGGTGCGCTGGCCACCGCCACCGCGACCAGGCCAACCACCCTCACCAGCGTGCTGGACAGGCTGGCCCGCCGCGGCCATGTCATACGGGAGGTGGATCCGGCCGACCGGCGGTCCTTCCTTATCTCGCTGACCCCGGCCGGTCAGCAGGCCGCCGCGACCATATCGGCGGCCGTGTCTGAACTCGAGCGGGCCGCGCTCGCCGGCGTCAGCCCGGCGCAGCGGGCCGGCTTTTTTGCCGTCGTCGACGCGCTGTCGGAGGTTTCCGCATGACCCAGTCCCACGACCGGCACCAGCACCGCCGGCATTCCGGCGACCGGCCGGTGCCCCCGGAACTCGCCGCCGTTCTGGCCGAGATCGTCCCGCCCGGCGGCGCTTTCCGCCACCGCCAGCACATCCACCTGGCGTTCCTGGCCGTCCAGCGCCACGGGGCCGCCCGCGCACCCGAGGTGGTCGCCCGCTGGATCGGCCACATCGCGGCCTACGAGCGCGCACCGCAGAAGTTCAACGCCACGGTCACCCGGGCGTGGACCGAGATGGTCGCCCACCACGTCGCGGCCGGCCCACCCGGCACCGACTTCGATTCCTTCGCCGGCCGCAACCCCGCGCTGCTGGACAAGCGCCTGCTGACCCAGCACTACTCGGCGCGGGTCCTGGCCTCCCCCGCCGCCAGGACGAGCTGGGTCGAGCCCGACCGCACGCCCTTCCCCTGGACCGCCTGACCCGCACGGCCCGGCCGGTGCCGACGGCTTCCTGAGCAGCCGCCCAGGCGCTCAGATCGACCGGTAGTCGCGGGGTGCCAGCCGGGGGCCCCGGCGCGGCGGCCGGCGGCCGCTGAGCACCACCAGCCTGGCCGCGCGGTGCCGGTGCCCAGCGTAGGGGGCGAGCAGTTGCAGCATGCCGGCGTCGTCGGTCGTCTGCCCGGCCAGCGCCCAGCCGACCGCCCCGGGCAGGTGGACGTCGCCGACCGACACCGCATCCGGGTCGCCGCAGGCCCGCTGGCGGGTCTCGGCCGAGGTCCAGGGGCCGATACCCGGCAGCGAGCGCAGTCGCAGGTCCGCCTCGGCGGGGGTCATCCCGGCGATCTCCTCCAGCCGCTCCGCCACGTGGGCGGCGCCGATGACGGTCCGGGCCCGGACGCCCTCCACACCGGCCCGGTGCCATGCCCAGGAGGGAATCCGTGCCCAGGTACGGGCGGGCGGGAAGACCCGCATCCCGGGCGGGGCGGGCCCCGGCGGCGGCTCCCCGTACCTGAGCATGAGCGTCCGCCAGGCCCGGCGTGCCTCGGCCCCGACGACCTTCTGTTCCAGGATGGCCGGCACCAGCGCCTCAAATACCCGGCCCGACCGGCCGATCCGCAGATCCGGGTAGCGCCGGTCCATCTCGGCCAGCAACGGGTGCACCGGCTGGAAGCCGGCCCGGTCGTCGTCCGCGCCCAGCAGCCCGGGCAGGGCGGCGAGCACCCAGGCGGCGCCGGGGCCCCAGGCCCAGGTGAGCACCGTCGTGCCGTCACCGGCCGGTGCGCCGCCGTCGCCGGCCCCTCCGGCCCGGCCGGCCATGACCCGCATGGTGGCCGGGCCGTGTGGGGTACGCGACGTCCGCCACACCGCGCCGGATGGCTCGGCCCGGAAGGCTGGATCGCCGGTGCCGCGCCGGTGCACCCCCAGGGTCCGGGCCAGGTCGACCTGGAACGGCGCCTGCCAGCGCCCGGTGAGCATGACCTCGGTGTGGGTTCCGTAGGCCGTCCCCGGCGGGCCCGGCATGGTCTCCGGACCGCCGTGCGGGGGCTGCGCCACCGCGCGGTACACGCGGGCTCACACGTCCGTGGAGAAGCGGACCGACGTCGGTCCGAGGTCCACCCCCGGCCACACCCGCATGCCTGCACGTAGTTCGTTCCCGCTGGCCACGCTCACATCCTCGCCGATGACGGCCCCGTCGAGCACGACCGACTCGCCGATCCGCACGCCGCGGGCCAGCACCGAGGAGCTGACCCACGCGCCCGCGCCCACCCGCACCCCGTCGAACAGGACGCTGCCGTCGACCCGGGCCCCGGCCTCGATCACCGAGCCCGCCCCGACCACCGTGCCGCCGCCGGCCCACGCGCCCGGGTCGACCTGCGCCCCGTCGAGCAGCAGCGCCTCGCCGGGCACACCGCCGGGGGTGAGGGCGGGCGAGGCGAGCCGGCCCAGCACCAGATCGCATGATCCCCGGACGAATGCCTCGGGCGTGCCCACGTCGAGCCAGTACGAGCTGTCCAGGTAACCCATCACCACCGCATCATCCGCGATCAGGGCGGGGAACGTCTCCCGTTCCACCGAGACCACCACCCCCGGCGGGATCTCCTCGATGACCTCACGCCGGAAGACGTAGCAGCCGGCGTTGACCCGGTTGGTGACCGGCTGCGGCGTTTTCTCCAGGAACGCGGTCACCCGCCCGCCGGTATCGGTGGGCACACAGCCGAACCGGGCCGGATCGCTGACCTCGACCAGGTGCAGGGTGACCGCGGCCCCGGCCTTGCTGTGCAGGTCGAGCTGGGCGGCGAGGTCGTGGCCGGACAGTATGTCCCCGTTCAGGACCAGCACCGGGCGGCTGGGGCCGCCGCGCAGCGCCTGCGCCGCGTTCCTGATCGCGCCGCCGGTGCCGAGCGGGGTGCCCTCCTGGACGTAGACGATTTGGGTGCCGAACGCGGAGCCGTCACCAAGGCGGTCCGCGAACATCTCGGCCCGGTAGGAGGTGGCGAGGATCACCCGGGTGACGCCGGCGGCGGACGCCTTGGCCAGCTGGTGGGCCAGGAACGGCACCCCGGCGGTGGGGAGCAGCGGCTTGGGCGTGCTGATGGTCAGCGGGCGGAGCCGGGTCCCCTGGCCGCCCACGAGCAGGATGGCCTCCAGCGGTTCCCTGTGGTCACCGGTGACCGGCCGTGATGACATGCAAACGCAGATTACCCGTCGCGCTGCCCGGCCGCACGCAGGTAGGACGCGAGGTGCGCCTCGGCCGAGGCGGCCCAGGTGAATTCCTGCGCCCGGGCATGCGCGGCGGTGCCCAGCGTCTCCCGGCGGACCGGGTCGTCGAGCAGGGCCCGCAGCCCGGCCTGGATGCTGTCCGCGTCCGGCTCGGTGTAGGCGACCGCGTCGCCGCCGACCTCGGGCAGCGAGGTGCGATGGGTGGTCAGCACCGGGGCCGCGCAGGCCATGGCCTCCAGCACCGGCAGGCCGAATCCCTCTCCCCGGCTCGGGTAGGCGACGACAAGCGCTCCCCCGAGGTACCCGGGAAGGTCGCTGAAGCGCAGGTAGCCGGGGCGCACCAGGCGCAGGTGCGCGGGGACCCCGGCGACCACGTCGTCCACTTCCTCGCTCCAGCCGCTGCCGCCCGCCAGCACCAGGGCGGGCGGGTCGGGCAGGTCGGTCACGGCCGCGGCCCAGCCGGCGATCAGGGCGGGGACGTTCTTGCGCGGTTCCAGGCCCCCGAGGTAGGCCACGTACGGCTTGCCGTGCAGGCCCAGCCGGTCGGAGACCGACCGCGTCTGCTCGGGACTGGGCTGGTGGAACAGCGAGTGATCCACGCCGTGATAGGCGACGTCGATCCGGGTCGGGTCGGCACCGAGCACCCGCACGAGCTCGTCCCGGGTGGCCTTGGACGGGACCAGCAGCCGGGTCGCCCGCCGGACCGAGGTGCGGATCGCCGACTTGTAGAAGGTGGCGCTGACCGGTGAGTGCGCGTCGGGATCGGTGAAGAACGTCAGATCGTGGATCGTGACCACCACCGGCACGCCGGGGCGGAGCGGCATTGTGTAGTGCGGCACATGCAGGACGTCCGCGCCGACCTGCTGGGCCACCAGCGGCAGCCCGGTCTGCTCCCAGGCCAGCCGGGCGGGCCGGTGGGCGATCGCGGTCGGGCCGGCCATGACGCGGGCATCGGGCACCAGCCGCCCGTACCGCTCCTCGTCGTTCCGCTGGCAGGCCACGGCCAGGTCGGCCCCCGCCTTGCACAGGGCGATCACCAGGCCATCCACGTAGCGGCCCAAGGCCCCGCGGTCCGCGGGCACCGCGGTCGCGTCAACTAGCACTCGAGGCGCCACGACCAGTCTCGCTCCTTTCCCGGGCACCCGGCCCGGGCCCGCAGATACCTGCACTCACCAGCATTCCTGGCGGAGTCCCCACCACCGAGCGTACGCCTTCCACCGGGGCCCGCGAGCACGCGCCGCGCTGCCCGGGAGGCAGCCAGCTCCCGCCGGCGGACCCGGCCGTGCCCGTATCCGGGGCCGGCCCGCTACGGGGAGGGCGACGGGCTGGCGCCGGCCGTGTGGGTGGGGGTGGGGGCGGGCGACGGGCTGCTCCCGGAGGCGGCGCCCGATCCCTTCCCGGCCGCCTGCTGCGCGTTGTCGAGGGCCTGCTTTATCTGCCCGATGGCCTGGGCATAGCCGCTCAGGTTGCCGGCGCGCAGGGCGGCCTGCGCGGTGGCGTAGTCCTGCTCGGCCTGCTGCAGGTACTTGCGGACGAGCGCGCTGGCCCCCGCGCCCGTGCCGCTGGGCACGCCCTGGCCGGCGCTCGGCAGGCCGGTGAACACCTGCGCCAGCGCGCCCTGCAGCGAGAGGCCGTACCCGACCTGGCCGTCGTAGAACACGAACACCCGTCTCAGGGTCGGGTAGGAGCCCGCGCTGGTGCCCCCGGCGGCCCGGATGTAGATGGGCTCCTCGTACAGCAGGCCGCCGGCGAAGGGCAGCGCGATCAGGTTCCCCTTGATCACGCTCGAGCCGCCCTGGCGGAACAGCGAGAGCTCCTTAGAGGCGGTCGTGTTGGACTCGAAGTTGTTCTGCACCTGCTGGGGGCCGAGGATGGCGGCGGCCTGCGGCAGCTGGAGGATCCTTATCGTGCCGTAGCCGCCCTGCGGATTGCTGTTGACGGCCATGTAGGCGGCCAGGTTCGGCCGCGCCCGCTGCGCCAGCGTGGTCGTGAGCGAGAACGCGGGCTGGTGGTAGCCGGGCATGGTCATGGTCAGGTAGTAGGGCGGCACGCTCAGGTTCCCGGCGTTGCCGGTGCCGGTGGGGTCGTCCGGCACGGTCCAGAAGTTCTGCCCGCCGTAGAAGGACTGCGGGTTCAGGACGTGGTACTTGGCCAGGATCTGCCGCTGGACCTCGAACAGGTCCGGTGGGTAGCGCAGGTGCGGCAGCAGGTAGGGCGGGATGTCGCTCTCCGGCTTGATGACGCCGGGGAACGCGTTCTTCCAGGTGCTCAGCATCGGGTCGGCGGGCCCCCACTGATAGAGGGTGACCGCCCCGGTGTAGGCGTTCACCACCGCCTTGACCGAGTTGCGGATGTAGTTGATCCCGCCGGTCAGCTGCCCGGCGACCGCCCCGGCCGGGGTCTGGCTGGTGGAGGTGGCCTGCGGCATGCTGATGCGTTCGGAATAGGGATACAGGTCGGTGGTGGTGTAGCCGTCCACCACCCAGAGGATCTGCTTGTTCGCGACCACCGGGTACGGATTGGCGTCCAGCGTCAGGAACGGGGCCGCCTTGGCCACCCGGTCCAGCGGCGGGCGGTCGTAGAGGATCTTCGAGTGGCTGTTGATGGCGCCGGACAGCAGGATGTTCAGCTCGCGGAACTTGACCGCGTACAGGAAGCGGTTCAGCAGCGAGCCCACCGGCACGCCGCCGCTGCCGTTGTAGGTGTAGTTCTTCTGACCGCTGGCGTTCTCGAACGGGTAGTCCAGTTCCTGCCCGGGCCGGTGGGGCGGCCCGCCGACGATCGCGTAGGGGTTCTCCTGCTGGCCGAAGTACACCCGCGGCTGGAACTGGCCGAGCTGGCCGTGCGGCGGGATGTCGCTCTCCACGAACAACGGGGTGCCGTCGGCGGCCGAGGCCTCCGCCTTGGCCGCCACGAACCCGAAGCCGTGGGTATAGACCAGGTGGGTGTTGATCCAGTTGCCCTGGCCCTGGGGCGGCCCGCCCATCCCGCGGACCGCGACCACCAGGTCCTGCGGGATCTGGCCGCCGCCGGGCAGTGCGTAGCGGTCCACCGCCAGCTGGCCGGGGAACTGGTAGAAGCCCTTGACCTGCTGAAGCTGCTGGAACGTCTCCGAGATCACGGCCGGATCCATCAGCCGCAGACCGTCCAGGCCCACCACCTGGCTCGCGAGCTGGCTGGGCTGGACGCTGGGGGCACCGGGATAGGAGATCACCCGCGCGCCGTTGACGTTGTAGGCGAGCCGGGTGCTATTGATCTCCCTGGCGATGTACTTGGACTCCTTGGCCAGCTCGTTCGGCTTCACCACGAACTGCTGGATGACCGCCGGGTAGACCCCGCCGATGAGGATGGCCGACAGGACCAGCAGGCCGAACCCGACGGCGGGCAGCATCGCGCTGCGGCGAACCGCCCCGGCGAAGAACAGCACCGCGCACAGGATCGCGATCACCGCGAGCACCGTCTTGGCCGGCAGGACCGCGTTGACGTCGGTGTAAGACGCCCCGGTGGTCACCGTGCCGCGCTGGGAGAAGTCGATGCCGTAGCGATCGAACCAGTAAGCGACGCCCTTGAGCAGGACGAACGCCCCGACCAGGATGAACAGCTGCGTCTGGGCGCCGGTGGTCGCCCGCACCCGCCGGCCCTGCAGCCGCAGCCCGCCGTAGAGGGTGTGCACCGCCACCGCCATCACCAGCGACAGCAGGACGGCAGTGAACAGATAGCCGAGCACCAGCCGGATGAACGGGTAGGTGAAGACGAAGAACGAGATGTCCAGGTGGAACTGCGGGTCCTTCTGGTGGAACGGCACCTGGTTGGCGAACAGCAGCCAGGTCCGCCAGGCACCCGCCGCGCTGAGGCCGGAGATGATTCCCACCAGGCCCAGCACGATCCCGAGCAGCAGCCGGCGGTGCGGGTCGACGGCCAGCCGGTAGGTCTCCACGCCGGGGCGCTGCGATGCGACCGGCCGGTAGGCGGGCCGGAGCCGGAAGGCGACGACGGCGTTCAGGCCGGTCACCAGGGCCATGAAGATCCCGCCGATGAAGAACAGCGCCCACCGCGTGCCGTAGGTGACGCCGAACACCGCCTCGTAGTGCACCGAGCGGTACCACAGGAGGTCGGTCCACACCCCGGCGATGATGACGAGCACCACCACGAAGGCGATCAGCCCGGCCAGGACCGGGATCAGGTAACGGGGCCAGCGGGGCAGCTTGATCGCCGTCCTGCCATCGGGCGGACGGGCGGGCCCAGACCGGAAGCTCAACCAGTCCCCCTCAGGTCATGGTGCCTCGGCACGGCGCCGCGGGGCGGGGCGGGCGACCGCAGCAGGGCGCGAACGTTCATGGGCCGCCAATCTACCGCGATCATGCCATGCCCTCCCCCGGGCCAGGGTTGCCATGCACGTTCAGCAGGACGGGACACTGCGGCCCGCCGCGAGTGCGTGCAGCGCGCTCACCGCGCCGGCCAGGTTGCGCACCTTTATCAGGCGCATCCCGGCGGGAACGGCGCCGGACGTGTCTGCGCAGTTGGCGGCCGGGGTCAGGAACAGGGTCGCGCCCGCCTGCCGGGCCCCGGCCATCTTCTGCTGGATGCCGCCGATGGCGCTGACCGTCCCGTCCGCGGAGATCTCGCCCGTGCCGGCAACGAACCTGCCGCCGGTGAGGTTCCCGGGCGTCAGCTTGTCGACGATGCCGAGCGCGAACATCATGCCCGCGCTCGGGCCGCCGATGTCCCCCACCTTGATCCTGACGCTGAACGGGAACACGTAATTCTCCGTGACCCTGACACCGACCACGGGGGTGCCCTGAACGGCGGCGGTCTTGAGATGGACTTGCCTGATGACGCGATGGCCGCCCGCGGTACAGGCGATCGTGAGGGTGACCGGGTCGCCCGGTGAGCGGCCGCGGATCAGCGATGCCGCACTCGCCTTGCAGGTCACCGGCTTGCCGTCCACCGCGGTGATGACATCGCCCCGCCGCAGCACACCGTCCGCGGGAAGCCCCTTCGCGACCACCGCCACGGTGTCCACCACCTGGAACTTGATCCCCAGCACGCACAGCGCGGCCGCGGTCGCCGTCTGCTGCGAGCTCGTCATCTGCTGGGTGTCCTGCTGGACCACCTGCTGCTGGGTCTGGCCGGGGATGAACAGCTCCTGCTGCGGCACCACCGCCTCGTGCGGGGTCAGCCAGGCCCGGAGGGCGGCGAAGATGTTGAGTGAGTCCGAGGGGCCGCCCTGGAACGACACGGTGACCAGGTTGAGGTGGCCGACGGTCGGGAACACCGGGTGGCCGGTGATCTGGATCAGCGACCGGCCGCCGGGCCCCTTGCCGAGGGTGTTGAGGGTGGGCCCGGGGCTCAGGATCACGTAGGGAACGGGCACGAACACCGCCGCCAGCGCGGCGAGCAGCACCCCGGAGATCGCGACGAACAAGGTCAGCTGGCGGCGGGAGGCGGTCCGCAGGCTAGGCACCGTTAACCCATTCGCTCGTACCGTCGCTGAACTGCTGGTCCTTCCAGATCGGCACGCTGTGCTTCAGGTTGTCGATCAGGGTGCGGCAGGCCCGGAATGCCTCGGCGCGATGGGGGCAGGCGACGGCCACCACCACCGAGAGATCTCCCACGTCCAGTTCCCCGACCCGGTGCACGGCGGCCAGCGCCCGCACGTCGAAGTCCGCCGCCACCTTCTCGGCCACGACCCGCAGCTCGGCCGCCGCGGACGGGTGCGCGGTGTAGGAGAGCCTGGTGACCTCCCGGCCCCCGTCATGGTCGCGGACCGTGCCGGCGAACAGCGCGATGCCGCCCGCCCCGCGATGGGCGACGGCCGCCCGCACCTCGTCCACCGACAGCGGCGTGTCCCGCAGCTCGGCCAGCCTGACCACGTTCACGGAGCAAAGGTACCCGGATCCCGGCCATCCGGCCGACCGGCGCGGCACAGCACGCCCGCTGACCACCCGCCGCGACCGCCGGTCGGACCGGGTGCGCAACGCCGGGCGCCCGCGGCGGCCGGCGCCAGGACGTGCGCTAACTGCCGCGGCGGCGGCGGCGGATCTCGCGGACGATGGCCGCGGTGCCGACCACCGCGACGGTCGCCCCGGCCGCGGTGATGGCCGCCTCCTTGCGCGGGATGCGGCGTGCGGACGCCCGGTGCATGGCCCTGGCCTCCATCAGGGACCGCAGGACGGCCGCGTTGTCGTAAGCCGGGCGCCAGCCCGCCTCGCGCAGCGTCCGGCAGTCGACGACCCACGGGTAGACCAGGTACCGCAGGTCGTTGATGGGCGCGGGAGCGATCCCGATCCGGTGGAGCCGCTGCGCGGTGCCGAGGGTTACGGCGGCCGGCAGTTCTATCCGGCGCAAGCCGCTGATCTCCTCCACCTCGGCCAGTTCCAGCCAGCCATCGCAGCCGACGGCGAAGTTTCCCGTCACGTCCCCGGCCACGGCCAGCTCCAGCGCTGACACAAGATCATCGATGTGGCAGAACTGCCAGCGCTGGGCGCACCCCTTGACCGTCAGCAGCCGGGCCGCCTCGAAATGCCTGACCACCAGCGTGTCGACGCCGTCGCCGATGAGGGCGGCGGGCCGGACCACGGTGACCCTCAGGCCCGGGTGGCTCCGGGGGGAGCGCTCGGCCAGATGCTCGATCTCCAGGAGATCACCGGCCACGCTGCCGTCGGAGTCGGCGCCGAGGGGCGCCGACTCCGCCAGCGGCACGGGGTTGTCCGCGCGGGCGCCGTAGACCATCGCACTGGTCACCAGGATCACGCTGGCGACCCGCCCGGCCGCCGCGGCGGTGAGCACGGTCTGCGCGGCGCGGACGTTGAACGCCCGCCGGGCACGGTGATCGGAGTCGCCCAGGTCGACGTCGGTATGCACGAGGACGTCTACTCCGGTCAGCCGCCCGGCCAGCGCCGGATCGCGAACATCCGCCAGGCGCCAGGTCACACCCGCCACGTCACCGCGGTGGTCGTCTATCGCCACCACCCGGCCGACCCGGGCGGAGACGGCGAGCGTGGCGGCCAGGGCGTGGCCCAGCCCGTGCGCGGCCCCGGTGATGGCCACCACCGGCCCGGGCCCCGCCGCCGGTCGCCCGCGGGCGGGCTGAGTGACGGCAGGCTCGGCGGCGGGCTGGGCGGCGTCCGGCGCGGCGGCCGGCCGCCTGCCCGCTGCGGCCCGGCCACGGCCGCGCGCGGGCCGTGACTCACCCGCCGCGCCGCCCGCCCCGGCGGGATCGTCGTGATCAGACGGACGGCCCAGGCCGGTGCGCCCATGGCGAACCTCGGCTGGTGCGGTGCTCACGGGTGCTGCTCCCGGGATAACGTGGATTGCATGACCGTTCCATCCTGCCTGAGAGGCCACTCAAATGGCTGATCCTCCCTTCGGCTTCGGCCCCCCCGGCCAGGGCCGGGGCAGCGGCGGGTCTGGTGGTTCTGGCTCCTCCGGCGGCCCACCCGCCGAAGGTGGGCCGTTCGGACCGCTCGGGGACCCGCAGCAGTTCGCGGATGCACTGCGCCAGTTCGCTGACCTGATGTCCTGGCAGGGCGGGCCGGTGAACTGGGAGCTAGCCAAGAACGTAGCGCGCCAGACCCTGGCCGCCGAAGGCGACCCGAGCGTGCTGGACACGGACCGGAACAAGATCACCGAAGCGGTCCGGCTGGCCGACCTGTGGCTCGATGAGGTCACCAGCTTCTCCAGCGGTGTCCGCCAGGTGCAGGCGTGGAGCCGTTCGGAGTGGGTGGAGGCCACCCTGCCGGTGTGGTCCAAGCTCTGCGACCCGATCGCCGAGAAAGCGGTCGAGGCGATGGGCGGCCTGCTCACCGAGGCTCCCGGCGATCTTGGCGCCGGACTGCCCGAGGAGCTGAGCACGGCCATGCAGGCGATGGGGGGTGGCCTGGGCGGCCTCGGCCCGATGATGCGCCGCATCGGGGGGATGATGGTCGGCTCACAGACGGGCGCCGCCATTGGTGCGCTCGCGCGTGAGGTCGCCACCTCGACCGACGTAGGGCTGCCGCTGGGGCCCGAAGGCACCGCCGCCCTCCTTCCGGCGGGCGTCGCCGAATTCGGCGAGGGACTGTCGATCAGCGCGGACGAGGTCAGGCTCTTCCTGGCGCTCCGCGAGGCGGCGCACCACCGCCTGTTCGGCCATGTGCCCTGGCTCCGGGCCCACTTGTTCGGAGCGGTCGAGGCATATGCCCGGGGCATCACGGTGGATGCTTCCCGGCTGCGGGAGGCCATGCCGCAGATCGATCCGGCCAACCCGGAAGCGCTGCAGGAGGCACTCTCGGGCGCCGCCCTGTTCCAGCCGGAGGACACCCCGCAGCAGAAGGCCGCCCTCTCCCGGCTGGAGACGGCCCTGGCGCTCGTGGAGGGCTGGGTGACGACGGTCGTGGACGAGGCGGCCGGGAACCGGCTTCCGCAGGCCACCGCGCTCGCCGAGGCCATCAGGCGGCGGCGGGCGACCGGCGGGCCCGCCGAGCGCACCTTCGCCACCCTGGTCGGCCTCGAGCTGCGGCCGCGCAAGCTGCGCGAGGCGGCCCTCATCTGGCGCCAGCTGACCGACGTCAGGGGCACCACCGGGCGGGACGCCGTATGGGCGCACCCGGACCTGCTGCCCACCGAGGAGGACTTCGACGACCCGGATGGCTTCGTCCACGGGCGGCAGGACTGGGACATCTCCGCGCTGGAGGAGGCCACCGGAGCCGCCGGGAGCGGGGGAGCTGCCGATGAGGAGCCGCCGGCCGGCGGTGATGAGCCCGAGGGCGGCCCCGCGGACGAACCGCCCGGCGGAACCGGCGGCTGACCGGGCACCGGGGAGCGGACCCCGCTCCGGGCCGGCCGGACCTGCTGACGGCGTAATCCCACGGCGGCCGCGACGCTGGGTGACCGGGTGCTCCCGTTACGGGGCCCCGAGAGCGGATCATCGGGACCGGCGGCACAATTTTGTTTTCCACAGGCGGTGGATGGAGACAGCGCAGTTCCGGAGTGCCTTTCCGGCGGCCGGGCTCCGGAATTCACAAGCCTTTCCCATAGGCATCCACAGAGACGCTCCATGTCCTCCCCAGGCTATCCACAGCGTTGTCCACCGGGCCGGTTGACCACGGCTGCGGCCCCGTCTTAGCGTCGCCAGCAGGTATCCCCGGGTAGCAGGCTGCCGTCACTCCGGGGAAGGGGGCGATCGGCCAGCACAGGGAACCGCCGGCCTCAGGCCGGCCGGTTCCCCCCGGGGAACCCATCCATCGTCTGCCATCATTTCCCCTGCTGCGGCTCATCGCCGGCATTCCCGCCGTCCCCGGGCCAGTTCGGGCCCGTCGGTTGCTGCCGGAAGCGCAGGCCGCCGCCATTCCCTGCCTTCCCGCCGCCATTCCGCGCACGGCCATCCCCGCCGATGCCGGTGACCCGGAATGTCAGAACACCGCATCACGATTGAGCGCATGAGACCCGCCCTCAAGCCCGGCCTGCTCACCGTCTGGCGCAACCGGGACACGGTCCAGATCGGCATCGACCCCCGCCGGGCCATCGCCCTGACGGGAATGCGCGGGGCCGCGGTGCTGCTCGGCCTCCTGGACGGCAGCCGCGATCTGGCCCAGATCCTGGCCGCCGCCGGCGACGCGGGCATTTCCGCGGAGGCGGCGGACCGGGTTATCACCCTGCTCGCGGTGGGAGGTGCCCTGCACGACTTCCCGGTCACCGCCTACCGCGCGATGCCCCAGGGCCTGCGCACCCGGTTGGCCCCAGAATTGGCCACGGCGGCCCTCGCGCATGGTGACGCGGACGGCGGGGCCCGGATTCTCGCCCGGCGCCAGAGTGCATGCGTGCGGGTGGAAGGCATGAGCCGGGTCGGCTTAGGCATTGCCAGTTTGCTCAACGCTTCGGGCATCGGGATGGTGATCAGCGCCGGACACCCGCCCGGCACCGGGGCCGGCCCCAGCGCTCCCCCGCCGGCCGGTCCGGCCGCGCTCATCGGCGCACCCTCACCGGCCGGCCCTTCCCCACTCGCGGGAATGGCTGGGCCGGCCGCCACCAGGCATCGCCCCGATCTCGTGATCCTCGCCGACATCTACCGCCGCGAGCTGCCCGAGATCCTCCGGCGTGGGGGCGTCCCGCACCTGGCGGCGGCGGCCAGCGAAGCGATCGGCGTGGTCGGCCCGCTGGTGCTGCCGGGGCGGACGGCGTGCCTGCGCTGCCTTGACCTGACCCGGGCCGCGCGCGATCCCGCCTGGCCGCTCATCCTGGCTCAGCTCACCGGCGGCGGCGCGGATCCGC
>DATINY010000052.1:0-26447 GCA_035473755.1 Streptosporangiaceae bacterium
GTGCCCAGGCTGATCGTGCCGTGCAGTGCCAGCCAGCCGCCGAGCGCGATCACCCCCACCTGGCCCAGCGCCGGGATGGCCTGCAACGCCGGGTTATAGCGGGCCATCAGCCGCACGGCCCGGACGCGGGCCGCGTACAGCCGGGTGCTGGCCCGCTCGATCCGCTGGACCTCCTGCTCCTCCTGCCCGAAGCCCTTCACCACCCGCACCCCGGTCACGGCCTCGTCCACCACAGCGGCGATGCCGGCCGCCCGCTGCTGCGCGTCCCAGCTGGCCGGGAACAGCGTGCGCCGGGAGGCCGCCGCGATGAACCAGAGCGCGGGCCCGACGCCCAGCGCGACCAGGGTCAGCACCGGGGAGAGGAAGGCCATCGCGATCATCGAGCCGACGAACAGCACCGCGTTGCCCATCAGCATCGGCACCATCGAGAGCAGGGACTGGATCATCGACAGGTCGGAGATGGACCGGCTGACGATCTGGCCGGTGTGCAGCTCGTCCTGGCGGGTGCCGTCCAGCCGGGACAAGGCGGAGAAGAGCTGGGTGCGCAGGTCATGCTGGACGTCCAGGGACAGTTGCCCGCCGCGGTAGCGGCGCACGTACAGGCCGCCGAAGTTGACCGCGGCTGCCACGAGCAGCGCGACCGCCAGCGGCCAGATCGCGGACTGGGCGGCGGAGGTGAGGTTGTCGACGATGGCGCGCTGGATCAGCGGGATGGAGATCCCGACCAGGCTCACCACCAGCGTTCCGGCCAGCGCGAGCATCAGGTTGCGTGGATAACGCCAGCAGGCCCGGCTCAGTCTCCGCAGCCAGCCGGAGCGCGCATCAGTGCTCGTCGTCTGTCCCTTCCCGCGCATGGTGCCCTCAAGGGTTACAGCCCGCGCGGGGCCCGGATCATTCCGGGCCGGGTCAGCCCGCCTGCCCAGGCTCGATCAGGCCGTGCTCGTACCCGTACACCACGGCGTGGACCCGGTCGCGCAGCCCGAGTTTGTCCAGGACGTGGGTGACGTGGGTCTTGACGGTGCTGTGGGACACGACGAGGTCACGCGCGATCTCGTCGTTGGACCGCCCGCGGATCACCAGGTCCAGCACCTCCCGCTCGCGCGGGGTGAGCCGGGCCAGCTCGGCGGGCTCACGGGCCGGCGTCGGCCGGCGGGCGGCGAACTCGGCCAGCAGCCTGCTGGTGACGGTGGGGGACAGCAGCGCGCCACCGTCGGCGGCCGCCCGCACGCCGAGCAGCAGTTCCTCCGGTGGCGCGTGCTTGAGCAGGAAACCGCAGGCCCCCGCGCGCAGCGCCTCGTACACGTACTCGTCCAGGTCATAGGTGGTAAGAACGATCACCTTAACGATCGTCGCGCCCGGCTCGCCGTGGCCAGGCCTGACGAGCTGCCGGGTGGCGGCAAGCCCGTCCAGCACCGGCATCCGGATGTCCATCAGCACCACATCGGGGCGGAGCTCGCGGGCGAGCCAGATCGCCTCCCGCCCGTCGCCCGCCTGCCCGACCACCTCCAGGTCGGGCTGGCTGTCCAGCAGCGTTGCCAGGCCCGCCCGCACCAGGGCCTGGTCGTCGGCGACCAGCACCCGGACCGGGCCGTCCGCGGTCACGCCGGCTCCGGGACGGGGTCGCTGGGGATCGCCGCGGTCACCGCGAATCCGCCGCCGGGGCAGGGCCGCGCGTCCAGGCTGCCCCCGTAGAGCTCGGCCCGTTCGCGCATCCCCCGCACGCCCCGCCCGCCGGAGGCCGGCCGGGGCGCGGCTGGCCGGGTTTCCCCGGGAGGCGGCCCGTTAGCTACCTCGATGTCCAGCCCGCCGGGCCGGTAGCGCAGCACCACCCGGGTCGCTGCCCCCGGGGCGTGCCGTGCGACGTTGGTGAGCGCCTCGTCGATGATGCGGTAACAGGACAGCTCGACGCCGGGGGACAGGGTCCGCGGGCCGCCCTCGACGGTGAGTTCCGCCGGCACTCCGGCGGCCCGGGCGGCATCGAGCAGCGTCCCCAGTTCCGCCAGCGTGGGGGAGGGCCGGTGCGCCGGGTCGCCGGCCCGCTCGCGCCGCAGCGCGCCGAGCAGGTGGTTCAGCTCGGTGAGCGCTTCCCGGGCCAGCCGCTCCACCGTAGCCAGCACCCTCACCTGGTCCGGGCCGGCCGCCGGGCCCTGGCCGCTGGCCCCGGGATCCTGGCCGCCACCCGCGGCGATCCGCACCGCTCCGGCCTGCACGGCGATGGCGGACAACTGGTGCGCGACCACGTCGTGCAGCTCCCGGGCGATGCGGGTGCGCTCGGCCTGGTGCGCCGCCTCGACCTGGACGGCGGCCTCACGGCGCCGGGCGTCGGCCGCGTCGCCGAGCACGAACGCCGCCCCCAGCAGCGCCAGTGGTGCCCCGGCGAGACGGCCGTCGAGCACCCCGGCGTGGGCCTTGTCCGGCACGCCGCCGCTGGTGACGACGACGACCACCGCGGCGGCGAGGGAGAGCCAGCCGAGCCACCGGGCGTAGCGGCGGAGCGGGCTGGCGTAGGCGCCCAGCCCGTAGGCGCCGACCAGCACCGCGGCGAACGCGGAGGTCAGGTCCCGGTGCAGCCCGTACCGCACCGCCAGCACGCCGGCCGCCAGGCCGAGCACCGGTACCGGCGCCACCCGCCGCCAGCAGAACGGCACCGACATGGCCAGCGTCAGCGCCAGCGAGCCGAGCACGTCCGGGGTCGAGCCCGCGTGGCCGGGATACTCCCACCACCACGGCACGTCCGGCAGCCCCCACACCAGCAGGCCCGCCGCGATCAGCAGGTCCACCCGGCGCGGGGTGGCCAGCTCCTTCCATGGCCGCATAGACCGACTGTAAAGCGTCATCCGCTGATGTCCTGGCGGCGGAACAGGGCCACCGCCGCGGCCCAGCAGGCCGCCAGCAACCCGGCCAGGCCCAGCAGGCCGGCCAGCTGGCCGGGGGTGGCGCCGGCGCTGATGAAACGGGACCAGAAGTTGGTCGGCAGCGAGGTGATCGACGCCTGGCCGGCCGGGAAGCCCATCCACTCCTGCACCCAGGTCGCCGGGGTCCACCGGCCGGTTCCCGGCAGCGACGCCGCGATCAGCATCGCGATGATGGCCACCGCCGTGGCCGCGGTGGTCCCGATCGTGCCGCGGGTGGCAACGGCGGCGAGCAGGCCGATGGCGGCGAACGCCGCCAGCACCAGCAGGGCCCGCGCCGCCTGCGAGCCGGCCAGGCCCAGCGCGTGCGCGGCGGACTGGTGCGCGGCCGGCAGGTGATCGATGCGGACGAGGACCGGCCCGGCGGCGGCCAGCGCCAGCCAGCTCACGGCGACCAGGCCCACACCCGCCAGCCACAGGCTGACCAGCTTCGCGGCCAGCACCCGCCACCGGTGGCCCTGCTGGGTGAGCAGGTTCTTCATGGTGCGGCCCGACCACTCGCCGCCGACGTGGGCGCCGGCCAGCAGCGCCAGCGCCAGCGCCCCGGGCAGTGAGGCCATCAGCCCGGCCGCCTCGGCGCCCGCCGCCAGCGGATTCAGCTGCGCGGCGACCTGGGCGGGCTGGGCGCCGACCTGGGCCGCCCTGGCCCGCTCCCGCGCCCTGGCGCGCGTGCACTGCGGCCCGGCCGGGATCCCGAGCTCGGCGCACGAGGGGAGGTGGCCGACCGGGGCCGCGCCTTCCAGTGCCGCGTTGTGGGCGCCGCCCACGGCCAGCAGCACGCAGAACACCGCGGCGGCAGCCGCCACGCCCCAGGTCAGTGGGCGGCCCAGCTTGATCAGCTCAGCGCCGAGCAGTCGCATCGTTGGTCTCCCGTGTTCCGGTCAGCTGCAGGAACGCCTCTTCCAGCCCGGCGCGCTCCGGCAGGATCTGGCTGGCCCATATCCCGCCCCGGCCGAGCACCTCGTTGACCTCCCGGCCCGCCGCCGTTTCGACCAGCACCGCATCGGGACCGTCGGCGCGGGCGGCCCAGCGGCGCAGCAGCGTCAGCGCGGCGGGCTGGTCGGCCGGGTCGACCACCAGCCGGAGACGCGGCCGGGCCGATGCCAGCTGGCTGACCGGCCCCTGCTCGATCAGCCGCCCGGCGTGGATCACCGCGACCTCGTCGCACACCTGCCCGACCTCGGCGAGCAGATGGCTGGACAGGAATACCGTGGTCCCGTCGTCGGCCAGGGACCGCAGCAGCGTGCGGAACTCCCTGATGCCCGCCGGGTCCATGCCGTTGGCTGGCTCGTCGAGCAGCAGCAGCTCCGGCCGGCGCAGCAGCGCGGCCGCCAGGCCGAGGCGCTGCCGCATCCCCTGCGAGTACCCCTTGACCTTGCGGTCGGCGACCCCGGTCAGGCCGGCCCGGCCCAGCGCGGCGGCGATCTCCCCGCCCCGGCCGGGCAGCCCGGCGCCGGACAGCGCCAGCAGATCCAGGTTGCGGCGGCCGGTCAGCCACGGGTAGAACGCTGGTTCCTCGATCACCGCACCGACCCGGGCGAGCCCGGCCGGGTCAGGCACCTGCCTCCCGTTCAGCCAGGCACGTCCGGAGCTCGGTGCGACCAGCCCCAGCAGGATCCGCATGGTGGTGGTCTTGCCTGCCCCGTTCGCGCCCAGGAAGCCGAACACCTGGCCCGCCTCCACCGTGAGGTCCAGGCCGGCCAGCGCGGTGGTTCCGCGATAGCGCTTGGCCAGCCCCCGGCACTCGATCACCGCAGCCACATCCGCCTCCGCCCTGCGCCGGACTTCGACGTTAGGCGGGACCCAGGCCGGTGTCGTCAGCGCCGCGGCGAGCTCCGTCTCGTCTTTTCGGCGAGCCGGCGCTGGCGCGTGCGCGCCGCCCGGGACCTGTCCTGGCGGCGGTCAGGTGCCCGGGCGGGTCATTCGGCGTGGGCATCGGCGACGGGGGCCGGCCTGGTCAGGCCGCGCCGCACGGCGGAGAAGTAATACAGCGGCACCGTGACCGCCAGGCCCACCAGCCACGACAGGTCGGTTCCGTTCAGCGCCTTGGCCACCGAGCCCTCGTAGAAGGTGGTGTTGATGAACGGGATCTCAACGGCGAAGCCGATCAGGTAGATCGCGACAGTCTGCCACTGGAACCGTCCGTACTGGCCGCCGTCCTGGCGGAAGAACGAGGGCACGTCGTACTGCCCGTGCCGGACCAGGTAGAAGTCGACCAGGTTGATCGAGGTCCACGGGACCAGCAGGTAGAGCAGGAAGAGGATGAAGTTGTAGTAGCTGGTGAGGAACGTGGACTGGTAGGCGATGGCGCCGACCACGCAGATCGCGACGAACACGGTGGAGATCACGATGCGGGTCCTGGCCCGGGGCAGCCATCCCTCCCGGAACGTCTGGCCGACGGTGATCGAGCAGAGCATGCCGCCGTAGGCGTTGATGGCGTTGGTGTCGATGATGCCGACCACGAACACGATCATGACCAGCCAGCCGAAATGGCCGGTGAGCTTGTCGATCTCGGCGACCAGGTTGGAGCTGGTGGACACCAGGCCGACCAGTGCGCCGATCATCATCGGCCCGGCGCTGCCCAGCACCACCCCCGTGTAGGAGTACCAGAACACCGCCCGTGTGTCCTTGTCGGGCATGTACCTGGAGTAGTCGGAGACGTAGGGCGCGTAGGCGATCTGCCACAGCACGCCGGTGGTGACGGCGGCGCTGACGAACGCGGTCCAGCTGAACTTGCCGGCCGTGAAGAAGTCGGCCGGGAGCCCATGGGCCACGGTCAGGACCACGATCAGGATCATGACGACCCCGAAGCCGACGGCCAGCCACCTGTTGAGGCCGTGGATCATGTTGTAGCCGAAAATGGTGATCAGCAGGCTGCCGACGCCGGAGATGACGATCCCCCAGTCGATGCTGACCCCCGACACCAGCTGGTTCAGCGACTGGCCGCCCAGGATCAGGTTCGACGCGAAGAACCCGATGTACATGAAGACCACGACCGCCACCACCAGCAGCGCCCCGTAGGTCCCGTACTGCGCCCGGCTCTGGATCATCTGCGGCACGCCGAGGCGCGGCCCCTGGGCCGAGTGCAGCGCCATGAACAGGCCGCCGACCAGGTTCCCGAGGGCTATCGCCAGAATGGCAGGCCAGAACGGCAGGCCGAACGTCACCGTGGCCAGCGCCCCGGTCACGATGGCCAGCGGGATCAGGTTGGAGGTGAACCAGATCGTGAACAGGTCCCGCGGGCGGCCGTGCCGCTGATCCTCGGGTATCTGGGCGATCGTGTACTGCTCGATCTCCAGGGCGCGGTCATACACGTCGGTCCCGGCTGGGGCGGACTGGGGGGTTGATGGGCCTGCCTGCTGAGACATGGCTACTCCCGGAGGTCACCGTGGGGGCTGGCGCTGATCACCCGCGGCCAGATTATGGATGGTCATCCGGGTCAGGCCATCAGACCCCGGCTTGAAACACCCACCGCCGCTTATACCGCGGTATGAGATCAGATCGCCGGCTGGCGCCCGCTCAGCGGGGTGATGCCGTCTCGGGGGCCCCGTAACCGGCCGCGAAGCTGAACACGATCAGCCCGAAGAGCAGGAATGTGATCACGTGCACGATGGTGCAGAACAGGCAGATGGCATTCAGGGTGAACAACTCGGTGTAGAGCAGGTAGAGCACGAAGACCATGCCGACGATCACCGAGCCGAACCGCGCCCAGCGGACCGGCGGCCAGGTAACCCGCCACGCCCACGGTGAGGTGGCAGCGGCCATGAAGACGTAGAAGGCGAGCCCCAGTACGGCGACGGGGAAGATGCCAAACACCATCGACTCCGGGCTGGTCGTCACCGCCGCGCAGTTGACAAAGCCCTTTTCGGAGCAGACAAGGATCCTCGGCGAGGTGAAGTGGGCGACGGTGAGGTAGATCGAGACGCCGAGGCCGGCCAGCGCCAGCCCCCACGTGGTCAGCTGGAACCAGAGCGGGACGGCCCGCACCCCGGGGCCGATGGGGGTGGCCGGCGCACGGGCCGGAGCCCGGTCGGCCTTCAGGGATGCCTGGCCCTGCCCGTTGGCCCGTCCATTGCCCCGGCTGGCGGTCCTGGCCGGCGTAGGCTCAGGCCGCCCGCCCCTGGTGCCCTTGTCCCGTGACTTGCCGCCCGGCCGCGGTGCCGGTGTGCGCGACTGCTTGGGCGAGGCCATTACAGCCCTCCCGCCACCGCTTTGATCGACGGCGCCGCGCAGACCGAGGCCGGCTGGTTATTGGTCATCTTGCAGATGGTGGCGGTGATGTAGTTCGCCCCGCCGAGCACGCCCTGGGCGACCGGCGAGGACGGGTTATGGAGGTCGGCCGCGATCTGGCTCCAGGTCAGGCCCTTCAGCACGGCCGGGTCGTAGATCGGCGCCTTGAGCACGTACTTGTTCCCGAAGCTGATGAACGGGTACCCGCGCTGGGTGGGGTCTGGCTCGTAGCGGGCCCAGACCTGGTTCTGCTGCGCGGTGGTGGGCTGCAGCAGGGAACGGTTGATGTTTTCGTTCTCCACCGGCGTGAAGGCCAGGTACTTGCTGTTGTAGCCGGTCTTGTAGAAGGTCAGCGTGGCCGTATCCGGGTAGACGTCTTTGCTGGACGAGTGGATGCCGTGCAGCGGCGTCGAAAGCGTGCCGAACCGGCTCAGCGCCACCGCCATGGACCATCGCGTCGCGGCGCAGTAGGGGCAGTATTCCGCGCCGATGTACAGCATCTCGGGCTTGCCGTTGCTCGTCAGCGGCGGGCCGGTGACCTTGGTGATCGGTGCCGAGTTGAACGTGAGGACCGAGCCCTTGCCCACGGTCGCCAGGGCACTCGCCGGCACGCCGGTGATGTTGTTGGTCACGCTGGCCGGCAGGGGGGTGCGGGCGGTGGACGTCGGCGGTGTGGTCGACGAGTTCAACGATTTGACGAGGATGAAGGCCACCACGATGACGATGACCCCGAGCACGGCGCCGCCGGTGATGAACATGCGCCTGCGCTGCTCGGCCCGCTTCTCGGCCGCCCGCTGGGCGGCGATTTTCTCACGCGCGTTCTGCTGCCTGATCCTCGTCGCCTTGCCCATTGCCCAATCCTCAGAAAATGATCTCGGTGCGGCCCCCGCCGCTGTCTATCGTAGGGCGCGGCCGGGCCTGGCCGCGCCGGGACCAGCCGTCTCAGCGTGCCCCGGCTACCGGCGGCGGACGGTGGCCGGGGTGTTGACCTTGTCGGCGGCGATCTGCAGGATGACCCGGCCCTGCGGGCCGATCGGGTTGCGGTAGTCGCGGCCCACGTATTTGCGGGAGAGTTCGTCGATGTGCTGGCGGGCCTGGTCCCCGGTCTCCATCCCGACGACCCGGCCGCGTACCTCGGCCCAGTCCCAGGGGTCGTCGGTGGAGTGGATCAGCACGGTGATCCTGGGGTCCCGGCGGATGTTCCTGGCCCGCTGCCGCTGCGGCTCGGTGTTCACCAGGACGTGCTCGCCGTCGGTGTCCACCCAGGTCAGTAACGCCTGCGGCTGGCCGTCCGGCATCAATGTCACCACGGTCGCCAGGTTCTTTCCCTTGGCCAGCCGCACGACGTCAGGATCAAGTGGCACGACGTACCTCCGCAAAGAGTCAGTGGCCGAAGACCGGGATCATGACCGCGCGGGCGAGAGTGTGGAAGCGGAGGTTGAAGCCGGCCACCGCGGGGGAGACGTCGGAGTTCACGCCGAGGGAATCGGTGTCGAGCGCGTGCACGGCGAACACGTAGCGGTGCGGCGGGTCCCCGGCCGGCGGCGCGGCGCCGCCGAAGTCCTTGGACCCGTAGTCGTTGCGCACGCAGAAAGCCCCCGCCGGAAGCCCGGACTGATCCCCGCTGACCGCGCCGGTGGCCAGTTCGGTCACCGAGGCGGGCACGTCGAGCAGGATCATGTGCCAGAACCCGGAACCGGTCGGCGCGTCGGGGTCATAACAGGTCACCGCGAAGCTCTTGGTCTCGGCGGGAAAGCCGTGCCAGCGAAGCCCAGGTGAGATGTTCTGCCCGGTCATCCCGAAACCGCTGTAGACCTGCGCGTCGGTCATCTGCTGGCCGTCGGCGACATCGTTGCTCTCCACCGGGAACGACGGGACCGCGGGCATGAAGTCGTAGGGCAGGGGGGCACGTTCGGTCATGACGATCTCCATAAGTCATCGGCAGCCGGCTCGTCGCCCCTACGCTATCCAGCAGCGCCGTGGCGGCGGCCGGCAAATCCGTCAAGAACATTCCGGCAAAACGAAATGGCGGGCAGCTGCAGCAATCGCAGCTGAATGGCGGCTGGAGGCAGGCAGGTGGCACGTGGATCGCTGACCTGGATCCGCCGCCTGTCCTTCGCCGCCGTGCTGGTCCTGGTCGCGGTCGCACCCGGTCCGGCCGCCGGGTCACGGTCGGCGTGCAGCGGCCCGGGCGGGCCGGGCGGGTCCGGCTGCGGCAGCCAGGGCACGATGCGCTGGGCCCGGCTGCTGCCGGGATCCTGGGTCGCGCAGACCGGCCTGCTGGGCACCACGCCGGCCCGTGGGCAGGCCTACGCCGCGCTCGGTGACCAGGTCGCCGCCCTCGGCTCCGGGCTGGCCGTCTCCGCCTACGCGGCGGGCAGCGGCCAGCCGCTGTGGACCGCCGACCTCACCGGCTTTCCGGCCGGGTCGGCGATCGTGTCGGTCCGGGTGTGGCCGGGCGTGATCACCGCCGGGGTGAGGCGGCCGGCGGCGGCCGGAACGGCAACCCGGGAAGAGGTCGTGCTGGCGGCGGTGACCGGCCGGCGGATCCGGGCCTACCAGGCGGCCCCCTTTGGGGGCGCGGTGGCCGCGGACGCCGCCACCACCGTGATCGTGGGCGCGCACGCGGTGACCCGGTACGCCAACCGCACCGGCGCCGTCCTGTGGCGCCGGCCGACCGGCCCGGCGGCACAGGCCTGGCAGGAGGACGGCAACTTCCTGGACGTCGCCGTCGCCGCCGGGGGCTACCTGGGGGCAGCGCCGGTGACGGCGCTGCGGCGGATCAACCTCCGCACCGGTGCCGAACGGCTGATCAGGCCGCGGGCCCATGCCTTCGCGGGCACGCTCAGCCTCGCCTTCGACGGGGTGGTCCTGTTCACCCGCGCCAGCGGCATCACGGCCTACCGCGCGTCCACCGGCACCCGCCTGTGGCACCGGCGGGCGGGGCTGCCGGAAAGCGTTGACGTGCCGCAGCAGCGGCTGTACCTGCTGGCCGGCAACGCCCTGGTGGGGGTCGACCCGGTGACGGGGACCAGGCTGGCCAAGGTCTCCGGGGCCAACGCCGAGTCCGCCGGGCTGTACGGGGTGCAGGGGGGCGCGGTGCTCGGGCTCGACCGCGGCGCACTCGGCAAGGCCTGGGGCTACAAGGTCGCTACCAAGCGCGTGCTGTGGACCAGTGGGCCGCTGCCGTGGCCGCACTACTTTGTCGACCCATCGGGGATCGGGGGGAGCGCGTCGCCGTCGTCGAACGGATTGCTGCTGGCGATCTGTGCGGAGCTCGGGCCGCGGCCGGGGCCTGGGGTGGCTCAGTCGTGTCTTCGTCCTGAGCTGACGGCTATAAACCGCTGACCGGTTGCTGGCTGGGGGCTGCCGCCGTCACGGGCGCGCGGGCACGGCAAACAGGAAGCGGCGGGGGCCGCCGTCACAGGCACCCGGGCACGGCAAACAGAAACGCCGTGCCCGCGTGCCCGCGCCGTCGGCTCATCACGCGGTCGCGCCGTCCGCTTATCAAGCGCGCGCCGTCGGCTCTTCTGCGTTGCGGGCGGTCCCCGCTACGGTCAGGGCCGTCTCCGCCTGCCTGCGGTGCTCACTGTCTGTCGGCGCCTCTTGCCTAGCCATATTCATGGGGTCACCGTGGCATGTTCTGGGGCCGGGGACGGTTGACGTTTATGGGAGCGAGAAGTCGTGGGGGGAGCTCTCGCAGGAGGGAGAGGAGCTATGAGGCGGCGGAGGCGCTGGGTGGCGCGGACGGATGCGCCTCGGGTGATTGTGGTGGGGGCGGGGTTCGCCGGGCTGGCCGCCGTGGCTGAGCTGGTGCGGGCGGGGATGCAGGTGATGCTCGTTGACCGGAATGGGTACAGCACGTTCCAGCCGTTGCTGTACCAGGTGGCGACGGCGGGGCTGAATCCGGGGGATGTCGTCTACCCGGCGCGGGCCTTTACCAGGAGGCAGGGGGCGCGGTTCCGGCTGGGGGAGCTGACCGGGATCGATGCCGTGCAAAGGCGGATCATGCTGGCCGACGGGGGGGAGTTCGAGTACGACTATCTGGTGATGGCGACGGGGGTGTCGGCGGCGTATTACGGGGTGACCGGGGCGGCCGAGAACAGTCTGGGGCTGTATACGCGCAGGGACGCGGTGGCGCTGCGGGACCACATCATGGCCCGGCTGGAGCGGCTGGATATCGCGGGGCCGGGCAAGGACGTGAACTTCACCATCGCGGGGGGCGGCGCCACCGGGGTGGAGCTGGCGGGGGCGCTCGCGGAACTGCGCGAGACCGCGCTCGACGCGGCGTTTCCCGAAGTCGACCTGGCCAACGTGCACATCACGCTGGTCGAGATGGCGCCCGTCCTGCTCGCGCCGTTCGACCCGGCCCTGCAGGAATACGCGCGGCAGGAACTGGTCAGGCGCGGCGTGGAGGTCCGCCTGTCCACGGAGATCCGGGAGGTCACCCGGGACTGCGTGCTGCTGGCCAATGGCGAGGACCTGCCCAGCGACGTCACCATCTGGGCGGCGGGGGTCGCCGCCCCGGCGGTGGCCGGCCGGTGGGGGCTGCCGCAGGGGCGCGGCGGCCGCATCATGACCGGGCCCGACCTGCGGGTCCACGGCCAGGACCGGGTGTTCGCGGCGGGTGACATCGCCCTCGTCGACGGGCTGCCGCTGCCCCAGCTGGCGCAGCCCGCCATCCAGTCCGGGCGGCACGCCGCGCGGCAGGTGGAGCGGCTGGTGAAGGGGCACGCGACGGCCCCGCTCGTCTACCACAACAAGGGGATCATGGCGACGGTCGGGCGCCGCAGCGCGGTCGTCCAGCTGCCGCACGGCATGCGGGTGCGCGGGACGCTGGCCTGGCTGGCCTGGCTCGGCCTGCACCTGGTCACGCTGCTCGGCGGGCGCAACCGGCTGTCCGCGCTGCTCAACCTGTCCTGGCGCTACGTGAGCTGGGGCCACGGCGGGGGCGTCATCGTCGGCGATGACCCGCCAGCGGGCCCGGATCCGGGGCGCCCCGCGACGTAACCGGCGGTGGCGGCCTGAGGCGGTCACCCGCGTACAGTCGGCCCGGCGACTGCTTACTATGAACCGTGCCCACTGAAGACACCGGCGCCGCGCCGGAACGGGTCGACGCCGGCATGCTCGTGCTGCGCCGGCTCCGCGCGACCGACGCGGGCGAGATCGCGGCCGCCGTCAGCGCCAGCATGGAGCATCTGCGTCCCTGGATGCCGTGGGCGACCCCGGAGGCAGCCGATCCGAGGACCCAGCGGGTCCGGGTAGCCGAAGCCGACGAGATGTGGGCGGCGGGCACCGACTACATCTACTCCGTGTTCGCCGCCGAGGAAAGCGTGCTGGTCGGGGCGATCGGGCTGCACCGGCGGGTGGGCGACGGCGGCATCGAGATCGGCTACTGGATCGCCGAGAGCCAGACCCGCCGCGGCTTCGGGACGGCCGCGGCCGAGGCGCTGACCTCGGTCGCGCTGGGGCTCCCGGGGGTGAGGCGGGTCGAGATCCATTGCGACGAGGCCAACATCGCCAGCGCCGCCATTCCCCGGAAACTCGGCTACCGGCTGGACCGGGTGATCGCCCACGAGCCGGAGGCACCAGGCGAAAGCGGCCGCCGCATGATCTGGGTCTGGGACGCGTCCGGCGCCGCGGCCGGCCGGCCGGCCACAGCTGGCCGGTGAGCGTTCCCCGCCGGGCCTGAGCCATGGCTGGACGCGACTGGGGAGCCTGGCATGACGCGTACGACGATCCCGGCTCGTCGCTGGCGCGGCGGCTGGCGGTGGTGCAGGCACGGATCGCCGCCGCGCTGGAGGCCGCGCCGCCGGGCCCGTTGCGCGCCGTCAGCATGTGCGCGGGCCAGGGCCGCGACCTGATCCCGGTACTCGCCAGCCACCCGCGCGGGCGCGACGTCACCGCCCGGCTGGTGGAACTGGACCCAGCGCTGGCCGCCACCGCCCGCCGGGCGGCCGCGGACGCCGGTCTGCCCGGCGTCGAGGTAGTGACCGGGGATGCCTCACTGACCGATGCCTACGACGGGCTGGTCCCGGCCGACCTCGTCCTGGCCTGCGGGGTATTCGGCAACATCACCGAGCCCGACATCAGGCGCACCGTCGCGTGCTGCGCCCAGCTGTGCGTGACGGGCGGGACCACCCTGTGGACGCGCGGACGGGGGGAGCCGGATCTGGTGCCGCGGATCTGCGGCTGGTTCAGCGAGGACGGATTCGAGCTGAGCTGGCTGTCCGAACCGGGGGTCAAGTACGGGGTCGGCGCGCACCGGTTCACGGCGCAGCCCCGGCCGCTGGTGGCCGGCCTGCGCATGTTCAGCTTCGGGGAAGACGGAAGGCGCTAGGCCCGTCAGCAGGCCATGGCCGGGAAGCGGATCATGCCCAGACGGCACACCCGGGTGGTCTTGAGAATCAGCTCCCGCGCGGCCGGGGGCTTCGCCGACACGCTGGGCCGGTGCGCGCCCGTGAGCCCGGCGGCGAGCATGACCCCGCAGACCAGGGCGCTCACCGCGGCGGGAATCAGCAGCAGTGCCCTGGCCCGGGCGGCGGGCCTGCGGGCGATCCGCCGGGTCCCGGTCCGGGCCGCGGCCAGCGCATCGCGGACCGGCCGGACCGGCACCTCCTCGAACCAGGGCATCGTCTCGCCCCTGGTCAGGCGGGTGAAGATCGCAAACAGGGAGCGCAAACGGGGATCGGAACCGGTGAGCCTGCCCTCGATCTCTTTTAGCTTGTGCAGCTGACGGGGGGGCAGGCTCATCTCGACCTCACACACTACGCTGGGGGTTCTTCCGTATCTGTGCGGCCAGGTTACCGCCCGTGCACGGCCCGCATATCCCCGGTCGCCGCATTGCCCGGATCACTTTTCTCAGCCCGGGGACTGGTCCGCGTGAACTAGTCACCATCCGGCGCAGGCAGCGCCGGCCCACTGAGCAGCATCCACGGCAGCGGGCCGGCGGCCGTGACGCGGCCGGCCGGCCGCAGCACCGTGCCGGGCACGATGCTGGCGGTGCCGGAGGCGATCACCCGGCCGTTGCCGCTGACCAGCACCGCCGGCCGGTTCACCCGGCCGAGCATGGACAGCCCGGGCAGCAGCATCCGCTCCACCTCGCCGGCCAGGATGTCCGCGCCCGCCACGCCCGCGAACCGGCCATCGTCCACCACCGGGACCGACACCGTGAAGGTGTATTTGTGCGTGCAGATGTAGTCCACGTACGGCCCGGCTATGCATGGCCGGCCGGTCCGGGCGGGCTCGCGGTACCACTCGGTGGTGGTGTAGTCGTAGAACTCGGCCGACGCGGGGTCGAGATCAACCTCGAGCTGCCCGATGCCCTGATCCGCCCACCACCAGTCGATGCAGCGTGGCGCGTCCGCCAGCGCGTCCGGAGCCAGCACCACCCCGGCGCCGGCCGCGAACCCGCGATGGCGGGCCAGCACCTGCGCCACCAGCGGGCGGAGCGGGGCCAGGTCGGCCCGGCGCAGCGGCCGCCGGCCGGCCCTGGCCGCCGCCGCCACCGCGGTCATCGCCTCGGCCACCTCCGCCACCGACGCCAGCACCCGCTCGATCAGGGCGGTGATGTCGGCCAGCAGGTGCTCGCCCCCGCCGGCCGCCGGCGGCTGGGAGATCGGCGGCTGGGTCATTGGCGGCTGGGTCATCGGCGGGAGGTCATCCGTGGTGGAGGCTGAGCCGCAGGTCCAGCAGCCGGGCCGTCTCCGCCGCCACGTGGCGCTCGGCGATCTCCCGCGCCCGCTCGGGCGCGTGGGCCTCGATCGCGTCGATCAGCAGGTTGTGGTCGCGGGCCGCCGGGGCCACGCCCGCGCCCTCCATCGGCAGCCAGACCAGGTCACCGATCTCGGACCACAGGTCCATCTCCTCCCGGGTGAGCCGGGGCGACTGCGCGGTCGCGGCGATCTCGATGTGCAGCCGCGCGTCAGCGCGCCGGCGGTCGGTCAGGGCGGCCGCTCCGCGGAGCCGTTCGGCATGCTCCCTGAGCATGGTGACGTCGGCGGGCAGCGCGCGCTCGGCGGCCAGCCGGGCGGCGGTGCCGGCGATCGCCGCCCGGTGGTCGCCGATATCGCGCAGATCGTGCAGGGACAGGAGCTGGAGCGGGCGCTCCAGCCGGTCGGCGTCGTCGGGGGCCCGGACGAACGAGCCTCCGCCGCGCCCGCGCCGGGTCTCGACCAGGCCCATCGTCCGGAGCGTGGCGAGCGCCTCGCGGAGCGTCACGGTTGAGACCCCGAGCTGCCCGGCCAGCTGGCTTTCGGCCGGGAGGCGTTCCCCGTCGAGCAGCAGGCCCAGCCGGATCGCCTGGGTCAGCCGCCGGGTCACAGTATCGGCACGACCGCCGGTGTCGAGCGGCGTGAACAAGGTGCGTGCGCGTACGGTCGTAAGCGCAGGTGGTGCCACGAATGCCCCCTCCCGCTGACCAGGGTGCGCGCGCCTTTGCAGGTACTTGACACAAACATCTGATCCTGTAGGTTATCGGAATCGTCGATCCCCGGGCCGCGGTTCGCGCACGGGGTCGTTCCTGCACGACGAAGGGCACGGGTGGGCGAGACGGCGATGGGCAGGCAGGAAGCAGCGCCGGCTAGCCAGGGCGCTGTGTCAGCCGGCACGGGGGCAGCCAGCACGGGGACGGCGAGCGGGAGGCCGGCCAGCGGCGTGCCCGCGGTCCGGCTGACCGGCGTGCGCCGCATGTACGGGCAGCTCGCCGCGGTCGCCGGGGTCGACCTGGATGTCGCCGAGGGCGAGTTCTTCACCATGCTCGGCCCGTCCGGCTCGGGCAAGACCACGCTGCTGCGCCTGATCGCCGGATTCGAGCGCCCCGACGCGGGCACGGTCGAGCTGGCCGGGGTGGACGTGACGCGCGAGCCCCCCTACGCCCGCAACGTGAACACCGTCTTCCAGGACTACGCGCTGTTCCCGCATATGAACGTGCTCGAGAACGTCGAGTATGGGCTGCGGGTCGCCCAGGTGCCCAAGGCGGAGCGGCGGCGCCGCGCGGAGGCGGCGCTGGAGATGGTGCGCCTGGCCGGGCTGGGCGGCCGCAAGCCGGTCCAGCTTTCCGGCGGGCAGCGGCAGCGGGTCGCGCTCGCCCGCGCGATCGTCAACGAGCCGGAGGTGCTCCTGCTCGACGAGCCGTTCGGCGCGCTGGACCTGAAGCTGCGCCAGGAGATGCAGATCGAGCTCAAGCGGATCCAGCGCGAGGTCGGGATCAGCTTCATCTACGTGACCCACGACCAGGAGGAAGCGCTCACCATGAGCGACCGCCTGGCCGTGTTCAACCAGGGCAACATCGAGCAGCTCGGCACGCCAGTCGAGGTATACGAGCGGCCCGCCAGCGATTTCGTCGCGGGCTTCATCGGCGTGTCCAACCTGCTGGAACGCGGCGGACGCCATTTCACGATCCGCCCAGAGAAGATCCACCTGCTGGCCGACGGCGAGAAAGCGCCGGAGGGCAGCCACGTCGAGCGCGGCCGGATCGAGGACGTCGTCTACCTCGGCATGCTCACCCGCTACCAGGTCGCGCTGGAAGCGGGCGGGACGCTCACCGCGGTGCGCCAGAACCTGGAGACCGCGGCCGCCGAAGCGCTCGAAGCCCGGGGACGGACCGTGAACGTCGCCTGGCGCGAAAACCAAACCTACGACATTCATAACGAGAGCCGGGCCCCCTCGGCTCGCAGTGAAGGGGATAGCCAATGAAGGTATGGGCACGAGGGGGCGCGCTTCTCGCGGCCGCCTCCGCCGCGGTGCTCGTCGCGGCATGCGGCTCGTCCGGAGGCGGCAGCACCGCCAGCAGTGGCAGTGGCAGCGGAACCAGTGGGCTTACGGCGCCGCAGGCGAACACCCCGGTGCCCACCTCGGTGGGCAAGGGTGAGGGCCAGCTGAACCTCATCGCCTGGGAGGGCTACGCCCAGCCCCAGTGGGTCAAGCCGTTCGAGCAGGCGACGGGCTGCCAGGTGAGCGCCAAGTACGCCGGCTCTTCCAGCGAGATGGTGTCGCTGATGGCCAACGGCGGCGGCGGCCAGTACGACATGGTCTCGGCGTCCGGAGACGCGGACCTGCGGCTCATCTACAGCGGCGACGTCAAGCCGGTCAACATCAACCTGGTCCCGCAGTGGAAGAACTTCCACCCGTTCCTGCAGAACCCGCCGTTCAACACCATCGGCGGCAAGCACTACGGCGTGTCCTATGAGTTCGGCCCGAACGTGCTCCTTTATTCCAAGAAGGCGTTCCCGTCCGCGCCCACCTCGTGGTCGGTGCTGTACAACAAGAAGTACGCGGGCGAGGTCACGGTGCCGAACAACCCGATCCAGATCGCGGACGCGGCGCTGTACCTGTCCAAGACCCAGCCCGGCCTGGGCATCAGCGACCCCTACGAGCTGACCCAGCCCCAGTTCAACGCCACGGTCAACCTGCTCAAGCAGCAGAAGCCGCTGATCAAGAAGTACTGGGACCTGGCCTCGCAGGAGATCTCGCTGTTCCAGAGCGGCACCACGGTGGTCGGCGCGGCCTGGCCATACCAGACCAACACGCTGGTGGCGGCGGGCGCGAAGGTCGGCGACACCATCCCGGCCCAGGGCGCGACCGGCTGGGCCGACACCTGGATGCTCGCCACCAAGGCGCCGCACCCCAACTGCGCCTACAAGTGGATGCAGTGGGCGACGAGCCCCAAGGTGCAGGCGCAGCAGGCGGTCTTCTTCGGTGAGACCCCGGCCAACAAGCTGGCCTGCCCGATCATGGACCAGCTCTCGAAGGGCGCCTGCGCCGCCTACCACGCGAACGCGCCGGAGGCCTACTTCCAGACCCTCAAGTTCTGGAAGACCCCGCTGGCGCAGTGCGGCAACGGCAAGAGCGACTGCGTGCCGTTCCAGCAGTGGGTCACCGCCTGGACCCAGATCACCGGGTAGCCAGCACCGATAGGGCACCGAGTTCGATGACAGCGACCGCGGTCCGCGAGGACCGAACAGCGAGTGGGGGGGCCCGCGTCTCGGCGGCGCTCTGGCGCCGGGCGTGGCTGCGGGCCACCCTCACCCTGTCCCCGCCGCTGGCCTGGTTCCTGGTGATCTACCTGGCGTCGCTGCTGGTGATGCTGGTCACGGCGTTCTGGTCGGTCAACCCGTTCACCAACTCCCTGGTGCACAGCTGGACGCTCGCCAACTTCCAGCAGATCTTCACCCCCACCTATCTGACGATCATCGCCCGGACGGTGATCATGGCGGCGGTCGTCACGGTCACCGATGCCGTGCTCGCGCTGCCGTTCGCCTACTTCATGGCGCGGGTGGCCACGCCGCGCGGGCGGCAGGCGCTGTTCATCGCCGTGCTGCTCCCGCTGTGGGCGAGCTACCTGGCCCGGGTCTACGCCTGGATCGTCATCCTGCAAAAGGGCGGCACGCTGAGCTGGACGCTGTCCAAGCTGGGCCTGGGGACGGTCAACATCGGCTACACCAACGTCGCGATGTGGATCGTCTTCTCCTACATCTGGCTGCCCTTCATGATCGTGCCCATTTACGGCGCGCTGGAGCGGATACCGGACTCGCTGCTGGAGGCGTCCGGGGATCTCGGCGCCCGTAACTGGCGCACCCTGCGCAGCGTGGTCCTGCCGCTGGCGCTGCCGGGCGTGGTGGCCGGGTCGATCTTCACCTTCTCGCTCACGCTGGGCGACTTCATCACGCCGATCCTGGTCGGCGGGGCGAACTCGAGCTTCATCGGCAACGTCATCTACTCCAACATCGGCACGGCCGGCAACCTGCCGTTCGCGGCCGCGCTCGCCGTGGTCCCGATCGTGATCATGATCTTCTACCTGTCCGGCGCGAGGGCCGCCGGCGCGTTCGAGGCCATGTGATGCAAGTGGCCCATGTGATTCCCAAGGCGCTGTGATGGAGGGGCGGCTGGCCCGGATCGGGCTGCGGGTCTGGGTGGCGGGCGTGCTGCTCTTCCTGTTCGTGCCGATCGCCATCATCTGCCTGTACGCGTTCAACTCATCGAACGTCCAGAGCTGGCCCATCCACGGGCTGAGCACCAAGTGGTTCGCGGTCGCCTGGCACGATCCGCAGGTGCGGGCCGCGTTGGTGCTGTCGCTCAAGGCGGGGCTGTTCGCCACGGTGGTGGCGCTGCTGCTCGGCTCGGCCGCGGCGTTCGGCGTGCACCGGTTCCGGTTCTTCGGCCGGGAGGCCGTGTCGCTGCTGCTGGTGCTGCCCCTCGCGCTGCCCGGGATCATCACCGGGATCGCCCTGAACTCGGCGTTCCACTTCGCCGGGATCGGGCTCTCGCTGTACACGATCATCATCGGGCACGCGACGTTCTGCATCGTGGTCGTCTACAACAACATGCTCGCCCGGCTCCGGCGGGTCTCCGGGTCGGTCTACGAGGCCGCCGCCGACCTGGGCGCGAGCGGGCTGCTGGTGTTCCGCACCGTGACGCTGCCGGTGATGTCGACCGCGCTGATCTCCGGCGCCCTGCTCGCCTTCGCGCTCTCGTTCGACGAGGTGATCGTGACCACGTTCACCGCCGGCGCGGAGAACACGCTGCCGCTGTGGATCTTCGGCGCGATCCGGCTCGGGCAGCAGCTTCCCGAGGTCAACGTCGTGGTCACGTTCGTTTTGCTGCTCACGGTGATCCCGGTGGCGATCGCGGTGCGGCTGACCGGCGGCGGCGGGATGACCCGGGCCTCGGCCGGGACCACCCGGGGTGCGGCGGCTACCGGGCCGGCCGGAGCCGGGGCGGACGCGGCCCAGGCCGGCGTCGACGTCGCCCTGGGCGCCAACGAGCCCTGATCCCACCACAGTCCCGGATCCCGCCACCGGTCCTTGATCCAGCCCCGGCCCCTGGGCCGCGCCGGGGAGATGCTCAGAGGAAGCGGCGGTGTGCCTGCGCCGCGAGCGGGTGTGCCACGTCTGCCAGGTCGCGCTGCGATTCCTGCTCGTCATCGAGGTACTCATCGGCCCAGAGCAGCCGCAGGGCCATCCGCACCCTGGTCGCGTCGTGCTCCTCGCTGGCCAGGTCGAAGGCGCGGACCAGATGGGCCCGCAACTCCCCGTCGTCGCGCTCGGCTGGCGGCAGTTGCTCACGCTCGCCGTTCAGCACCGCGCCGAAGCCGTCGTACCAGGCGTCCGCGCGGTGGGCGGCACTCTGCACCTCGGCCTGGGCCACCGCCACGGCCGCGCTCGCGGGAGAGATGCCCGCCGCGTCCGGCTGCTGCCCCATCTGCAGCGAGTGAACCGGCAGGGTAGCCAGCGTGTGAGCGGCGAGCCGGAGCCAGGCGGCCGCGGTGAGCAGGTGAGTCGCCGTGCTCAGCGGGATCACCTTGGCGCCTCGCTCGGCCAGGAACTGCCGGTACGCCTCCTCCAGCAGGTGATAGCTGGCCATCGACCGGCTGTCCGCCTGTTGCATCGGCACGTCCAGGCCGGGGGAGACCAGCCGGTCCACCGCCGTCACCAGGGCGCGGGAACCGGTCCGGTAGGCGTCGCACAGCGCCTGGCCGAAGGCGGCCGTCGCGCCCCGGGGCCAGAACAGCAGTCCCACCACCACGCTGACCACGCAGCCGAGCACCACGTCCTCCACCCGCACGAGCCCGACCTTCCAGCCGGCGGGCACCAGGATGTTGAAGAGGATGATCACAAAGACGGTGAACCCCGCCTGGCCGGCCGCGAACGAGAGCACCGGCGCGGCGGCGCCGGCGACCAGGACGGCCAGCGGCAGCAGGAACCAGAGCGCCTCGGTGTGGCCGCCGACCCCCAGCATGATCGCGGTCCCGATGGCGAAGCCCACCACGGTCCCGGCCACCGCCCGCAGCGCGGTAGCGCCCGTTCCCAGGGCGTTGGACCGCAGCACCGACAGGGTTCCGAGCGCGACCCAGAACGCATGCGAGACGCCGGTCATCCTGGCCACGGCCACCGCGAGCGCCAGGGCGGCCGCTCCCCGGAGCGAGTTGCGCAGCCATACCGAGCGCAGCGTCAGGTGGATCGCGGCCCGCTGCCACAGCGCCCGGGCGCCGGGCGTGAATCCCGCGGGCCGTACACCGACGGTGTCCTGCTGCGGCGGGACGTCGAAGCCGGCCGCTTCCAGCCCCAGCGCGCCCAGCTCCTCGGTGGCCAGGGTGAGCCTTCGCGTCCGGAAGGTGGGATCGACGAACGCCAACGCGGAGGCCGATGCCTTCTCCTGAAACTCAGATTCCTGAATCTCGGATCCGAGCGTGGCCTGGTTGACGAGCCGGTCCACCGCCCACTGGAGCGACTCACGCCGGTCCCGGTGGAGTTCCTCCAGCGCCGCGGTGAGTTCCGCGGCGGCGTGCTGCCCGGGCGAGTGCCCTTCGGCGGTGGGGCCGATCACCGCGCCTACGCAGCGCAGCGCGTGGGCCGTGGCGGCGTTGAGTTCCCGGGCGGTCGGCGAGTTCAGGATCAGGTCCACCTCGTCGGGCCCGACCACCGCCAGCCTTCCGGCCCATTCGATGCGGCTCAGCATCTTGGCCACCGCGACCTGGCTGGGGCCGAGCCCGGTGGGCGGGTAGGGCGTGGCCGCCCACTCCTTCCTCAGCGCATGCAGCGCGCTCTCCGCGGCGGCGTGGGCCGACGGGTCGCGATGGCCCTCCGCGTGTGCCTGCACGAGGCTGGCCAGCCGTTCCACCGCCGTGGTCAATGCGGCGCGGCGGGTGTCGTACCAAGGACGGGCCCAGACCAGCAGAACGACCGGCAGGGCCACGGCCGCGGCCAGTCCCCACCCGGCGAGGCGGGCGGGAATCTCGCCGGGCGGTACCGGCACGTTCACCGGCAGCACGAACGCCAGCAGCAGGTAGGTGCTGCCGAGCGCGGCGGTCGGGCTCAGCACGCCGGCGAACAGGACCACGAAGCCGGCCACCGCCATGCCGGCGATCGCCAGCGCGTCGCTGTTCGAGCAGAGGGTGCCGACGACTATCAGCAGGGCGCCGGCCACGACCAGGGCCAGGTAGTGGCGCAGCTTGTCTGACCTGGTGCCGGGGATGCTGACGAACAGCATCAGCGCGAACGCGCCGAACGAGGCGAACAGCGGTACCTGGGCGTTGCCGGTGATGGCCCGGGCGAACGCGAAGATCGAGGGCACCGCCACGGCGGCCAGCACGGACCGCTTGATGGTGACCAGCCCGGGATCGCGGGCCTGGAGGAACGCCACCGGATGCCGCAGACCCGGCTTGGGCGCCTCGCGATCACCGGCGTCAGCGCCTCCCGGGACCGTGGTGGCCTCTTGCTGGCCCGACCGTACCGACATGCTTGCAGTATCCCCGCCCGCGGGCCGACGGGCACGGCGGGTGGCGATCCTCAGCCACACGCCACGGCCCTGAGCCACGGACCAGGCGCTAGACCGGAACCGATGCCCCCGAGACGAGGTGCGCGGCCGGCGAGGCGAGGAACAGGTACGCCTGCGCGATGTCGGGGACCTTGGGCCAGGAGGCATGGTCGGCGTCGGGCATCGCGCTCCGGTTGGCCGGGGTGTCGATGATGCTGGGAACGACGCAGTTCACGGTGATCGCGCTGCCCCGGACCTCGTCGGCGGCCATGGCGACCAGGTGCAGCACGCCCAGCTTGCTGACCGAGTAGGCGAATCCCTGGCCCCGGGTCACTACGGCCGCCCGGCTCGCGGTAAGCACCAGGCGGCCCTGGCCGGCGGCCTTCATCCGGCGCAGCGCGTGCTTGGTAACGAGCGCGGCCGTCAGCAGGTTCAGCTCCAGCTGGCCGGTGAGGACGGCCGGGTCCAGGTCGGTCAGCGGGGAGTGCGGGGCGAAACCGCCCACGGTGCTGACCACCGCCCAGGGCGGTGGCCCGTCGTCGAACAGCGTTGCCAGCGCGCCGTCGTCGAGCACATCGACCGCGTGATAGTGGGCGCCTTCGAGGCGCCGGTCACCGGTGGGCTCGGCCCGATCCACGCCGATCAGGCCGGCGCCCTCCCCGGCGAACGCGGCGGCGAGGCCCGCCCCGAGCGCGCCCGCCGCGCCGAATACCATGACCGTCCTGCCCGTGAACCGCCCGCCTGGCATGCTCAGCATCCTCCCTGCCCCGGCTCCGGGTACAGATCATGGCAGACCGCGCCCAGGCCGGAATGCCCGCCCCCGAGCGGGCATTCCAGCCTTTCCGTCATCAGGGCCGGCGGCGGTGCCTGGTGGCGTAGCGCCAGCAGACGAAGGCGACGATCGCGATCAGGATCCACGGGACGGGCACGAACAGGACATGCCCGGCGAACCCGAAGAGCCCGAAGAACGGCCACATCAGGGCGCGCGCGGCGAAGATGGCGACCACGGTGATGAGGACCAGGCCGACGACGCGCTGAACCGGGCGCCTGTTCCGCGGGCGCTGGTCGGGCTGGCGCACGGGCTTGGCTGCCTTGGCTGCCTTGGCTGCCTTGTCGGGCTCGTCGGTGGCTGGCAGGTCGGCGAACAGCCCGTTCAGGTCGGCCTGGGTCTTGGCATTCATGGCCCGGTCGAGGCGCTCGTTGAACTCGGCCTGGTCGAGCCGCCCGTCGCTGTAGTGCTTGGACAGGCGGTCGGCCACCTCGGCCCGGTCGGCGTCGGAGATCCTCATCTGAGGGTTGGCCGGGCCGGCGGATCCGCGGGCCCACCGGGAGCTATGCGCTGACATGTCGGCGGCCTCCTTCAGCGGGACCGGGAAGACAGGGAGTCGATGAGGTCGCTCGCGATCGACTGCCTGGCGCCCTCTTCGGGGATGAGCAGCCAGCCGGCCAGGTAGATCGGGATGCCCGCGCCGCCCATGATGGCGAGGACGGCGAAGACGATCCGCACGACCGTCACGTCCACGCGTAGGTAGCGGGCGATGCCGGCGGCGACGCCCCCGAGCATGCGGTCATCGACGGGCCTGCTCAGTGTCTGCTGCTTGGTCTGGTCCTGTGGCTCAACTGTGGTTGTTTCCATGTCCCCAGCGTGCTGCGCCGTGCCCGGTACGGGGTATCGGGAAGAACCCCTATCCGACCCTGATCCCCGGCCGGCCGGATCAGGGTTCGCCCGGATGGCGGAGAACCCGCCCGCGGCGCGATGATGGAGGGGTGGAGGAACGCAGCGGCCCGGCGTCGCCGGGCCTGGCTGACGGCCAGGGTGAGCGGTGGCGGCCGCCGTGGCCAGAACATAACGGCCCCGTCCCGGAGGACGGCTGGCCGCACCGCCGGCGTCCGTGGCGCCGCTGGCGCGACCACCCGTGGGTGGGGAGGCCGCGCGGCAGCGGGCCGTTGCGGCGCGCGCAGGAGGACCGCCTGGCCGCCGGGCTGGCCGCCGGTATCGCGGCGCGTACGGGCATCGACGTCACGCTCGTCCGGCTCGCGTTCGTGGTGGCGGCCCTGCTGGGCGGCTTCGGCGTCGCGGCCTACGTGGTTGGCTGGCTGCTGCTGCCCGCCGAGGGCGCGGACGGCAGCATCGCGAACCAGGCGCTGAACGACCGGCGGGGCCTGGGGCTGGCCGCCGGCCTCGGGTCACTGCTGATCATCCTGCTGATCATCGCCTCCGCGCTGGGCGCCCGCTGGCTCAGCTCGGTGGCGTGGGCGCTGGTGATCAGCGTGGTCGGCCTCACGCTGATCTGGCGGAACACCCCACCGGACGAGCACGCGGTGCTCCGTCGCCTGGCCGATCCCGTGCTCGGCCTGGCCGGAGCCGGCGGGCGGCGCCGCCCCTTGCTGCGCATCGTGACCGCGGTCGTGCTGCTGATCATCGGCCTGGGTGCCCTGCTGGCCGGGCGCTCCCGCCAGGCCCTGCTGGAGCCACTGGCCGGGCTCCTGCTCGTGATCACCGCGATCGTGATCATGATGGGCCCGTGGTGGTTGCGTATCGCCCGCGACCTGGTGCTCGAACGGCAGGCCCGCGCCCGGGCCGAGGAACGGGCGGACATGGCCGCCCACCTGCACGATTCGGTGCTGCAGACGCTGGCGCTTATCCAGCGCCGCGCCGACCAGCCGCAGCAGGTCATCCAGCTGGCCCGGGCGCAGGAGCGGGAGCTGCGCTCGTGGCTGTTCGACGGGCTGCCGCCCGGCTCGGCGGACGGCCAGGGCATGACACTGGCCGGCGGCATCCGGCTCATCCAGCAGGAGGTGGAGGCCCAGCACGGGATCACCGTCGAGGCCGTCACCGTGGGGGACTGCGAGCTGGACGACGACCTCAACGCGCTGCTGGCGGCGGCGCGCGAGGCCACCGTCAACGCCGCGAAGTGGTCCGGCGCCCCGGCCGTCGCGCTCTTCGCCGAGGTCGAGCCGGCCGAGGTGGTGCTGTTCGTGCGGGACCGCGGGCGGGGCTTCGACCCGGCGGCGGTGCCCAGCGACCGGAAGGGCCTGGCCGAGTCCATCCGCGCCCGGGTCGCCCGTCACGGAGGCTCGGTCACCGTTCGCAGCGCTCCTGGTGAGGGCACCGAGGTGTCCCTGTCGATGCCCCGCGACGCCGGGAAGCGCCAGCCGAGCCGCCCGGCCCGGGCGTGACCATGCCCGCCCCCGGTGGCACCCGGCCGCGGGTCCTTATCGTCGACGATCACGGCCTGTTCCGCTCGGGGGTCAGGTCCGAGCTCGGTGACCAGGTCGATGTGGTGGGCGAGGCGGATGACGTCGCGCCGGCGATCACCCTCATCGCCGAGCACCTGCCGGATGTCGTCCTGCTCGACGTGCACCTGCCCGGCGGGGGCGGCCAGGACGTGGTAACGGCGACGAAGGCCGCTCACCCGCAGGTGCGTTTCCTGGCCCTGTCGGCTTCGGATGCCCCCGAGGACGTAATCGCCGTCATCCGGGCGGGCGCGCGGGGTTACGTGACCAAGACGATCTCCGGCACGGAGCTGGTGGACGCGGTGTACCGGGTCGCGGCCGGGGACGCGGTCTTCTCGCCCCGGCTGGCCGGCTTCGTCCTCGACGCCTTCGCGGCCCTGGGCCCCGCCGATGAGGGACGCCGGACCTTCGACCCCGAGCTCGACCAGCTGACGCCCCGCGAGCGCGAGGTCCTCCGCCTGATCGCCCGGGGCTATACCTACAAGGAGATCGCGCGCGAGCTCTACATCTCCGGCAAGACGGTCGAGAGCCACGTCTCGTCCGTCCTGCGCAAGCTCCAGCTTTCCACCCGCCACCAGCTGACGCGCTGGGCGACCGAGCGGCGGCTGACCTGACCGCAAGAGCCCCGGCCGCTCCCCGGGCCGGGGTCCTTCTCATGCCCCTTGCGGGTCAGCCATCCCAGGTTCCGTCGTTCTCCAGGTACTGGCCGCCTTCTTCGATCCGGTAGTCGCCGTACTCGAAGTAGAGAGCGTCCGGCCGGGTGCCCACGATGACGTACGAGGGCGTTGTCTCGGTGGCGAGGTCGAGGGCGTC
>DATINY010000053.1:0-4347 GCA_035473755.1 Streptosporangiaceae bacterium
TGCGTAACCTGGCCCGGCGTGCCCCGGCCCGGACGCTTTAGCCGCGGTCCTGGCCGGCTGCCCCGCCCCGGTCAGCACCGCTCCGCCCCGGCTGGTGCCCTCCAGATCCGCCTGGCCCGCCACGCCCGCGGCGAAGACCTCGTCGGTCCACTCGCCCTCGTCGGCCAGGCCGGTGGCGGCAAGCCTTCCCCCGGTCAGGCCGGTCGCGGCCAGTTCGGTGTTCTCGGCCCAGCCTGCCCCGTGGCCGACGGGCGGCTCCTCGTACTGGCCGGTGACCGTCACCATCAGCGACTGCCCCTCGTCGAGCATGGCCCGCGAGCCAACCAGGGCCGTGCCCGCGTGCACGAACCAGCCGTTGGCGGGCTCGCCGTCGTGCTCCATCCGGGGCAGCCTGACCTGGTAGCCCTCGCCCTCGACGTACAGTGCGTGGGTGCGGCTGATGTTGGCGATCCAGATGCCGGCCGCCATCGCGGTGACCAGGCCCGCCCGCCGGGAGAGTCCCCGGCCGGCCGCCACGATCAGGTCAACGCCGGGCCCCCGGCCGAACACCAGCCGACTGCCCTCGGCGACCAGCATCTTCTGCCCTGACGCCGTGCTGACGTGCGAGCTCAGTGACATAGTAAGGTCCCGGCTATCTGGCACAACATCGATTAAGTCTAGGCCGGATTCTCTTCGCCGTGCGGATCGGAGGTAACCCCGGACTCGGGGATACCCCCGAAGTAATACGTCCTGATTAGCTGTAGTTGGCAGGGTGCCGGGTTCGGCGGAGGGCATCACCCACTGTGGACGTGGGGGGGAACCAGTCTGGAGCGCTGGTGGTGCCCACGGGAACCGTTTCTGAGCCCGGTGCCCTGCCCGAAAAGCTGCTGCTAGATCTGGCCGAACAGGCGGTCGCCCGCGTCCCCGAGGCCAGGCACGATATACCCCCGCTCGTTCAGCCGCTCGTCGACGGCGGCGGTCACCACCCGTACCTCGTCGGCGGCGAAGGCCGCTTCCACGTGCCGCAGCCCCTCGGGCGCGGCGAGCAGGCAGATCGCGGTGATCGAGGCCGCGCCGCGGTTGGCCAGCATGCTGATGACCGTGGCCAGCGTGCCGCCCGTGGCCAGCATCGGGTCGAGGACGAACGTGTCCCGTCCGGTCAGGTCGGCGGGCAACCGGTCCGCGTAAGTGGACGCGACCAGCGACTCCTCGTCCCGGCGCAGTCCGACGAAGCCGACGTCGGCCATCGGCAGCAGCCGGGTCATGCCCTCCAGCATGCCGATCCCGGCCCGCAGCACCGGCACGATGAGCGGCACCGGCCGGGCCAGCTTGACGCCGCTGGCCATGGCCACCGGAGTGCTGACCGACACCGGCTGCACCCGCATCTCACGCGTCGCCTCGTAGGCGAGCAAGGTCACCAGTTCGGCCGTCAGGCTGCGGAAGGTGGCGGTGTCGCTGGCGGTATCGCGCAGTGCGGTGAGCTTGTGGGTGACCAGGGGATGGTCGATAACGAGCGTACGCATAGACAGTTAGTGTGGCAGGCGAGTCCTCCCGGGGCCACTTCCCCGCCGTTCTTCCCGGCCCCCCGCCGTTTTCCAGCCGTATCCCCGCCGTACCTCCCGGCCACTGCCCCCGCCGTCACCGATCTCCCCCGGCATGCTCCCTCGTACGGACCCGATAAGCCTCAGCCGCCCCATTCTTCGCAACAGCATCCATGGCCGCACGCGAATGCCCCGCCCGGGCCAGGCTTACGACATGAATGCCGCGTTCATGTCGTTCCAGCCGCGGCGGATTCAATCGGTGGTCGCAACGGTTCTGGTCTGTGGATGGAGGTCGTTGTGGTGTACCGGGGTCGGGTGAGGGCGCCGCGTGAGGCGCGGGTGGTGTTCTGGGAGGGCGTGCGGTCGGGGCTGGGGTGGCAGGACGCGGCGGTCGCGGCGGGGTTCCCGCGGGGCGGCCGGTTGTGGTTCCGGGCGGCTGGCGGGGTGAAGGGTAACGGGGCCGGGCCGGTGAGCGGGCGGTACCTGTCGCTGGCGGAGCGGGAGGAGATCGCGGTGGGGCGGGCGGCCGGGGACAGCATGCGGGTGATCGCGGCGCGGCTGGGCCGGGCGCCGTCGACGGTGAGCCGGGAGCTGCAGCGGAACTGCCTGTCCCGGGGCCGGTACCGGGCGGTGGCGGCGCAGCGGCGGGCGGAGGACCGGGCGCGGCGGCCGAAGAGGGCTAAGCTCGCGGGCGATGATGAGCTGCGCGGCTGGGTGCAGGGCAAGTTGCGGAAACGGTGGTCGCCGGAGCAGATCAGCAGGCGGCTGGCGGCGGAGTTCCCGGACCGGCCGGAGATGCGGGTGAGCCACGAGACGATCTACCAGTCGCTGTACGTGCGGGGCCGGGGGGCGCTGCGGCGGGAGCTGGCGAAGAGCCTGCGGACCGGGCGGGCCCTGCGCAAGCCGCGGCGCAGGGACGGCGAGCGGCGCGGGACGATCAAGGACATGGTGATGATCAGCGAGCGGCCGGCCGAGGCGGCGGACCGGGCGGTGCCCGGGCACTGGGAAGGCGACCTGCTGGTCGGCGCGCACGGCAAGTCCGCGATCGGCACCCTGGTGGAGCGCACCACCCGGTTCACCATGCTGGTCCCGCTGCCGGAAGGCCATGACGCGCCGGCCATGGCCGGGGCGCTGACCCCGGTGATCACCGCGCTGCCGGACGCGCTGCGCCGGTCGCTGACCTGGGACCAGGGCTGGGAGATGCGCGGGCATGCGCAGATCTCGGTAGCCGCGGACTGCGAGATCTACTTCTGCGACCCGCACTCGCCGTGGCAGCGGGGCAGCAACGAGAACACCAACGGGCTGCTGCGCCAGTACTTCCCCAAGGGCACGTCCCTGGCCGGGTACGGCCCGGGCGAGCTGGCTGCGGTCGCTGATGAGCTGAACGGCCGGCCCCGCAAGACGCTGGGCTGGAAGACCCCGGCCGAGGCGCTGGCAGAGATCCTGGACCGCGACGCCGCCGCCTGACACACACCCCTGCGGTGGCGGCTTCGCCGCCGCTCATCCCCGGACGGGCGCCGCGCATGGTACGGGGCCGCCCCTCCGGCCTCCAGGCTGCTCGCGCATCGCCTGCGGCGACGGCCCTGCGGGCCGGCCTGGACCCCGGAGACCTCTGCGGCCCCTGGCGGCAGGCATCAAGGGCCAGGCCGAGGGCCTGCCCCCGCCACGCACGGAGCCCCGGCCGCCGCTCACCGCGTATGGTGAACACGGAAAGGGTCATCTACCGGCACTGTTGCAACGACCCCTTGAGCCCAAGGTCGCTGGTACGACGTGGATGCCGCGTTCACGCCGTACGACTTGGCACGGGTGGAGCCAGAGCGACTGAAGTCCGTTTCAGTCTGGCGCGGTATCCCCGCGCGCCGCAAGCTAGCTGATCGTGGTGCGCCGAGCGGCGAAGCGCTCGTGGCGGGTGTGCTCGGGCTGGCCGAGGAAGGCCTTGAAGCTGCCAAGCCGGTAGGCCGGGTCGTCGCCGGTGCCGGAGTCGGCCACCTCGAGCTCGAAGTCCTGGCCGAGGTGGCGGAGCCGGGCGAGCACGGCGGCCTGGCTCAGTCCGGCGGCCCCGGCCGGGCCCCCGCCCCACGCCGCCGACAGCTGGGCGATCTGCCGGGCGGTCAGGAAGTCGGCCCGGGAACGCAGCACCCGGAACACCGGGTCATGCACGTGCGCGCCGTCACCGGAAGCCGAAGCCGAGGCCGAGCCCGCATCAGGCGCGCCCGCGTGCTCGAGCGCGCGGCGGATGGCCGACCCCACCGCCTCCGCCACCGGCGGCGGGAACGCATTGCCGATCTGCCGGTAGCGCGCGGTCTTGCGGCCGCTGAACCGCCAGCCCCAGTCGTCCTGCCAGCCCTGCAGCCTGGCCACCATCTCGCAGGTCAGCCGCGGCCGCAGCGCCGCCGGAACTTCAGGCCCCGGAGCGCAATCCGCCACCCCGATGCCGTCCACGCCGAGCTCGGCCCAGGCGCGCTTGGCCCGGGTGGGGCCCAGGTCGGCGCCGCCGTGCTTCTTGGACCCGCCGACGATCGTGGGCGCGATCCGGTCGGCGCGCCGGGCCCAGGCGGCGGCGCCGGGCCAGCCCCGCGCGGCCATCAGGTCGCCCAGCGTCTCACCCACCGTCGCGGGCGGCCGCACAAACCGCGACGGCCAGCGGAACCACTGTGCGTCGTCTTCCCGCGCGGCGACCAGCACGAACCGTGGCCGCAGCTGCGGTACGCCGAAATCGGACGCGTGCAGCAGCCGCCAGCCCGGGACGTAGCCGAGGTCGCGCAGCCGGTCCAGGACGTGCTGCCGGTAGGCGCTGAACCGGCTGGTGCTCAGTCCCCTGACGTTC
>DATINY010000054.1:0-2196 GCA_035473755.1 Streptosporangiaceae bacterium
CGGGCCCTACGACCTGTCGCTCTCGCTCGGCTGCACGTCGACGCTGGATGACGCGGTGGTGTCGGCGATCACGTCGGTTATCGACCGGACACGCTCGCGGGGCCGCATCACCGGCATCTTCACCGGAAACCGGGAGCTCACTGCGCTGCTCCCGGCCGTCGGCCTGCTCGCCGTCGACACCGACGCCGCCGCCCTGCGCGCCGGGCTGAAGCGGCTGTTCGACTAGGACGGCACTGAATAACTCGCGACCCGGATCGGCATTTCTGCCGGCATAGTGTTCGATCATCTGGGATGATCTTGTCATGCAGGGTCAGTCGCGGATGGACCGGGAACTGCTGGATGCGGGCGAGATGGCCGGGCACCTGGTGCCGCCGGGCAGCGTGTTCGCCTTCCTGGCCGAGCACCGCCGGGAGCTGTTCCCGGACAGCTTCACCGCGGATCTGTTCCCGTCCCGGACAGGGCGCCCGTCGCTGCCGGCGGACCTGGTCGGGGCGGTGCTGGTGCTCAAGGAGCTGTATGACCTGTCCGATGCCCAGGCCGCCGATGCGCTGAAGTTTGATATCCGGTGGAAGGTGGCGTGCGGCCGGTCGCTGACCCAGATGAGCTTCGACCCGTCCACGCTGGTGTACTGGCGCAAGCGGATCGCTGCCTCTGACCGCCCGGACCGGGTCTTCGACGCGGTGGCGGAGGTGATCGCGCAGACCGGGATCCTGGCCGGGCGGCGTAAGCGGTGCGTGGACTCGACGGTGTTCGATGATGCCGTGGCCACCCAGGACACCGTCACCCAGCTGACGGCGGCGATCCGTAAGGTGGCCCGGGTGGTGCCCGGCGCCGGCGAGGTGATCGCGGCGGTGGGCCGGCTGGATTACTCGCAGCCGGGCAAGCCGGGCATCGACTGGGATGACCCGGCTGCCAGGGACAAGCTCGTCAGTGACCTGGTGAACGACGCGCTGGCGGTGCTGGCGGAGCTGGCCGGCCCGGGCGCGCCGCCGCGGGATCCCGCGGCCGCGGATGCGCTGGGCCTGCTGGCGCTGGTCGCGGGACAGGATGTGGAGCCGGCCGAGGGCAGCGACGGCACGGACGGGCGGTGGCGCATTGCCCGGAAGGTGGCCCCGGACCGGGTGATCTCGACCGTGGATACCCAGGCCCGGCACACCCGCACATCGAAGTCACAGCGCCGGGACGGGTTCCGCGGGCACGTGGCCGCCGAGCCGGAGACCGGGCTGATCACCGACTGCGAGATGACGATGGCGGCCGGGCCGGGCAGCGCCGATGCGGAGAACGGCGTGAAGATGGCCGCCCGCGACCGGTTCACCGGCACGCCCGGCGGCACCGGGCCAGGCGAGGAGCCGGATGCGGCCGCGGGCACCGCCGACAGCGCGGGCCCGGACGCGGACGGGCCGCAGGATGCGCGGCTGGAAGTCTACGGCGACTCGGCCTACGGCAGCGGGGAGGCCCGCGCCGCCTACCGCGACGCCGGCCATGACACCGTGATCAAGCCCGGGCCGCTGCGCCCGGCCGTGCCCGGCGGGTTCACCATCGACGACTTCACCATCGACGAGCAGGCCGGCACCGTGACCTGCCCGGCCGGGCACGCCATGGCGATGAGCGCCAGGACCCGCACCGTGAACTTCGGCCAGCTATGCGCCGCCTGCCCGCTGCGGACCCGCTGCACCACTGCCAAAGACGGCCGGTCAACGCGGATCCACCCGCACGAGGACCTGCTGCGCGCCGCCCGCGCCCAGGCCCGCACCGACGATTTCAAGAAGGCCTACCCCACCCGGTCCGCCATCGAGCGGATCATCTCCTGGATCGCTACCCAGAACGGCCGCCGGGTCCGGCTCCGCTACCTCGGCGCCGCCAGGAACAACGCCTGGCTGCACACCCGGTGCGCCGCGATCAACCTGCGCACCTTGCTCCGGCACGGCCTGACCCGCTGCGACGGAGCCTGGATCCTGGCCTGACCGCCGCCGGCCAGCCCCCGGGCAGGCACCTGCACCCAGGCCCGGACACCCACCGCGGCCGCAACACGCCGGCAAACGCCAGAAACGCCTGCATGCCGCCCGGCGAGCACCGGTAACCGCCAGAACTACCGCCCGCCGGGTCAGGGTTGTTCAGTGCCGTCCTAGGTCGCGCCGAGGCCGAGGAGGAGGCCGTCCGCCGCGACGGCGGGGGAACTGGTCACGAAGAGCGGGA
>DATINY010000055.1:0-12447 GCA_035473755.1 Streptosporangiaceae bacterium
GGCATGCGGCCGACTAATGCCTGCGTCTCACCCGTGCACACCATCGTAAACATGGCAGGCGCCCGCGATCACAGCCGCATGGCCCCGTGGACGGGCCGCACCGGCCGGAGGAGAGTGGGCCCGTGAACGTTCAGGCATCGCTGTGGCGGTCGATCGCGGTCTTCCGGGTCGCGTCGCTCGTCTACGCCGCCGTCCTGATCGTGGTGGACCGGGCCGACTACAAGCACCTGGGCTGGGCCTGGGCGGTGCTGGCCGGGATGGCGGCCTGGACGGCGTTCACCAGCGCGGCCTATGCCGTGCCCGCCCGGCGGACCCGGCTGCTGCTGGCCGCCGACCTGCTGGTGACGGCCGCGGCGCTGGCATCCACCGCCCTGCTGCAGTATCCGGGCAGCGTCGCCAAGGCGGCCATGCCGGTGACCGCGACCTGGGTCGCCGGGCCGGTGCTGGCCTGGGCCGTGGCCGGTGGCATCCGGGCCGGGGTGGTGGCCGCGCTCGTGCTCGGCGCGTGCGATCTCACCTTGCGCCACCAGTCCCTGGCCGGCGTCTACCGGAGCCCGGCGCTGAACGGGACCGTGCTGCTGCTGCTCGCGGGGGTGGCCGTGGGATACGTCTCCACCCTGGCCGACCGGGCCGAACGGGCGGTGCAGCGGGCGACCGAGATCGAGGCGGCGAGCCGGGAGCGGGACCGGCTGGCCCGCGGCATCCACGACTCGGTGCTGCAGGTGCTCGCGCTGGTGCAGCGCCGGGGAGCGGAGGTCGGCGGCGAGGCGGCCGAGATCGGGCGGCTGGCGGGCGAGCAGGAGGCCGCGCTGCGCGCGCTGATCGCGGCCGACGGTGACGGCGGCTCCGCGCTGGCCTCCGGGAACCTGGACCTGCGGGCGCTGCTCACCCAGGAAGCGTCCGCCTCGGTATCGATGGTCACGCCCGCCGGGCCGGTCCTGCTGCCGACGCATGTGGCACGGGAGGTGACGGCCGCCGTCCACGCGGCGCTGGACAACGTGCACCGCCACTGCGGCGGGACGGCACGCGCCTGGGTGCTGGTGGACGACGAGGGGGAAGCGGTCACGGTCACGATCCGGGATGACGGGCCGGGGATACCGCCCGGCCGGCTGGCGCTGGCCGCGGCCGACGGAAGGCTCGGGGTGAGCCAGGCGATCTGCGGCCGGATGCGCGACCTGGGCGGGTCGGCGCGCCTCACGTCCACGCCCGGGACGGGCACGGAAGTCAGGCTGCGGCTGCCGCGCCCGCCAGCCGTCCTCTAAGGTGCGCCTGTGGGCGAGCCAGGGGTGCGGGTGATGGTCGTCGATGACCATCCCATGTGGCGGGACGCCGTGGCCCGTGATCTCACCGAGGCCGGGTTCGACGTCGTCGCCGCCCTCGGTGAGGGCGGGCAGGCGCTCCGGGCCGCCGACGCGGTCCGGCCGGACGTCGTGGTGCTGGACCTGCAGCTGCCGGATATGCCGGGGGTGGAGGTGACCCGCGGCATGCTGGCGACGTGCCCGCGGGCCAGGGTGCTGATTCTTTCGGCCAGCGGCGAGCAGCAGGATGTCCTCGACGCGGTCAAGGCCGGTGCGGCGGGATACATCGTCAAGTCGGCGGGCCGCGCCGAGTTCCTCGACGCGGTGCGCCGGACGGCGGCGGGTGACGCGGTCTTCTCCCCCGGGCTGGCCGGGCTCGTGCTCGGGGAGTTCCGGCGGCTCGCGGCCAGCCCCGCGCCGGACACGCCCAGGCTCACCGAGCGGGAGGCCGAGATCCTGGGCATGGTCGGCACCGGGCTGTCCTACAAGCAGATCGCACAGCGGCTGGTCCTGTCCCACCGCACGGTGCAGAACCATGTCCAGAACACGCTGGCCAAGCTGCACCTGCACAACCGCGGGGAGCTCATCCGCTACGCCATCGAGCACGGCCTGGACTACAGGCCGGGCCCGGATTCCCGGCCCGGCTGACTCCCGGCCGGCTACGCCAGCGACAGCAGCGACAGCGCCATCCGCGCCTGCCGGTGCCCGACCAGGGCCCGCCAGGTGGTCTCGCTCCGGCAGAACTTCGCGAAGGTGCGCCAGCCCTTCGCCGTGGCCAGTCCGGTATGGAACGCGCCCGGGTGCCGGCTGAAGGCCGCGAGCAGGCGGCGGCCGGCGGCCATCTCCGGCAGCAGTTCCCGGTCCAGCGTGGCCCGGTACTGGCCCAGGGCCCGGGCCAGCTGTTCCGGGCCGGTGCTGGCCGATGCCTGCGCCGCCACCGTCCCGGCCAGGGCCCCGGAACGGAGCGCGAAGCTGATGCCCTCGCGCGTCCAGGGCTCGAGCAGGCCGGCGGCGTCGCCGGCGACGAGCACCCGGCCCCGGCGCACCGGCGATCCCTCGCTGCGGCACCGGGTCAGGTGCCCCGAATCCTGGTCCGGCCGGAAGGAGGCGAGACCCAGCCTGGCGGTGAAGTCGCGCAGGTAGGACCGGGTCCGCTCGCCCTCGCCGCGGGACGCGATCACCCCGACGGTGAGCCGGTCGCCCTTGGGGAACACCCAGCCGTAGGACCCGGGGATCGGCCCCCAGTCCAGCAGCATCCGTCCCCGCCACCGGTCGGCCACCGGCGGCGGGACGGCGATCTCCAGCTCCAGGCCGAGATCCACCTGCTCGTAGCGGACGCCGGCGTAGCGGGCGCTGACGCCGGAGGAGCCGTCGGCGCCGACCAGGACGCGGGCGCGCACGCTGGTCCCGTCGGCCAGCCGGGCGCAGGCGTAATCACCATCCTCGGTGATCCCGCGCACCGGGGACCGCTGCCGCACGGTGGCGCCGGCCGCCGCGGCCCCGCGGCGGAGCGCGTCGTCGAACTCCTCCCGGGTCACCATCGCGAGCAGCGGGTCGCGTTCCTCCCGGGTGAAGGACCGCCTGCCGTCCAGGGTGACCGTCGCGGTGCGGACATTGTCGCGCGCGGGCACGTCGATGCTGCCGGTGGCGACGGTGAGCGAGGTCCCGATCAGGCCGCCGCCGCAGGTCTTGTACCGCGGATGCACCGCCCGCTCCAGCACGATCGCCCGGGCGCCGGCCGAGGCGGCGGCGCGCGCCGCCGCCAGCCCGGCCGGTCCGGCGCCGATGATCGCTACATCCCACTCCTGGTCTTGCGGCACAGCCGAAGCGTAGACGATCCCGCCCCCGGCTCCCGTTCCGCCGGCCGTCGCGGGCGGCTACCGGCCGGCCCGGTCTGGGCGCGGCCGGGACGTAGGCGCCGGTGCAGATGTTCTCGTACCGGTGCGGGCTGAAGCGCTGGCCATGGGCGGCGAAGTACCACTCCACGGCCCGGTACATGTCCCGGCCATGGCAGCTTCCCCGGTTGAAGGCGACCACGGTGACCCGCTCCTGGGATCCGGTGGCGACCGACTGGCCGGGCCCGACGTAGTCGCTCGTGCCGGTCCCGGACGCCCGGGCCCCGCCCCAGGACCTCCAGGTGATATGCGTTACGAGGCCGGTGGGGTCCCCGCCGTTGAAGATCTTGGGCGGCCTGACCTGGCCGAAGCCCTCACCATGGACGAAGAGGCCGGCCGGGCGGCCGAGCGTGGGCACCGCCGCCGACTGCTGACCGGGGCTGCTCGCGCACCCCGCGCAAACCAGCATTACGGCAACTCCGAGCCAGCGCCTGCCGCCCCGCATCGCCCCCACCGTTCCAGGCCGCCGCCCGCCATCACCGCCCGCGCGCCGCGCGGATCTGCCTCTATGACTCCCCGCGGGCCGGTTTGGTTGCGCCGGGCAGGCCGTAGTAGTCCTCATAGCGCCGTTCGGCCCGTTCCCGCGCGGACTCCCAGTCCCAGGCCCGGGGCACGAACCGGGCCGGGCTCAGCGACCGGACGTAGGGGGACGGGTCGGGCTGCAGGCTCTCCAGCACGTGCTCGGCCAGGCCGGCCGACCCGGAAACGCCGTGGGCGTTGCAGGCGGCGGCCATCACCAGGCCGCGGATGCCAGGCACCGGGCCGACGATGAACCGGCCGTCCGGTGAGAACGCCGGAAACCCGCGGAAGACCTCGCGCACCCCCGTCTCGGCGACTGCGGGCACGAAGGCGGCGAAGTCCCGGGCGAACCCGGACAGGACATCCCAGTCAGGCCGGACGGTCAGCGGCTGCCCCACGGCCACCTGGCGCGGGTCCAGGCTCAGCCCGTCCGCCTCCCAGCCCCCGCACAAGATCCCCGGCCCCTCGGCCCGGACGTAGATCCGGATGTCGGGGATGCGGAGCACCGGCAGCGCGCCGTGCCAGCCGGTGACCGGCCGGGTGACGAAGTACTCGTGGCGCACCGGCACGGCCGGGATCTCCAGCCCGGCCAGTGCGGCCACCGAGGCCGCCCAGGGGCCCGCCGCATTGATCAGCATGGTGGTCGCGGCGGCGCCGCGGTCGGTGCGCACTCCCGTCACCGCACCCCGGCTGATCGCGATGCCCGTGACGGTGGTGCGGGTAACGAAGGTGACGCCGCGCTCACGCGCGGCGCCCGCGTAGGCCATCACCAGGCTGTTGGGCTGAAGGTAGCCGTCGCTGGGGCACCACAGCGCCGCCTCGGCCCGGGTGCCGTCCAGTACCGGGCACAGCTCGGCCAGCCGCGCGGGGGTGAGGAACTCGACCTCCAGCCCGGCCGAGCGCGCCACCGCGGCCAGCCCCCGGAACTCAGCGGCGCGCTCGCCGGTCATGGCGATCCGCACGCTGCCCGTCTGGCGCCAGTCGGCGGTGTAGCCGGTCTCCTCCTCGATCCGGGAGTACGTGGCCACCGAGGCCATGGCCAGGCGGCACCGCTCCCGGGTGGCACGGACCTGCCCGACCAGCCCGGCCGCCTGGCCCGAGGTGGCACCGGCCAGCTCGCCCTGCTCGATGACCTGGATATCGGCATGACCGGCCCGGGACAGGACGTACGCGACCGCGCATCCGACCGCCCCGCCGCCGACGATCGTGATCTCAGCGTCCCTGACGCCAGCGCCGCGCTGCTCCGCCGTGCCCACCTCCCAGCCAGCCGGGCCGGATGAGCCAACCCTACGTGCCGCCGTCTTTTGGCCCGGTTCGTCGCCGGCCAGTGGGCGCAGCGGGATTTGCACCCGCTGAATCCGGGTGGTGACCATGTACGGCGCGGTGGGCTGGGGCTCCAGCCGCGGCGCGATGGCCGGTACCTATCCCAGCGTGCCGGAGTCGCTGATCGGGAGGCTGGACCCGCCCGGGGCTCAGCCGTCCTCGAAGACGAGCGGCTTAGGCGGCTCGCCACTGACGCTGGTCACAATCGCGGCCGCGAGGTCGCGGAGCTTGACGTTGCGGTTCTGCGACGCGCCCCGCAGCAGGTCGAACGCCCGGGTCTGCGTGCACCGCTCCTGGGCCATGATCACGCCGATGGCCTGATCGATCACCGTTCTCGAGGCCAGCGAGGAGCGCAGCTGGTCGGTCAGCGCGGCGTAGGACGCCAGCCGCAGGGCCAGGGACAGCGCCCCGGACGCGTTCCCGGCGAGCTGCTCTGCGCGCCGCGTCTCTGCCGCCCCGAAGGCGCCAGCGGCCCGGGCGTACAGGCTGAGCGTGCCAACCGGCTTCCCGTCCGCGATCAGCGGCAGCGCCAGGCAGGAACCGATCCCGAGCGACGCCGCTTCCGCCCCGAAGCCGGGCCAGTCCGACCCCGTCGCTGTGTCTTCGACGCGCACCGTGCAGCCCTGGCGCAGGGCGTGCAGGCATGGCCCATCGCCGCGCTGGTACTGCAGGTCGTCGACCCGTGAGGCCAGCTCATCGCTGCAGGCGACGGTCACCGGCCGGCCGTTGGGCCGCATCGTCATCCCGCACGACATGCCGTCCGGCACCAGCCGGGCGGCCAGCAGCGCCACCTCCTGGAGGAACTGCTCGATGGTCTGCGTGCCGAGCAACGCCCGCTGGAGCTCAGTGAAGTCGCCAGAACCGTGGTGAGAAGCGTCTTCACTCATAACGCATTTCCCTACCCCGGGCCAGGGATCGAAACGGCCAGGACGCGGGACGGGGCATGACATGGCCGGCGCTGACCCGGGCCGTCTCCCCTGGCGGACGGCGGCCCGGGCGGCGCATGGCCGGGTGAACATCGGGCGGAAACCGCCTGAACCGGGGCCGGTGCGGCTTACCGCGTCCCCGCCGCGACCTGCTCCAGCCGCCGGGACGCCCGGTCCAGGCCGTAGCGGCGCCGGGCCAGCCCCGCCCACGGGTCAGACGTGCCGAGCCGCTCCAGCCGCTCGCCCACGCTCCGCAGCGTGAACCGCCGCGGCGTCAGGTCCCGGTCCTCCAGCTCCTCCCACCGCAGCGGGGTGGCGACCGGCGCGCCGGGGCGGCCGCGGACCGAATAGGGCGCAACCACGGTCTGCGCGTAGGCATTGCGCATCACGTCGGAATAGATCCGGTCGCCGCGGCCGGCCCGGCGCTGCTGTGTGGTGAGCAGGTCCGGGTTCCTGGCGGCCAGCACGTCGCTGGCCTGGCGCGCGAACCGCCGCACCTCATCGAAGCCGTCGCTGGCCCGCAGCGGGACGTGGACGTGCAGCCCCTTACCGCCGGTGGTCTTGACGTAAGCCGTCAGCTTCAGCTCGTCTTCCAGCAGCTCACGCAGCCGCAGCGCGAGCAGTGCCGCGTCGCCGAAGCGGTCCTCGCCCGGCGGGTCGAGATCGAACACGAGCTGATCCGGGCGCTCCAGCTCGCCCGTCTTGCTGAGGAAGGCGTGCAGCTCGATGCAGGCCTGATTGGCCAGATAGACGAGCGTGGCGGGCTTGTCGCAGATCACCTGGCACAGCTCGCCGCCGGTCTTCTCGACCTCCACCCGGCTCACCCATGCGGGGAAGTAGCCCGGGATGTTCTTCTGGAAGATGCGCTGGCCACCGATCCCGTCCGGATAGCGCGCCATCACCAGCGGCCGGTCGCGGACGTAGGGCAGGATGCGGGCCGCCATGCCCCGGTAGTACTCAATCAGGTCGCCCTTGGTGACCTCCGGATCGCCGAACAGGACCTTGCCGGTGTTGGACAGCTCGACCGTTATCCCCGAGAGGGTCACGCTCCCGGCGTGCCGGGCGCTCATGACCCGGGCCCCGCGCTGCGGGGGATCTCACGCACCACCTCGCGGGGGTCCTTGTCGTCCCGCAACCCCTGGAATCGCGGGTGGCGCAGCTCCCCGGCGGTGGTCCACTCGCTGAACCCGACCTCGCCGACCAGCTGGGGCTCGACCCAGTGCACTCCCGACTCCGAGCGCGGCAGCGGGCCGGCGTCAAAGGCGGGGCTTCGCCGCTCGATCGCGGCCAGCCGGTCATGCAGGCTGCGCAGCATCTGGTTGCTGAAGCCGGTGCCGACCTTGCCCGCGTAGACGAGCCGCCCGCCGGGGTCGTAGTAGCCGAGCAGCAGCGCGCCGAACCCGATCCGTGATCGCTGCGGATCGGTGAAGCCGCCGATGACGAACTCCTGGCCGCTCTCGCACTTGAACTTCAGCCAGTCCTTGGTCCGCCCGCTGCGGTACGGCGCGTCGGCGCGCTTGGCGATGAGCCCCTCCCAGCCATTGGCGCACGCCTCCCGGTAGTACGCCTCCCCCACGGTGTCCCGGTGCTCGGTGAAGCGCAGCGGATCGTCGAAGGACAGCACGCCACGCAGGATCTCCTTGCGCTCGAGCAGCGGCAGCGGGCGGGCGTCCCGGCCGCTGGCCCACAGCACGTCGAACAGGTAGTAGTAGGCCGGCGCCTTGGCGAGCAGGTCCGCGCCGGGGTTGATGACGCCGAAGCGGTGCTGCAGCAGGCTGAATTTCGTCTGGTCCTTGTCGAACGCGACGATCTCCCCATCGACGACGAAGTCGTCGCCGCGCCGCTGCGCGGCCAGCGCCCCGGTGATCTCCGGGAAGGTGCTGCTGATGTCGTGCTGGTTGCGGGTCATCAGCCGCACGTCCCCGCCGCCGGCGAACGCCAGGCAGCGCTCGCCGTCCAGCTTGCGCTCGAAGATCCAGGCGGGGTCGGAGAACCTGTCCCGGGTGAGCGTGGCCAGCTCTGGGTCCAGCCAGCCGGGCAGGCCCGCCCCGCCCTGTGTGTGGCTCATCTCACACCTCTCCCGGCGTCGCCGTGGACAGCTCCGTAACGAGGTCGCTCCTACCCAGCGCCAGGTGCTTCCTCACATCCACGCATGTCTTGCGCTGGCTGGGTAGCGACAGTTGAGACGGACGCGACGTGACGCACTATCGGTTCAACCCTGGCTGCCGGGGCCACTGGGCGAGGGCAGAACTGAACAGGAGCAGCGAGATGAGAGCGAGATGAGCCTGCCCGCCTGCCAGGAGCGCATCCTCAGCGGGATAGAAACGGGGTGGTCGGGCAGAGCCCCCACAGCACGGGGCACAAGTCGGCCACAGGCGGCACCTCCCATTCATGATCGCCCGCAGGGCCGCCGCCGGTCGGCCCGGCCGGCTGCTCACCTGGGGTTGCCTGGTGGGGGGATACCGGGGTATGGGATGACTGATGGATCCGGCCAAGGCACTGCGGCAGATCGCGTTCCAGCTCGAACGGGCCGGTGCGCCGACCTACCGCGTGCGGGCCTTCCGGCGGGCGGCCCAGGTGGTGGACGATCTCCCGGCCGGCGAACTGGACCAGCGGCTGCGTGAGGGCACGCTGCAGGCACTGCCCGGGATAGGCCCGGCCACCGCCGAAGCCGTCACGCAGGCGGCCGGCGGCCGGGAGCCGGACTATCTGCGCAGGCTGCTCGGGGAGGTGCCGCCCGCGGACCACACCGTGCTGCGGGCCGCGCTGCGCGGGGACTGCCACACGCACTCGGACTGGTCGGACGGCGGCAGCCCGCCCCAGGAGATGGCCGAGGCGGCCCGCGATGTCGGCCACGAGTGGATCGCGCTCACCGACCACTCGCCGCGGCTGACCGTGGCCTCCGGCCTGTCCGCTGAGCTGCTCTGTGCGCAGCTCGAGCTCGTCAGCCGGCTGAACGGCCAGCTCGCCCCGTTCCGCATCCTGACCGGCATCGAGGTCGACATCCTCGATGACGGCACGCTTGATCAGCGGGACGACCTGCTCGGCCAGCTCGATGTCGTGGTCGCCAGCGTGCATTCCAGCCTGCGGATGCCCGCCGGGCCGATGACCGACCGGATGGTGGCCGCGGTGTCCAGCCCGCACGTGGACGTGCTGGGGCACTGCACCGGCCGGCTGCTGGCCGGCCGAGGCCGGCCCGAATCGGCCTTCGATCCGGAAGCGGTGTTCGCCGCCTGCCGCGACCACGGCGTGGCGGTCGAGATCAACTGCCGCCCCGAGCGCCAGGACCCGCCCGACCGGCTGCTGCGCCTGGCCGCCGAGGCCGGCTGCGTGTTCGCCATCGACACCGACGCGCATGCGCCCGGCCAGCTCGACTGGCTCGACAGCGGCTGCGTCCGGGCCGAGGCGTTCGGCATCGGCCCGGACCGGGTGATCAACGCCCGGCCCGCGGCCGGGATGCGCGATTCGCGGCTATAGGAGCCGGTGCCGGTGCCGGTGCCGCCGGTGCTTGCGGCCGGGACCGGCACCGCCCACGGGCAGCGTGGTGCACCCCAGGCAGGGCGGCCTGCCCGTGAAGACCGGGGGGATCGACGGTGAGTCGGTCGGCGGGTTGGTGGGCAGCAGCACCGGCGCCCGGGGCGGCTGGCTGAAGTTGAAGTCCTGCTCCAGATTGCCCAGCACCGGCAGGTTCTCGCGGACGCCGGGCCTGCGGTCGGGGCGGCCGTCGGTGGCGGGGTTGAGCCGGGCGCCGCCGAGGAAGTCATCCTCGATGAACTTCAGGTAGGCGTCGCTGCTGAGCGTCTGGTGGTCGATGAAGCCCCGCCTGGCGTACGGGGAGATGACGATCCCCGGGACCCGCAGGCCGTAGCCGTTCTGGTCGACCGCCGGGGGCACCACGTGGTCGTAGAAGCCGCCCCAGTCGTCCCAGCTGAGGAAGATCGCCGTGGAGTTCCAGTCCGGGCTCTTCATGGCGGCGTTGATGATGGCGGTGACATAGGCCTGGCCGCGGTGGACGCTGGCGGGCGGGTGCTCGCTGTTGGCGCCGGACGGGGTGATCCAGCTGACCGCCGGCAGGGTTCCCGTCCGGGCCGCCCGCAGGTAGGCGCTGAGGGACCGGATGTTGCCCAGCTGGTGGTCCTGCTGCACGTCGCCGAACAGCGGGAGCGGGTTCCAGATCCCCGGTGTCGTGGCGCTCTGCCTGACCGGGGCGCACGTCTCGGCGGCATCGTTGTCGCAGTCCGGCTGGGTGCCCGTCTGCACGTAGTACGCCCAGCTGATGTGCTTGGCGTAGAGCAGCCAGGTGATGTCGGTCCAGGCCAGGTCGATCGACGTCTTGCCGGTGGTCAGCTCCCGCTGGACAGCCCGCCCGAACTTGGCGACGCCGTACGGCCCCACGATGTCGTTGACGCAGCTCATGGGCGAGCGGTTACGGCACTTGGCCGACCAGGCGGATACCAGGTACAGGTGGTCGGGCAGCGACCACGATTTCACCGGCTCGAACATGTGGTCCTGGAGCACGAAGTCCCTGGCGTACGTCCAGTAGTTGGGTATCTCCGCGGCGGTGTGGTAGCCCATCACGTCGGGCTTGCCGCGCCCGCCGCAGGCCGGGTCGACGACGATGCGGCAGGACGTGCGGGCCGCGTCGCGCTGCCGGATGAACCCGTTCATCCTGCCGTGGTTCACGTCGGCCACCGCGTTGGCCTCGCTGTGCGGGCCGCCGCCGTTCACGTCGGCGGTGTCGTGGTAGGGCCGGGTGCACCGGCGGCCCGGGTTCGGCAGGCATACCGCCGGCCGCCCGCCGCGCATCGGGATGCCGTCCGCCCCGGGATAGGTCCCGAAGTAGCTGTCGAAGGACCGGTTCTCCTGCATGACGATGATCACGTGCTTGATCTTGTGGATCCCGGATGGCACCTGGTACGTGCCGGACGGCCCGCCCGTGACCCGTTCCGGCGCGCCTGAGCAGGCCGCCAGCACGGCGGTCACGAGCATGCCCGCGGCCACGATCGCAGCCAGCCGTCCCCTCAGGTGTCCCGCGCCTGTCACGACTCTCCCGCGATGTTGGATGCACTGGCCGGTGACTATCTTGCCCGCGGCCTCGCCACGCGCATAAGCGCGCTTGTCATAACAGGCTGCTGGGCCGGCTCCCCCTTGACCGTACGCCGGAGCCGGCGAGCTCGGGCACGCGGGCCGGGGAGTCCGGCGGCCCCTCCGCCGGGCTGCTCTTCAGCTCGTCGGTGCGTACCAGCGTGACCCCCGCGAGGATGAACGCACCGCCCAGGAATTGCACCGTGGACGGCAGCTGGCCCAGCAGCAGCCAGGCGAACAGGATCGCGAACAGCACCTCGGCCATGCCGATGAACGAGGCGAGCTTGGCGCCGAGCCGGCGGGCGGCGCCGATGCCCGCGACATAGGCGATGACCGCGGCTAGCAGCGACAGCCCTAGCATCGGCACGATCCAGCTGACCCGGTGGCCGAGGAAGCCGACGCTGCCGGTGGCGACGGTCAGCGGCAGGACACCCATCCAGCCGAGCGCGGCGAGGGCGACGGCGCCGATGCACATCCCGGCCCACGCCATGACGACCGGCGGCAGCGGCTCCTCGTCCGTGGCCGCCCCGAGCAGGAAGTAGATCGCCAGGCCGACGGCGGCGAGCAGTCCCCACATCACCCCGACCGGGTCGATCCGGGCCGGTCCGCCCAGGTCGAGCACCATCGCCAGCCCCGCGATCGCCACGGCCGCGCCGGCGACGGTAAGCCGCCGGGGACGCTGGCCGTGGCGCAGCCACAGCCAGCCGACCACCAGCACGGCAGCCAGGTATTCCAGCAGCAGCGCAACCCCGACCGGCATCCGCTCGATGGCGTTGAAGTAGAACAGCTGACAGCCCGCGACCGCGACCAGCCCGTAGGCCGCCGCCCGCCCCGCCCCGCGGCGCAGCAGCGACCACCGGCCGCGCAGCTGGATCAGGGCGGGGATCGTGAGCACGGCCGCCGCCACGGCGACCCGTGTGATCACGGCGGCGGCCGGGCTCCAGCCGGCCCTGATCAGCGACGAGGCAAAGGCCCCCGATGTCCCGAAGGTCGCGGCCGACAGCACGGCGAGGGTCAGCCCGGCCCGGCTCCCCGCGGCAGTCAATGAAAATCCCCTGTAAGTAGTAAAGTTGATTACACTACTGACACTAGCCGCAGGTGTGAAAGGAGTCAAAGTGATTTTTGCTCATGACACCGAAGTGGCACTGGCCGCCGCCGCCGCCCTGGTCAACACCGGCCGCGGCGGCACCGAGCAGCTGCCCGACACCGCGGCCCTCGACCGCTTCACCGCGGCCTGGGGGTGGACCGGCGAGCGCACCCACGACCAGGCCGAGCTTGACGCCGTCCGCGAGCTGCGCCCCCGGCTGGCGCGGCTGTGGGAGGCCGGCCCCGACGACGCCGCCGCTGTCGTCAACACCCTGCTGCGGGAGGCCCACGCCCTCCCCCAGCTGGTCAAGCACG
>DATINY010000056.1:0-7459 GCA_035473755.1 Streptosporangiaceae bacterium
GAGCTGCGTGAGCTCGGCGAGCTGGCCGGGGTCGACATCGCGGTGCCGGGGCCCGAGGCCGACCTGGCCACGTTCGACGGGTGCGGGGAGGGCGGCAAGCTCGCCGAGTCCGACCGCCGCGTCCGCGGCAACCTGGCGGTCATCGACGGCTGGGCCGCCCGCTGCCCGGACTGGAGCGCGCGGCAGATCAACGACCGCTGGCTCAACGTCCGGTTCTGGCTGCGGCCGGTGAGGATCGAGGGCGCCGGCCGGGTGTCGGGGCTGATCGTCGAGCGGACCCGCCTCGATGAGAACGGCAGGCTCACCGGGACGGGCGAATACGAGCGGATGGACGTGCAGATGGTCCTGCGCAGCGTGGGCTACCAGAGCGTGCCGCTGCCCGGCGTCCCCTTCGACGAGCGGACCTACACGGTGCCGAACCAGGCGGGCCGGGTGACCGGGCCCGACGGTGCCCCGCTGCCGCGGGAGTACGTGGTCGGCTGGCTCAAGCGCGGCCCGACCGGGGTGATCGGGACCAACAAATCCGATGCGGCCGACACCGTCAGGTCGCTGCTGGCCGACTGTGCCCCGGGCCGGAGCCCGGACGGGAACGGGCACGCCCCGCCCGAGCCGGAACACCTGGCCGGGGTGCTGTCCGCCCGCGGGGTGCTGCCGGTCAGCTACGACGACTGGCTGCGGGTCGAGCAGGCCGAGATGGAGCTGGCCACGGCGCTGGGCCGGGGCGCGCGGGTGAAGCTGGCCAGCCGCGAGGAGATCGAGGCCGCCTGCCGCCCACTGCGCGGCTAGCACCCGGCCCGCACACGCAGCCTCCCGCCCGGCCGTCCCATGCCGTCCCGTACCCCGCCGCCGGTGCGCCTGCGCGGGGCCGCGATGCCCCCCCCCGGTGAGTCGCAAGTTCGTATGCAGTGAGTAGAGTGAACCATGATCAATCCGAGACCGGTGCCGCTGGTGCTGACCGACGGCGAGCGGGCCAGGCTGGCGGCGTGGGCCGATGACCCGTCGGCCGGGCCGCTGGCCCTGCGGGCGCGGATCGTCCTCGCGTGCGCGGCCGGGGCGCCGGGCCTGACCGCGGGCCGGCCGGTGGCCCGGGTGGCGGCCGAGCTCGGGCTGTCCCGGGACACCGTCCGCAAGTGGCGGTCGCGGTTCCTGGCCATGCGGCTGGCCGGGCTGCGGGATGTATCCCGCCCGGGAGCCCCCCGGACGATCACCGACGAGCAGGTGGCGGGCGTCATCGCCCGGCTGCTCCTCGAGGCGCCCCCGGCCGGCCGGCGCCGGTGGTCAACCCGCCTGATGGCGGCGGAGACGGGCATGAGCCAGTCGGCGGTGAGCCGGATCTGGCGGCAGGCCGGGCTGTCGGATCCCGGGCGTCTTGATTTGACGCGCATTGGGGACAATGACCGCATGGGCAATATGCAGGCCGGCTTTCAGCCGCATAATGTGCCCCCCGAGCCGCCGGTTCCGGTGGACCGGATACCGGGCCAGCGGGTATCGGCTGAGGGGCTACCGGGTCAGCAGGCGGGCCTGGCCGGCCTGGCGGCGCCGCAACTGGAGGAAAACCGGGAAGGCATGAGAGCCCAGGAAGATGTGTCCGCGTTGCGGCCGGCCGGGCCGGCCGAGGGCGACGACCAGCGGCCCGATCTGCCGCCCGGCCGCTATTTCGACCGCGAGGAAAGCTGGCTGAGGTTCAACCAGCGGGTGCTCGAGCTCGCCGAGGACGAGTCTCTCCCGCTGCTGGAACGGGTCAGGTTCCTGTCGATCTTCGCGAGCAACCTGGATGAGTTCTTCATGGTCCGGGTGGCGGGCCGGATGCGCCGGATGGCGACCGGCCTGCCGGTGGAGAGCATGACCGGGCGGCCGCCCGAGGAGGTCCTGACCCGCACCCTGGGCCTGGCCCGCGAGCTCAGCCTCCGCCACGCCGAGGACTATGCCCGCTCGGTCCAGCCCGCCCTGGGCGAGCACGGCATCGAGGTGCTGCGGTGGAAGGAGCTGTCCGCGGGCGAGCAGGCGGATCTGCAGCGGCTGTTCCGCGAGCGGATCTACCCGGTGCTCACCCCGCTCGTCGTCGACCCGGCCCACCCGTTCCCGTACATCTCGGGCCTGTCGCTCAGCCTGGCGGTAATGGTCGCCGACCCGCGCACCGGCGCCACCATGTTCGCCCGGGTGAAGGTCCCGCCGCTGCTGCCCCGGTTCCTGACCGTCTTGCCGCACCGCTTCGTGCCGCTGGAAGACGTGATCGCCGCCCACCTCACCGAGCTGTTCGCCGGGCTGGAGATCCTCGAGCACCACGCCTTCCGGCTCACCCGTACCCGCGACCTTGAGGTGGACGAGGACGTCACCGAGAACCTGCTCCAGTCGCTGGAACGGGAACTGCAGCGGCGGCGGTTCGAGCCCGCGGTCCGGCTGGAGGTCGAGGACACGATGTCCAGCGATGTGCTCGACAAGCTGGTGACCGAGCTCCAGATCGATCAGCAGGCCGTCTACCACCTGCCCGGGCCGCTCGACCTGTCCGGCCTGACCGTCATCGCCGACCTGGACCTGCCCCAGCTCAAGTACCCGGCCTTCGTTCCCTCGGAATCGGCCCTGCCGCAGGACACCGACGTCTTCACCACCCTGGACGGGCAGGACGTGCTCGTGCACCTGCCTTACGACTCGTTCACCACCACGGTGGAACGGCTGATCGAGGAGGCCGCCGCCGACCCCCGGGTGCTCGCGATCAAGCAGACCCTGTACCGGACCAGTGACTCGTCCTCGATCGTGGACGCGCTCATCGACGCGGCCCTGGCCGGCAAGCAGGTCGTGGTGGTGGTCGAGCTGAAGGCCAGGTTCGACGAGCGGGCCAACATCACCTGGGCGCGCAAGCTGGAAGAGGCCGGCTGTCATGTCGTGTGGGGGATCGTCGGCCTGAAGACCCACTGCAAGCTGGTGCTGGTCGTCCGGGAGGAGCCGGACGGCTCGCTGCGCCGCTACTGCCACATCGGGACCGGCAACTACCACCCGAAGACCGCCCGGATGTATGAGGACTTCGGCCTGCTGACCGCCGATCCCACGGTCGGCGCGGACACGACCGACCTGTTCAACCACCTGACCGGCTACAGCCGCAAGAATGACTACCAGCGGTTCCTGGTCGCCCCGGCCGGCCTGCGCACGGGCCTGGTGGAGCGGATCAACCGGCAGGTGGAACGGCACCGGGCGGGCATGCCCGCGCAGATCCAGATCAAGGTCAACTCCATCGTGGACGAGGGGATGGTCGACGCCCTCTACGCCGCGTCGATGGCCGGCGTGCCGGTCGACCTGTGGGTGCGCGGCATCTGCTCGATCCGGCCCGGCATGCCGGGCCTGTCGGAGACGATCCGCGTCCGCAGCATCCTGGGCCGGTTCCTTGAGCACTCCCGGATCTACGCGTTCGGGACCGGCGAGGATTCCGACAGTGAGGTGTACATCGGCTCCGCCGACCTGATGCACCGCAACCTGAACCGGCGGGTCGAGGCGCTGGTCCGGGTGACGGACCCGGCCCAGCGGCTGACCCTGCGCAACCTCATCGCCCTGGCCATGGACGAGACCACCGCATCGTGGTGGCTGACTGCCGATGGCACCTGGACCCGGCACCACCTGGACTCCTCCGGCCAGCCCCTGCGTGACCTGCAGCAGTATCTGCTTGCCAGCACGCGCGGCAGGGCCCTTGATGGCTGACCGGGACAAGCCGCCCAAGATCCCCGCTGCCGGAGCGCTGCTGTGGCGCCCCGGCGAGCAGGGGCCGGAAGTGGTACTCGTCCACCGGCCCCGCTACGACGACTGGAGCTTCCCCAAGGGCAAGTGCCTGCCCGGTGAGCACGTGCTGATCACGGCGGTCCGGGAGGTGACCGAGGAGACCGAGATCGAGGTCGCCCTCGGCAGGCGGCTGCGGACGGTCCGTTACCTCAGCGACGGCCGGCCCAAGCAGGTGGACTACTGGGCGGCCCGGCCGGCCGCACAGGCCACAGGCGGAACGGGTGAACCCGCCGCACCTGTCCCGTTCACCCCCAACGAGGAGGTCGACCAGATCGCCTGGCTCCCGCTCACCGCGGCCGGCGACCAGCTCACCTACCAGCACGACACGGACGTGCTGAGCGAGTTCGCATCCGCGCCGGCCGGCACCACGGCGATCATCCTGGTCCGGCATGCCTCCGCGCGGAACAAGAAGGCCTGGCAGAACGCCGGGCATCCGGACGATCTCACCCGCCCGCTGACCCCGCTCGGGCACGTGCAGGCGAAGCTCCTGGGCCAGATCCTGTCCTGTTTCGGCCCGGCCCGGGTGATCAGCTCCCCGGCGGAACGCTGCCTGGCGACCGCCGAGCCCTATGCGGCGGTGGTTGGCGGGGTGGTTGAGCCGGCGCTCGCCCTGGCGCCCCCGCCGGACGACCAGGATCTGGCCGACGCCGGCCCGGCCGAGGTGGCCGCCGCCCACGACCTGGTCACCAGCCTGGTCACGGCCGGCGAGCCGGTCATGATCTCCGGCCACCGGGAGAACCTGCCCGCCGTTTTGCGGTGGATCTGCGAGAGTCTCGGCGCGCCGGTGCCGGCCGGGCCGCCGCTGCGCAAGGGAGCGTTCTGGGCCCTGCACGTGGCCGGGGGGAGACTGATCTCGGCCGAGCAGCACAACCTGAAGTCCTGACCCGGGGCCGCCGGCCGGGGCGGCCGCATCCGGGCTCAGCCGGTGCCGGGCCCGGCGGGGTCCCAGTCCAGGGTGGGCGGCAGCGCGCCCTCGAAGATCAGCAGCCAGCGCTTGATCTCGATCCCGGTGCCGCCGCTGTAGCCGCCCAGCCCGTCCCCGGCTACCACCCGGTGGCACGGCACGACGATCGGGCACGGGTTGGATCCCATGATCTGGCCGGTCACCCGGGCCGCCGGGACCCTGCCCCCGTCGGCCAGGCCGGCCCGGCGGGCGAGGGCGCCGTAGGTCACCGTCTCGCCGTAGCCGGCCGAAGCCAGCAGCACCGGCAGCACCTGGCGCTGGGACGCCGACATCCCCGACCAGTCCACCGGCAGATCGAAGGAGCGGCGCTGCCCGGCGAAATACTCGCCGAGCTGACCGCACGCCCGCTCGAGTTGGGCGCGCGCGCCGCCAGGCTCCCCATGTGAGCCACCGGGCTCCCCATGCGCGCCGCCGGGCTCCTCGCGCGCGCCGATTGGCTCCCCGTGCGTCTCTTCCGGCGGGACAGCATCCGCGGCGGCGCGGGGGTGCGGGCACGGCGTTTCTGTGTGCCGTGCCCGCGCGCCCGTGACGGCGCTCACCACCCGCACCTGGGTCGGCGGCGGCCCGAAGCGGACCTGGGCCAGCCCGGCCGCGCTGCAGGCCACGGACATCTCCCCGACGGGAGACCCGAGCGTGCCCCAGGCAAGTTCGCCAACGGCTGCGTTGCTCACGTCCCCATTGTCGCCTGCGGCACCGACAAAATGATCGCAGGCCGCGCCCGGCAGGCGCCGCCTGTCCTACCCCTGCTGCTGGTCCTGGCCGCCCTGCCCGGAGTCCTGGATGCCGAGATGCTCCTCGGCGGCCCCGGCCGCGCCCTCGATCTGGCTGTCGTACTTGTTGCCCGTCTCGCGCTCGGCGAACTGGGCCGCCTCATCCATGCCCTTCCTGGCCTGGTCCGGGTGGTCCTGGGCCAGCGACTCGGCCTTTTCCTCCAGGCCGCCAAACTCACTCATCAGCTTCTCCCCGTATCGCCGGTAACTGCCGAGCCCTCCCTACCCGGATCCGGGCGGCCTGATGCCAGCTTCTTTCGCCATGGCGGCGGGACGGGTCTCTTACCCCTCGTCCTGCTCGATGAGCCGGACGAGGGCCTTGCTGATCGGCTTCGCCGTCAGCTCCGCCTGCCAGGGCCGGGCGCCGTGGTCCAGCAGATCGGCCCCGACCGCCTCCGGGCTGGGCGGCTCCGGCGGCCGCCAGGCCAGCCTGCGCACCACGTCCGGCGGCAGGAGATTCTCGGCCGGCAGGGAATGCTCGCCGGCGATCGCGGCGACCGCGGCACGCACGGCCGTGAGCCGCTGGGCGGCCACCGGGTCGCGTTCGGCCCAGCGGTGGGCGGGCGGCGGGCCCTCGGGCACCGGGGACGCCGTGCCCGGCAGGTTCGGCTCGGCCTGGGCCCGGGCCCGGTCGACGGCGCCCCGCCACTCGGAGGCGTGCCGCCGCGCCCCCCGGCCCCGGAATCCGGGGAGCTCGGTGAGGTCGCGCTGGGATCCGGGCAGCGCCCGCGCGGCCTCGACGATCGCCGAGTCCGGCAGCACCCGGCCGGGGGACAGGTCACGCCGGCGTGCGATCTTGTCGCGCTCGAGCCAGAGTTCGCGGACGACGGCCATGCCCCGGCGCGTATGCACGCGGTGAATGCCGGACGTGCGGCGCCACGGATCGGGCCGGGGAGGTGGTGGCTCGGCCGCGAGCACCGCGGCGAACTCCTGCCGGGCCCACTCGGTCTTGCCCTGCTCGGCCAGCTCGGCCGCCAGGGCGTCGCGCAGCTCGACCAGGACCTCGACATCCAGCGCGGCGTAACGGAGCCACTCGGTGGGCAGCGGCCGGGTGGACCAGTCCGCCGCCGCGTGTCCCTTCTCCAGCGTGAAGCCGAGCACGGTCTCCACCAGCACGCCGAGCCCGACCCGCGGATAGCCGAGCAGGCGCCCGGCGAGCTCGGTGTCGAACAGCTGGCGCGGCCGGTAGCCGAGCTCGGCCAGGCAGGGCAGGTCCTGGGAGGCCGCGTGCAGCACGGCCTCGGTGCCGGCCAGCGCCGTGTCGAGCGCCGACAGGTCAGGGCAGGCGATCGGGTCGATCAGGACGGTGCCCGCGCCCCGCCGGCGCAACTGGACCAGGAAGGCGCGGTGGCCGTAGCGGTAGCCGGAGGCACGCTCGGCGTCCACCGCGACCGGCCCCTCGCCCGCGCCGAGCGCGGCCACCGCCTCGGCCAGCGCCGGCGCCGTGGTCACCAGCGGGGGCAGCCCGTCGCGCGGCTCGAGCAGCGGCACCGCCTCCGGGTGCTGCTGCCCGTTCTCCTGCTCCTGCCCGGCCTGCTCCTGCTCGGCCTGCTCCTGCTCGGCCTGCTCCTGCGGCTGGGCTGGGGGCCCGGCCGGTGCGGTGCCCTCTCTCATGGGCCGCGGCGCCGGGCGGGCGGGCGGAGCGCGGTCACCCCCGCCACCAGCGGGGGCAGCCCGGCTGCGGCGCATATCGCCCCGCACCAGGCGGCGAGATGCCCGTCCAGTCCCGCCTGCGCTGGCTCGGCCTCGCCGGCCGGGCCGGGTGGGTCCCCGGTCAGGTCGGCCACCCCCACCGGCGACCAGGACGCCCGCAGTTCGAAACCGGTCGCCTGCGGCTCTCCCCGTTTGGCACCAAATCCCTCGGTGACGACGCGGGTCACCGTTCCGCTGGGCGCGGCGTAACCGGAGGTGCGGGCGTCCAGCGCCTCGGTCAGCCAGGACCAGGCGACCTCGCCCA
>DATINY010000057.1:0-4703 GCA_035473755.1 Streptosporangiaceae bacterium
CGGGAGCCCGGTCAAGCTCGACCTGATCGACCCGATGATCGCGTCGGCCGATCCCTCGGTATCGGACGAGCGGCTGGCCGAGCTCGAGGAGGCCGCCTGCCCGACCTGCGGCTCGTGCTCGGGCATGTTCACCGCGAACTCGATGAACTGCCTCACCGAGGCGATGGGGCTGTCGCTGCCCGGCAACGGGACCACGCTCGCCACCCACACCGCCCGGCGGGCGCTGTTCGAGCGGGCGGGCGCGCTGGTGGTCGAGCTGGCCCGGCGCTACTACGGCGACGGCGACGAGTCGGTGCTGCCGGTGTCCGTCGCCACCAGGGACGCGTTCGAGAACGCCATGGCGCTCGACATCGCGATGGGCGGCTCGACCAACACGATCCTGCACCTGCTCGCCGCCGCGCACGAGGCGCGGGTCGGCTTCGGGCTGAAGGAGATCGACGAGCTGTCCCGGCGAGTGCCGTGCCTGTGCAAGGTGGCCCCGAGCAGCAGCTACCACGTGGAGGACGTGCACCGGGCCGGCGGTATCCCGGCCATCCTGGGCGAGCTGGACCGGGCTGGGCTGCTCAACCAGGGCGTGCACACGGTGCACAGCCCCTCGCTGCGGTCCTTCCTCGGCCAGTGGGACGTCAGCTCGGAGGCGGTGTCGCCCGAGGCGCGCGAGCTGTTCCACGCCGCGCCGGGCGGGGTCCGCACCATCAAGCCCTATTCGCAGAACGCCCGGTGGGGAACGCTCGACGAGGACCGGGCGGAAGGCTGCATCCGGGACCGGCAGCACGCCTACAGCGCCGACGGCGGCCTGGCCGTGCTCTACGGCAACCTGGCGCCCGAGGGGGCGATCGTGAAGACCGCCGGGGTGCCGGAGGAGCTGTGGCGGTTCGCCGGGCCGGCCCGGGTGTTCGAGAGCCAGGAGGACGCGGTCGAGGGGATCCTGAACGGCCAGGTGGCCGCGGGCGACGTGGTGGTCATCCGGTACGAGGGGCCCAAGGGCGGGCCGGGCATGCAGGAGATGCTCTACCCGACCAGCTTCCTCAAGGGCAAGGGGCTGGGCCGGGCCTGCGCGCTCGTCACCGACGGCCGGTTCTCTGGCGGCACCTCGGGGCTGTCCATCTGCCACATCGCGCCGGAAGCGGCGGCGGCCGGCATGATCGCCCTGGTCCAGGACGGCGACCAGATCAAGATCGACATCCCGCGCCGCGAGCTCACGCTCGACGTGCCCGATGACGAGCTCTCCGGCCGGCGGGAGCGGCTGGCGGCCGGCCCGGGCGGGTTCCGCCCGGCCAGCCGGCACCGGCCAGTCAGCCAGGCGCTGCAGGTTTACGCCGCCATGGCGACGTCGGCTTCCACCGGCGCCGTGCGTGACCTCGGCTCCTTCAGCCCCATGCCCGCGCACGCGGAGGAGCCGGCGCCGGGCCCGGCCATGAACTAGGCATGGACGCGCCAGGCACGGACCCGCGAGACCCGGCCTGATGGCGACGCCGCGGGAGTGGCTGGGCGGGGCGCGGCCGCGGACGCTGCCGGCGGCGATCGTCCCGGTCACCGTGGGCAGCGGTGTCGCGTTCGGGTACGGCCGCTTCTCGCCGTGGCGGGCGGTGCTGGCCCTGGTGGTCGCGCTCGCCCTGCAGGTGGGGGTCAACTACGCCAACGACTACAGCGACGGCGTCCGCGGCGCCGATGAGCGCCGGGTCGGGCCGGTCCGGCTGGTGGCCGCCGGGCTCGCCCCGGCGCGGCAGGTGCTCTCCGCCGCGCTCGGCTGCTTCGCGGCCGCCTGCGTGGCTGGTTTCGTGCTGGCCGCCGTCACCTCCTGGTGGCTGCTGCTGCTCGGCGCCGCGGCGGTGGCCGCCGCCTGGACCTACACCGGCGGCAGCCGCCCCTACGGCTACCACGGCCTGGGCGAGGTGGCCGTCTTCGCCTTCTTCGGGGTCGCCGCCGTGGCCGGCACCGCCTACGTCCAGATGGACCGGCTGACCTGGCTCGCGCTGGCCGCGTCCGTGCCGGTGGGCCTGCTCTCGTGCGCCCTGCTGGTGATCAACAACCTGCGGGACATCCCCTCCGACGAGGTAGCGGGCAAGCGCACCCTCGCGGTTCTCATCGGCGATCACCGCACCCGCGTGCTCTACGGCGGCTGCCTGCTGGTTCCGTTCGGCATGCTGGCGGTGATCGCGTTCGCCCGGCCGCTCGCGTTGCTGGCCCTGACCACGCTGCCGCTCGCGCTGCCCCCGCTGCGCGCCGTGCGGGCCGGCGCGCAGGGCCCGGCCCTGATCGGCGCGCTGGGGCAGACCGGCAGGCTGCAGCTCGCCTTCGGGCTGCTGCTCACCATCGGCCTCGCGGTCACCATCTGACCCGGCGCGGGAAAAGCGCTGGCCCGCTGGGCGGCGGATGGGGTACGTGTAGCAGCATGACGGAACGCTACCCACTGCGGCCCATCACGCCCGATGAGTTCGACGCCTACTGCGAGGTGCCGATCCAGGCGTTCAACGACAGCGACCAGTCGCCCGAGCTCAACGAGCACGAGCGCCTGGTCTTCGAGTTCGACCGGAGCATCGCCGCGTTCGACGGCGATGCGATCGTCGGGACCACGGCCGCGTACTCGTTCCAGCTCACCGTGCCCGGCGGGATCACCGGCGCGGCCGGCGTCACCTTCGTCGCCGTTCTGCCCAGCCACCGGCGGCGCGGCATCCTGTCGGCGATGATGCGCCACCAGCTCGCCGACATCGCCGCCCGGGGCGAGGCGGTCGCGGCACTGTACGCGTCCGAGACGGGCATCTACGGACGGTACGGCTACGGCTGTGCGTCCTGGCAGCTGAGCCTGACGATCCGCCGCGGCGAGGGCACGCTGAGCCCGGCCGTGACCGGCCGCACGGCGAGCGGCAGCGCCGGGACGGGCGGCCCGGTGCGGCTACGGGCCGCGCCGCCGGACGAGCTGCGGGCCGAGCTGGCCAAGGTCTACGACGCGGCGGTTCCGCGCCGGCCCGGGATGATGGCCCGGGACGAACGCTGGTGGCGGTCCGTCCTCGACGACGGCGAGCTCCAGCGGCGGGGCATGAGCGCGCGGAGGTGCCTGCTGGCGGGCGACGACGCGGGCCCGCGCGGCTATGCCCTGTACCGGACGAAGCCGGACTGGGACGATGACGGCCTGCCGTACGGCGCCCTGTCGGTCCGCGAGCTCATCGCCACCGATGCCGAGGCGGCCGCCGCGCTGTGGACCGACCTGCTCACCCGGGACCTGATCGGCGAGGTGGCGGCCAGGGGGCGGCCGGTGGACGACCCGCTGCTGAACATGCTCGCCGACGGGCGCCGGGCACGCCCCTACCTGACCGACGGGCTCTGGGTCCGGCTCATCGACGTCGGTGCCGCGCTCCGCCGGCGGCGCTATTCCTGCCCGGCCGACCTGGTGATCGAGGTGACCGACGACCTGCTGCCCGCCAACGCCGGCCGGTGGCGGCTGCAGTGCCCCGGGCCCGCCGAGGGCGGGACGCCCAGCTGCGAGCGCACCGGGGCGGCGGCCGACATCGTGCTCCCCGTCGCGGCGCTCGGGGCCGGGTACCTGGGCGGGACCAGGCTGGGCTCGCTCGCCGCGGCCGGCCTGGTGACCGAGCGGAAGGAGGGCGCGGTGGCGCGGCTTTCGGCCGCCATGTACTCCGACCCGGCGCCGTGGTGCCCGTCGATGTTCTGAGCCGGCCCTAACTGGGGCTGAACCTCTGCGCCTCGGCCTGGACCGCCGCGACCTCCTGCTCCACGTGCGCGAGTTCCTCCCTGGTCCGGGCCGCCTGCTCCGCGACCTCCTGCTCCGCCCGGGTCAGGCCCCCGTCGACCGGATCCCCGGCCACGACCGGGTCACCGTAGAAGGCCGGGCTGTCGGCCGGATCCCCGGTGCCGGCCTGATCTCCGTCGGCCGGATCCCCGGTGCCGGCCTGATCTCCGTCGGCCGGATCCCCGGTGCCGGCCTGATCTCCGCCGGCCCCCGGCAGGCCCGTCCCGCCGGGCAGGGCCGCGGTGGCCGCGCCCGTCACCTGGCCCGCATGGCCCGGCCCGGCCGGGCGGCCGTCGCCCTCACCTCCGAACGCCCCGCTCAGCGTCCGCAGCGCCGACGTCACCTCGCTCGGGATCACCCAGAACGTGTTGCCCTCGGCCCGTGCGAGCTGCGGCAGCGTCTGCAGGTACTGATAGGCGAGCACCTTGGCGTCAGCGTCGTTGTGGTGCACCGCCTGGAACACGGTGCCGATCGCCTGCGCCTGGCCCTCGGCCCGCAGGATCTGGCTCTGCTTGTCGCCCTCGGCGGTGAGGATCTGGCTCTGCTTCTCGCCCTCGGCGGTGAGGATCTTAGACTGCCGGACGCCCTCGGCGGTGAGGATGGCCGCGCGCTTCTCCCGCTCGGCGCGCATCTGCTTCGCCATCGCGTCGATGACGCTCTTGGGCGGGTCGATCGCCTTGATCTCCACCCGGGTCACCCGGAGCCCCCATTTGCCCCACGCGTCGTCGAGCACGCCGCGCAGCATGGTGTTGATCTTGTCGCGCGAGGTCAGGGTCTCCTCCAGGTCCATGTTCCCGATCACGCTGCGCAACATGGTCGCGGTGATCTGCTCGATCGCCTGGATGTAGTCGACGATCTCGTAGTCGGCCGCCCGCGGGTCGGTGACCTGGAAGAACAGCACCGTGTCGATGAGCACGACCAGGTTGTCCTCGGTGATGACCGGCTGGCCCTT
>DATINY010000058.1:0-14265 GCA_035473755.1 Streptosporangiaceae bacterium
GCCTGCCGCTCCAGGTGGGGTTCCACCAGCGCGCGGTGGCGGGGGTCGGTCAGCAGTTCGGTGAGGCGGGCCCGGGCGGCGCGCCAGGCGGCGGGGCCCGCGGCCATGAACGCGTTGAGCGAGGGAGCCGCGAACCAGCCGGGCCCGGCCAGCATCCCGGCCTGGGCCAGCCCGGCCAGGTCGAGCACCTGATCCCCGATCGCCACCCCTACGCGTGGCTCCTGTCCCGGGCGGGCGAACACGCCATAGGGCAGGTTCTGCACCGGGAAATGACTGCCCTCGGGCACACCGGCCCAGGACACCGCGCCAGCGGTCACTCCCCGTCGGTCCCCGTTTCCCGGGGCGGCGTCGGGGTGCTGCGCGGCCGGTCGAAGTGCGGCAGCGGGGCGGGCGGGTTCGCCGGATCCGGCTCCGCGGCCGCGGCAGCGGCCCCGGCCGGGTTACCCGCCTCGCCCGCCTCGTCGCCCTTTCCGAGAGCCGCATCCCCCGGCGTGGCCTTGGGTTCGGCCGGGAGGATCCGCACGGATCCTGCCTCGTCGTCCGCGTCGGCCGGCATCTGCAGGAGGCCGCCCAGGCGCCTGCGGCGATTCTGGGCCGGAGCCTCGTCCTTGCCGCCTCCATCCCGCCCGGTTTCGGCCGCATCGGCCGCTCCGGCTGCGCCCGCTCCGGCTGCGCCCGCCCCGGCCTTGGCGTCAGCGCCGGTCTCGCTGGTTCCGGGCGTGGCCGCTGCGGCTCCGGGCGTGGTGGTAGCGGTCCCGGGCGTGGTGGCTGTTCCAGGTGTGGCGGCGGTCCCGGTCGTGGTGCCCGCGGTCCCTGGTGTGGTCGCCGCTGTGGCTCCCGGCACAGTCCCTGCCGTTCCCGGCCTGGTGGCCGCCGCGGTCGTGGCCGTCGCTGCTGCGGCTCCGGGCTTGGCGGCCGCCGCGGACGCTGGCGTGGCCGGCGCGGTGGTTTCGGGCCTGGTCTCCCCAGCGGTCCCCGGCTTGGTATCGCCCCGGGTCCCGGCCGCCGTCCCCGCCGCGATCCCGGCCGCAGTTCCTGCTGCTGCTGCTGCCGCCGCCGCGGTTCCTGTCATCGCCGCGGCCGTCGTTCCGGCCGGCTGGCGCTCCCCCGACGCAGTGGTCCGCTGCTTGTCTTGGCCCGTTGCGGTGGCCCGGCTCGCCGCCGGACCGTCCGCGGCGGGAGGCCGTTCCGGTGCCCGGCCCGCCTGCTGCTCCAGCAGGGTGTCGATCCCCACCTGCGGGGTGCGGCTGCGGGCCGCCGCGGCGCCACGCCCGGCCGCCCAGGAGACCGCGCCCCCGGCCGCCGCGCTGGCCGCCATGGCCTGTGCGGCCCGGTCGGCCTGTGCGGCCCGGTCGGCCTGTGCGGCCTGCGGGGCCCGGTCGGGCTGTCCGGCCGACGCCGCCGGCACGGCCCGGCCGGCGTCGCCGTTCTGGTCGGCCTGCGCGGGCCGGGCGGCCTCCGCCTCATTGACGGCCCCGGCCACGCGGATCCGGCGCCAGTGCCGCAGCATCACCAGCCAGATGCCGAAGCCCAGCAGGAGCAGGACCCACGGGATGACGGCGATGGTGGCCCGGGCGGCCTGGCCGGTCAGGTGAACGCCCGTCGCGTGCAGGGCGTCGCCGACGGCCACCGCGCCCACGACGAGCAGCAGGCACACCCACACGTAGGTCTTGGTTCCCCAGCCTGCGGTGCGCGTGGCCAGCACGGCGGAGCAGGTGATGATCAGCATCGCGTCGAACATCAGCGGGTAGAGCCGGGCCAGCCTCGGAGCCACCCCGGCCTGGAGCGCGATGTGGTGGATGCCGGTATAGGAGAACAGGAAGGCGGCCAGGGCCACCAGTATCACGCCGGTGATGACGGCGGTGAGCGCGGCCAGCCGGAGCCTGAGATGAGGATCGCCAGGCCGGGCCCCACGGGTGACGGGATAATCGCTCATCAGGAGTGCTTGTCCTTCCTGCGCAGCCGCAGCTGGGGCTTTTGGCGCCCGCCTATAGTCGGGATTGCGGGCTCAGTTCTCCGCACCATGCCGCCGGCGGCCCGCTGACGGGTCGCGGGTGCGCCCCGCGTGCGGAGTGGGAACGCCCGGAACGGCGAGTGGCCAGGCGGCCGTGTGCACACCCTCACGGCCTCGGCGTCAAGGGAGACGATGTGCCGTACTACCGGGTGACCGGGGAGGTTCCCCGCAAGCGCCATATCCGTTTTCACCGCCCCGACGGGGGACTTTACTCAGAGGAGCTTATGGGCGAGGAGGGATTCTCCTCGGATTCCTCACTTCTCTATCACACTCATCTCCCGACCGCGATCACCAAGAGCGAGGGTGTCGAGGATGGTGGGCAGGCCGGGACGGTGCCGAACCATCCGCTGCTGCCGCGGCACGTGCGCACCACCGCCCTGCCCGCCGGCGACGATCTCGTGCTCGGCCGGGACCTGCTTTTCGCCAATGACGACGTGCGCATATCGTTCGTTTCCGCCGCCGGGCCGTCCGGCCTTTACCGGAATTCAGCGGGTGACGAGGCCGTCTACATTGCCCGCGGATCGGCGGTATTCGAGTCCGTCTACGGCACGATCGCCGCGGGTTCCGGGGACTACGTCGTGGTGCCGCGCGGGACCATTCACCGCTGGCGGCCGGCCGATTCCGGCGTGAGCGCGCTGACGATCGAAGCCAGCGGCCACATCAGGCCACCGCGGCGCTACCTGTCCGCCGCCGGGCAGTTCCTGGAGCATGCCCCCTACAGCGAGCGCGACCTGCGCGGGCCCGAGGGGCCGCTGCTCGCGGACGGGCAGGACGTGCCGGTCATCGTCCGCACCCGGGGCGGCCTGACCCGGCTGACCTATGCCCACCACCCGTTCGACGTGGTGGGCTGGGACGGGTGCCTATACCCCTACGCGTTCAACATCGCCGACTTCGAGCCGGTGCTGAAGCGCACCCACGCGCCGCCGCCGGTGCACCAGACGTTCGAGGGGCCGAACTTTGTGATCTGCTCGTTCTGCCCGCGCCCGCTCGATTTCGACCCCGAGGCCGTCCCGATCCCCTACAACCATCACAACGTGGACTCCGACGAGATGATGTTCTACGTCGGGGGCGACTACACCGCGCGCAAAGGGTCTGGGATAGGCGTGGGCTCGATCACCTTGCACCCGGCCGGGTTCACCCACGGCCCCCAGCCGGGCGCGGTCGAGGCGGCGGTGGCGGGCCTGGCCGAGGGCAAGATCACCACCGACGAGACCGCCGTGATGATCGACACGTTCCGGCCGCTGAACCTAGGCCCGGCCGCCCGCCGGGCCGAGGATCCCGAATACGCCTGGACCTGGGCCCGGGGCGGCCGCCCCTGAGGGCCGGAGATCAGGTATGAGGGGCCGCGCCGAGGCCGGCGAGCTTGGCGCGGACCTGGCCGGCGTCGGGATGGTGGAGGTCGTCCAGGATAGCGAGCGCTTCCTCCCAGGCGGCGCGGGCCTCATCCGGCTGACCGGCAGCGAGGCGGGTGTCGCCGATGTGGCCGAGCGTCTCGGCCTGGGCCCAGCGGTCGCCGATCCTCCGGTACAGGCCGAGGGCCCGCTGGTAACAGGCGGCCGCTTCGGCGTGGTCGCCGAGATGGTGGTGGGCGAGCCCGAGGCTGTCCCAGATGTCGGCCTCCAGCCGGGGGTAGCCACGTTCCTGGAACAGCTCGAGCGCCTGCCCGCAGGAGGTGCGCGCCTGCCGGTAGTCGCCGAGCTTGATATGGAGCCAGCCGATCCCGTTGAGAGCGAGGGCCCGGCCCGCCCGGTCGCCGGCCGCGGTGAACAGCTCGAGCGCCTGCCGGGTATGGCCGAGCGCATCGGCGTCGCGGCCCTGCTCCTCGAGCATGACGCCGAGTGAGATGTGCGCCTCCGCCGCACCGGTGCCGTCCCTCAGCTCGGTGTAGATGCTCAGTGCCCGTTCCAGGTGGGCGTGGGCGTCCTCGTAGTCGCCGAGCCTGGCGCGGGCGTACCCAAACTGCCAGTGGGCGAAGGCCTGGGCCGCCCGGTCACCGAGCCGCTCCGTGGCGGTCAGGGCGATCTGCTCGGCGGCGACCCAGTCGTCCCAGTGCCCCAGCAGGTCCAGGAACCGCCCCAGCGCCCAGGCGATCTGCCAGGCGTGGGTATAAAAGCCCTCCTCCAGTGCCTGAGTCGCCGCCGCCATCAGCACCTGGCGCTCGGACTCGAACCAGGCCTGAGCCTGCCCGATATCGGCCAGGTGCTGCGGTTCCACGCCCGGCTGCAGCGGGGGCAAGGTCATCGTCTGGCTGGTGGGATGGATCAGCAGCGCCGCCGGGCAGGCGGTGTGCAGGTAGTGGTCGAGCATCCGGTGGACGGCGGCGTGGCGCTCGGTGTCGCCCTCGTCGGCCTGGGCCCGTTCGGCGGCATAGGCGCGCAGCAGGTCATGGAACGCGAACCGGCCGGGAGCTGGTTCGGCGAGCAGGTGGGCCCGGGTCAGCTCGGTCAGGACGGTGCGGGCTGGGCGCAGTGGCATGCCGGCCAGGCTGGCGGCGGCCGGGGTACCGATGCCGGGGCCGGGATGCAGGCCCAGGAGCCGGAACATCCGCGCCGAGGCGGCGTCCAGCTGCTGGTAGGACCAGGAGAACACCGCCCGGACGCTGGCGGCCTCGTCCCCGGCGTCGAGCGCGTCCAGCCGGCCACCCGCATCGCGGAGCTCGGCGGCCAGGTCGGCCAGGGGCAGCGCGGGCTGGGTGGCGGCGCGGGCGGCGGCGATGGCCAGCGCGAGTGGCAGCCGGGCGCACAGCCCGGTCAGCTCCTGCGCGGCGGCGGGATCGGCGGCCAGACGGTCACCGCCGAGGCGGGCGGCCGGCAGCTCCTTCGCCTGCTCGCCGGTGAGTAGGTCCAGGGCCAGCGGCATGGCGCCCTCGGCGGCGGCCAGGCCGGTGAGCTGGCTGCGGCTGGTCACCAGCACCAGGCACCCGGGGCTGGCCGGCAACAGCGGCCGCACCTGCCCGGCGTCGCGAGCGTTGTCCAGCAGCACCAGCATCCGCCGCCCCGCCAGCAGGCTCCGGTACAGCCCCACCTGCGCGTCCAGGCTCGCCGGGAGCTGCCCGGCCCGCACGCCGAGGGCATCCAGGAAGATGCGGACGGCCTCGGCGGGCGTCATGGGCGGCCCGGCCGGGTCGAACCCGCGCAGGTTCACATACAGCTGCCCGTCGGGGAAGTCGCCCGCCACCTGGTGGGCGAAATGGACCGCCAGCGCGGTCTTGCCGATCCCCGCCGTCCCCTCGATGACCGAGATCACCATCGCCCGGCCTGCCCCGTCCGCGCCGCCCGCCTCCGCGGCCAGTCCGGCCAGCACCGTCAGCGCACCAGCCCGGCCCGCGAAATGCCGGGCCGCCACCGGCAGCTGCCTCGGCACCACCCCGGCCCGTGCGGCCTCCGCGTCAGTCGGCTCATCGGCTGGCCGGGCCGCTGAGCCCGGCGTGCCCGGCGCGGGCGAATCTGGCGCGCCCGGTGCGGCCGGGCCAGGGAAGCCGGAAGCGGCGAGGCCGGGCTGACCATCCGGCCCGGCCTTCCCGGGCGCGTCTGTCGTGTCTGGAGCAGGCGTGCCCGTCGCGCTGGGATCCAGCGCGCCCGTCGCCGGTGGATCAAGCGGGCCCGGGCCGGGCGGGCCGGAAGCGGGCAGCCTGCCGGGCTCGTGCGCCGGACCTGGCATGGCCGGAGCGGGCCGGCTGGGCCCGGGTGCGATAGTCGGCCCGGGTGCGGTAGTCGGCCCGGGTGCGGCGGTCGGCCCTGGTATGGCAGCCGGCCCTGGTATGGCAGCCGCGCCGGTCGCGGTCGCGCCGTTGCCGGTGAGGATCAGGGCGGGGTCGGCGGCCAGGATCTGCTGCTGCAGCAGCCGCAGCTCCGGGCCCGGGTCCACCCCCAGCTCGGCGGCCAGCACCCGCCGCACGTCCTGGTAGGCGGCCAGCGCATCACCTTGCCGGCCGCTGCGGTACAGCCCGAGCATCAGCTGCGCGGCGAAGTGCTCCCACAGCGGGTGGGCCGCCACCAGCTGCCGCAGCTCGGCCACCACCTCACCGTGGCGGCCCAGCGCCAGATCGGCGTCGATCCGCGCCCCCAGCACCTGCAGCCGCGCGTCCTCCAGGCCCGGCACCTCCCGCTGACGCAGCAGCGGCGAGGGCACATCGGCCAGCGCCTCGCCCCGCCACAGCCCCAGCGCCTCCCGCAGCAGCCCAGCCGCCTGCGTCCACGCACCCGTCCGCGCCGCCGCCCGCCCCCGCGCCGACAGCACCCCGAATTCGCGCACGTCGAACCCGGCATCGCCCAGCCGCAGCACATACCCCGGCGGCGCCGTCCCGATCAGCCCCGCGCCAGCAGATCCCAGCGCCGAGCGCAGCCGCTGGATCGCGCTGTGCATCGCGCCCCGCGCCCCGGCCGGCGGCTCCCCGTCCCACAGCACCTCGGCCAGCGTGTCCACGCTGACCACCCGCCCCGCGTCCAGCAGCAGCGCAGCCAGCAGCACCCGCTGCCGCGGCGCCGACACCACCACCGGCCGGGCGCCGTCACTGACGGTTAACGGCCCCAGCAGCCCGAAATCCACGACCAGCACCCTTTCCAGCACCGTTCCGGCCGCGGTGCCAGCGGATCGCGGTCACACTCCGAACACGTCCCGTAGCCTACCCGGTGCGGTGAGCCATCGGTGAGCCATCGGTAAGCCGCCGCGCCCCTCCTGACCGCCATCGGTGAGCCGGGGCGGGCGGCCATGGCCGGCCACGACGGGCCCGTGCCCACTGCGCCGGCGGCGGGATGCCACGATCATGGACGAGCGGGCGGGCGGCGGCGCCCGGTAGCCTTACTGGGTGACGCTCCGCCTCCATGACACAGCCGCACGTGCGGTGCGTGAATTCACCCCGATTCACCCCGGGGCAGTGTCGATATACCTGTGTGGCGCCACGGTGCAGGCGCCGCCGCACATCGGGCACATCCGGTCCGGCGTCAACTTCGACATCTTCGTCCGCTGGCTGAAGGCGGGCGGTTACCAGGTCACGTTCTGCCGGAATGTCACCGATATCGACGACAAGATCCTGCGGGTCGCCGCCGCCGAGGAGCTTCCCTGGTGGGCCGTCGCCCAGCGCAACGAGCGGGCGTTCACCCGCGCCTACGCGGTGCTCGGCTGCCTGCCGCCGGACGTGGAGCCGCGGGCGACCGGCCACGTGCCGGAGATGATCGCGCTCATGCGGCGGCTGATCGACGGCGGCCACGCGTATGCGGCGGGCGGTGACGTCTACTTCGACGTCAGCTCCTGGCCGGCCTACGGGGCGTTGTCCGGGCAGCGCCTGGACCACATGCGGGCCGCCGACGACACCGACACCGACAACGCCAAACGAGATCCCCGCGACTTCACCCTCTGGAAGGGCGCAAAGCCCGGCGAGCCGTTCTGGGAGACGCCGTGGGGGCCGGGCCGCCCGGGCTGGCACCTGGAATGCTCCGCCATGGCGACCAAGTACCTGGGCCCCGCCTTCGACATCCATGGCGGTGGCCTGGACCTGGTGTTCCCCCACCACGAGAACGAGCTGGCCCAGTCCCGGGCGGCCGGCGACGAGTTCGCCCACTACTGGATGCACAACGGCCTGCTCGGGGTGGCCGGCGCAAAGATGAGCAAGTCGCTGGGCAACTCGCTGCTGGTGGACGTGATGGTGACCAAGGTGCGGCCGGTGGAGCTGCGGTACTACCTGGGCCAGGCCCACTACCGGTCGGCGATGGAGTACTCGCCGGAGGCGCTGGCCGAGGCAGTCGCCGCCTACCGGGGGATCGAGGGATTCGTCCTGCGGGCGAGCGAGCTCACCGGCGCGCCGGCCGCCGCCGGGCCGGATTCGCCCGCCGCCGAGGAACTGGCCACCGTCGAGGACCTGGCTGCCGCGGGGGATCCGGCCGGCGGCGGGGACCTGACCGCGGTCCCGGCCGCGCCCGGGACCGGCGCATCGCCAGCCCTCGGGGGCTGGCCGCCGGAGTTCGCCGCCGCGCTCGACGATGACCTCGGCGTACCCCAGGCGCTCGCGGTAGTCCACGCCACCGTCCACGAGGGCAACAACGCCCTGGCTGGGGGCGACACCGAGGCCGCAGCGGCCGCGCTGGCGTCAGTCCGTGCGATGCTGGGCGTGCTTGGACTGGACCCGCTGGCCGAGCCGTGGGCCAGCCGTGGCGCCGACGACGGCCTGCGGGAGGTGGTCGACGCCCTGGTCAAAGTCTCGCTCGCCGAGCGGAAGGCGGCCCGCGGCCGCAAAGACTGGGAGGCGGCCGACGCGATCAGGGACCAGTTGCGGGACGCTGGCGTGCTCATCGAGGACACCCCCGAGGGGACCCGATGGGACCTGAAGCGATGACCCGCGAGGCCGGCGGGTTCCCGCCCGTGCCCTGCCCCGGGAGCCGGTGCCGGTGAGCGGGGGATCGCCGGGGCGGTCGGGCTCCGGCCGCGCCGGGCGGGGCGGGCGTACCAAGTCGGGCAAGCCGCGAGCGGGTACCGGCGGGTACGGCAAACAGCGGCTGGAAGGCAAGGGGCCGACCCCGCCCGCGCATCTGCGGCCCGGCCATCCCGCGCAGCGCCGGGCCGCTGCGGCAGCCCGGGATCAGGGCGGGGCCGACCCGGAGGGCCGTGCCGGCACGCCGGCCGGCCGTCCGGCCGGCCGGGCCTCCGCGGGGCAGGCGGGCCGGGTGGCCGCAGGTCGTTCTGCTGATCTGTCGCCGGGGGGGCGGACGGGCCGGGCGCGCACGTCCCCCGCTGGTGACGCCGGGGGCGGCCGCGCGCGGGGAGCGGGTGACGCACCCGAGGTGGTGGCGGGGCGCAACGCGGTGCTGGAGGCGCTGCGCGCCGCCGTGCCGGCGACCGCCCTGTACGCGGGCCCCCGCGTGGGCGCCGACGACCGGGTGCGGGAGGCGATCGCCCTGGCGGCGCAGGCGGGGCTCCCGATGATCGAGGCGGGCGGGCCGGAGCTGGACCGGCTGACCGGCGGCTCGGTCCACCAGGGCCTGGCGCTGCGGATCGCTCCCTATGATTACGCCCACCCGGACGACCTGACGGCGCGGGCGGCGGCACGAGGCGAGCCGCCCCTGATCATCGCCCTGGACGGGGTGACGGACCCGCGCAACCTGGGGGCGATCGCCCGGTCGGCCGCCGCGTTCGGCGGCCACGGCGTGCTCATCCCGGCCCGGAGGTCGGCGCGGGTCACGGCGGGCGCGTGGAAGGCGTCGGCCGGGGCGCTGGCCCGGCTGCCGGTCGCACAGGCACCCAACCTGGCCCGGGCACTGACCTCCTACGCCGGGCAGGGCCTGTTCGTCGTCGGCCTGGACGGCGCGGGGACGGTCGGCATCGACGGCCTGGAGGTGGCGGACAGCCCGCTGGTGCTGGTGATCGGGTCCGAGGGGCGCGGGCTGTCCCGGCTGGTGGCGCAGCGCTGCGACCTGCTGGCCCAGATCCCGATGGCGGCGGCCACCGAGTCGCTCAACGCCGGGGTGGCGGCCGGGATAGCGCTGCACGAGGTGGCCCGCCGCCGCGGGCTCGCCGGAGCGGCCGCGGGCTCGGCTGACTGAACGGACAATCTGGCGGATTATGCCTGCATCGCGCTATCGTGCGCATTGTGAACACGCCAGGTGGGGACGAGTCCGGCGGCGAGGAGCTGGACGGCGCCTGGCGGCAGGCTGCCCGCCCGGCCGGTGAGGGCACCGGGCGCCGCACGGATTTCGTCCAGTCGCTCGACCGGGGCCTGGCCGTGATCCGGTGTTTCTCCTCCGAGCATCCGTCGCTGACCCTGTCCGAGGTGGCCGAGCGGACCGGGCTCACCCGGGCGGCGGCCCGGCGCTTCCTGCTGACCCTGCAGGAGCTGGGCTATGTGGGCAGCTCGGGGCGCCAGTTCTCGCTGCGCCCGCGGGTGCTGGCCCTGGGCTATGCCTACCTGTCCTCGTTCAGCGTCGCCCAGATCGCCCAGCCGCACCTGGAGGATCTCGCGGAGGAGCTGCACGAGTCATGCTCGGTGAGCGTGCTCGACGGCGACGACCTGGTTTACGTGGCGCGTGCCTCCGCCAACCGGATCATGACGATCTCGCTCACGGTGGGCACCCGGCTGCCGCCGTATCCCACCTCCATGGGCCGGGTCCTGCTGGCCCACCTGCCCGAGGCCGAGCTCGACGCGTATCTGGGCCGGACCGAGCTGCGCCGGCTCACCGAGCACACGATCACCGACCCGCTGCAGCTGCGCGCGGTGCTGGCCGCCGTGCGCTGCCAGGGCTGGGCCGCGGTGGACCAGGAGCTGGAGGCGGGCGTCCGCTCGATCGCGGTCCCGATCCGCGACGGCTCGCACAAGGTGGTGGCGGCGATCAACGCCAGCGCGCACGCGGCGCGGGTGCCCATGCGGACGCTGGAGAAGCAGTTCCTGCCCCGCCTCATCGACTGCGCGCAGCAGATCGACGGCGAGCTGGCCACCCGGATGTCCGGCGGCGCGCGCAGCGTCAGGTAGCCGGCACCGGCCGGGGCGGGCCCGTCCCTCGAACATTAGTTCGCCTTGTGCCTACACTGGTGCCATGACAGGTGTGTTCCAGGGTTCGCTGCTGGACCTGGTGGACCAGGCGGGGCCCGGACCGCTGGGGGACTCGGTGCGCCGGCGGCCTCTCACCCACGGCGCCTGGGTCGACATCCGGCCGGGCTGGCTGGCCGGGGCCGACGAGCTGTTCGGCCGGCTGCTGCGGGCTGTGCCGTGGCGAGCCGAGCGGCGCCACATGTACGACCGGGTGGTGGACGTGCCGCGGCTGCTGTGCTTCTACGGCGAGGGCGAGGCGCTGCCGGACCCGGCGCTGGCGCGGGCCAGGGACGCGCTGAACGGGCACTACGGGCCGGTCCTCGGCGAGCCGCTGTGCACGGCCGGGCTGTGCCTGTACCGGGACGGCCGGGACAGCGTCGCGTGGCACGGGGACACCATCGGCCGCGGCGCCACCCAGGACACGGTGGTGGCCATCGTCTCGCTCGGCGCCCCGCGCGCGCTCGCGCTGCGGCCGCGCCGGGGCGGCCCCGCGATCCGCTACGACCTTGGCCACGGCGACCTGCTGGTGATGGGCGGCAGCTGCCAGCGCACCTGGGAGCACGCGGTGCCCAAGACGGCCCGCGCCGCCGGCCCGCGGATCAGCGTGCAGTTCCGCCCCCGGGGAGTCCGCTGAGCACCGTTGACACCCGGGGAGCCTGGCGAGTTTCTTCTCGGTGATGATCGCGCTTGTGATTTCCACCACATCGGTGAGCTACGTCTTCGTGTTCCCGGCGCTGATCTTGCTGCGGCGGAAGTACCCGGACGCCCCCCGGCCGCGCCGGCCGATCCCGCCCCCGGCGGTCCCTGATCGCGGAGGCGGGCTGGGATTCAGCACCGCACCCGGAACCCCCATACCATTGCTTACGTGTTAAGTGCGTACGCACGTTGGGCTGGGGCACTATCGCCCTGGCACATTCGCGAGCGATACTCGCGTTACCGGCGGAGCACGGGGCGCAAGGGAGGTCACGCCGTTTGGCGAGCAGGGGAAGGTGGATGCGCAGGGGTCTCGCCGGGCTGTGGCTGGTCTTGATCGTAGTCATAGTTTCCGCGTGCGGGGCTCCCCAGTACACCTATGTCGCGAGCTCTGACTCACACGCCTTCTTCAAGGTCCCGGGTGGCTGGCACAAGATCAGCGACTCGGCGCTCGTCCATGCCCTGCGCGGCGGCGGCTCATCGGCGGAGCCGGTCGGCGTCTGGGCCGCCGGCTACGACGGCAGCCCGGCGCCGTCGGCATCCCACGTGTTCGGCGCGGTGACCCCACAGCCGTTCGCGTTCGCGCTGGTCGAGCCGCTCAGCTCGACCGCGCAGAGCGCGATGTCCTACAACGAGCTGCGTGACATCTTCCTGCCGGTGACGTCCGCCACCCGGCAGAACGCCGCCAAGAGCGGCTTCCCGCTGACCGGGTTCCACCTGCTGCGCAACGCCGTGCTCACGCAGGGGCAGGGCGTACACGGGGTCCGGGTTACCTTCGACTACACGTTCCCGGACGGCAGCACCGATACCTTCGATCAGGTCGCCTTCACCAACGCCGACAACACCGAGATCTACCTGCTGGTGCTGCACTGCACGGCGGCCTGCTACGAGCACAACCACAGCCAGATCGACATAGTTATGCAGTCATTCACGGTCAGGAGCAACTGATGACTACAGCCCCTGCGGGTCCGGTCGAGGGACTGCGCCCGCCCGGAGAGCGGCCGCGGGACGAGGACCGGCGCACCCGCAAGCCGCTCTCGTTCTGGGACCGGGTGAAGTTCCTGCTCCTGCTCATCCTGATCTGGTTCGTCCTGGCCTGGTCCGCGATGGCGAACAACCCGCTCATCGGGTTCGCCGACGCGGCCCGGATCGAGGCCACGTCGGCCTCGTGGGTCTTCATCCTGATCGCCCTGGAGGCGCTGCGCCAGATTCACTTCCTGATCAGCGAGCACTGGGCGGGCTACTACCGGTTCTGGACCCATACGGTCTTCGGCGGGTTCGAGCGGGCGACCCACCGCAGAATGTCCGACTGGACCCGGTTCCGCATCCGGCGGCTGCTCGGCTGGATCTTCTGGATTGCCGTGATCGCCGTGGTCATCGGCAAGGTGACCCATACCAACCCGTTCCTGGCCCTGCTGCACCTGCCGGGCTACGTCTGGCACGCGCTCCCGTTCGTGTTCCAGATCGTGTTCGCCATGCTCTTCCTCATCATCCAGTTCGGGGCGCTGTTCTGGTTCCTGTCCCGGGGCGGGGTCGACGTGTACTTCCCGGACGACATCAAGACCCGGTTCGCCGACGTCTGGGGCCAGGACCACGTGCTGGCGAAGGTGAGGGAGAACATCCTCTACCTGGAGCACCCGGAGCAGATCGAGGACCGGGGCGGCTACGTGCCCGGCGGCATCCTGCTGTGGGGCCCGCCCGGCACCGGCAAGACGCTGATGGCCGAGGCGGTGGCCGGGGAGACCGGCAAGCCGTACGTGTTCGTCGATCCCGGCGCGTTCATCAACATGTTCTTCGGCATCGGCGTGCTCAAGGTGAAGGGGCTGTTCCGCAAGCTGCGCCGGCTCGCGCTCCGGTACGGCGGCGTGATCGTCTTCTTCGACGAGGCCGACTCGCTCGGCAACCGTGGCGCCCTGGGCCAGGGCGGCCCCGGTTTCCCGCGCGGGGCGACACCAGCGCCGCACCGGGCGGGCTGCCACGGCTTCTCCTACCTGTCGCAGGACGTGCAGTGGATGCTGCTGCGCCGGGCCATGCAGTCGGGCATCGAGGACGAGCCGCAGGGCGGCCGGAGCAAGCAGATCATCGGCGGGGGCATGGGCGGCGGTGGTGGCGGGGGCGGCATGGGTACCCTGCAGGCGCTGCTCACCGAGCTGTCCGGACTGAAGAAGCCGCGTGGCTTCGTCAACCGCCACATCCGCCGGATCTTCGGCATGCGCCCCAAGCCGCCGCCCAAGTACCGGATCCTCGTGATGATGGCGAGCAACATGCCGGAGGCGCTGGACGAGGCGCTGCTGCGGCCCGGCCGGATCGACCGGATCTACAAGGTCGGCTACCCGTCCAAGGTGGGCCGGGTGAAGACCTACGAGGGCTACCTGGCCAAGGTCCGGCACGAGCTGACCCCCGAGCAGGTGGACAAGCTGGCCATCATCACCCCGTACGCGACCGGCGCCACCATCAAGGACACGGTCAACGAGGCACTGATCCACGCGATCCGCGACGGCCGGGACGTCATCACCTGGCAGGACGTCATCCGCGCCAAGCAGCTCAAGGAGCTCGGGCCGCCGGAGGACGTGGAGTACATCGAGCGGGAGCGGCACGCGGTGGCGGTGCACGAGGCCTGCCACGCGCTGGTCGCCTACCGCACCCGCCAGCACATGGAGATCGACATCGCCACCATCGAGAAGGGCAGCGACTACCTCGGGATGGTCGCGAGCATCCCGCCCGAGGACCAGTTCACCCGCTGGCGCAGCGAGTACGAGACCGACATCCTGGTTTCGCTGGCGTCGCTGGCGGGCGAGCGGCTGTTCTTCGAGCAGGACAGCTCCTCCGGCGTGTCCGGGGACCTGGAGTCCGCGACCGCGGTGGCCTCGTTCATGGAGGGCTTCTGGGGCATGGGCTCCACCGTGTCGTCGTACTCCACCGCCAAGCGGCTCGAGGTCGGCTCGCCCGGCGGCGGCCAGGGCGGCCGGAAGAAGAAGGGCCAGGACCCCGAGCAGGAGCTGCGCCGGGCGCTGGCGGACCGGATCGAGGACAGCCTGGG
>DATINY010000059.1:0-4929 GCA_035473755.1 Streptosporangiaceae bacterium
CCGCGTGGGTCATCGGCACCGGCCAGGCGAGCTCGGCAGGCAGCCAGGCGCCGAAGTAGCCGCCGACCAGCAGCGCCTGCAGCCGCTCGGACGGTCCCCCGGCCATCATCACCACCTGGCCGAGCGGGGTGCCCATCTCGATCTCGTACACGCCGGGGCGGGCGACCGCGGCGCCCACGGTCACCAGCGTGGAGCCCGGGGCCGACGGCGTCCCGACCCCGCGGAACCAGCCGTCACCGTAGCGGGCGATCAGCGCCAGGTGGGCGAGCGTCTCGACGTTGTTCACCAGGGTGGGCCGCCCCTTCACGCCCCGCTCATGCGGCCGGGGGGGCGAGAAGGTCGGCTTGGCCGGCCCGCCGCTCAGGTACTGGACGATCGAGGACTGCTCGCTGGAGACGTACCGGGCCGGGATGCCGGTGAGCCGGATCGGCACCGGGTCGAGGCCGAGCGTCTCCCGGTCGGCGATGGCGTCCTCCAGGCTGGTCATCAGGCCGGCTTCCTGCCCGTGCACGACCAGGTAGGCCTCGTCGGCCCCGACCGCGTAGGCGGCCAGCGTGATGCCGTCCAGGATCAGATGCGGCGCGCGGGTGAGCAGCAGCCGGTCCTTGCAGCTGGCGGGCTCGCTTTCGGCGCCGTTGGCGACGACGACCGTCTTGCCGGGCCGGGCGGCGACCGCGCGCATCTTCCTGCCGGTCGGGAAGCCGGCTCCGCCCCGGCCGGTGAGCCCGGAGCGCTCCACGAGGTCGATCAGGCGCTCCGGCCGTGGCCGCCCGGAGCGGTTCCGCGTCGTCGCCGGCGGCAGCGGCAGCGGCCCATATAGCTCCTCGTGCTCGCCCAGCCCGGTCGGATGGTAGTAGGAGACGCCAGCCAGCAGGCGGGGCAGGCGCAGGGCCGGCGCGCGGTAGGCGGACAGGGCGATCGAGGTCACCGGGCACCTGCCCGGGCCGCACCGGCGAAGCGCCAGGTGGCCACGCCGACGACCATCGCGGCGCAGGCGATGGTGAGCACGAACACCCACAGGGTGCCCCGGTCCGTGCCCGCGCCCAGGCCGTGCGCCAGCGCGACCGGCCAGCAGACATAGGCGGCCCAGTGGACCCAGCGCCAGATCCGCAGTCCCAGCCGGTTCCTGATCAGGCTGGTCGCCACCAGGGCGACGAGCAGGTCGAGCGCGACCGCGCCCAGGCTCAGCCAGATCATTTTGTAGGACGAGGCGAAGGGTATGAACGCCGCCGTCAGCGGGATGGACACAAATTTGTCGACCACTGTCGTGCCCACGTGCAGCGCCAGGAACGTCACGACCAGCAGGGAGAGGTTGCGGTGCAGGCCCACGGTGAGGAAACGCGGCCAGCTGCCGCCGGCGAACCGGCCGGTGGTGAGGATCCCCAGCAGCACGCTGGCGGTTAGCAGGAGCAGCGTTACCAGGCCGGTCGCTCTGGTGGCGTACCACAGACCTGGCCCGTTGGTGGAAAAGCTCATAGCTGGCTTCCTATGCCGGCGGGGCCGGCGGGCCAGCCGCCGACGGTGATCGTCGTGCCGTCATGACGCACCAGGCGGGCCGGCAGGTGCAGCCCGTCGAGCCATTGCGGCGCGCGCTCGCCGCGCAGGATCGCGGCCGTGCTCGCCGTGTTCGCGTCGACGCAGGTGGCGGCGGCCACGCTGACGGTACGCCAGCAGGAGTCCGCGGGCAGCCCGGTGCCCGGCGCGATGATGTGGTGCAGCTGGGTCACGCCCCGCTGCCAGGCCCGGGCGTGGGTGCTGGAGGTGGCGAGGCCGCCATCGCGGATGATGACCGCCTGGCTGGGCTCGGCCTGGGCACGGCGGGGCGCGCCGGTCAGATCGTCGAGGATCCCGACCCGCCAGCCGCCGGCGGGCGGCTCGCCGGCGACCCGGATGTCGCCACCGAGGTTGACCAGGACGCCGCAGCTCACCGCGGTGTGGATCCGGGCCGCGGCCCGGTCGGCCGCCAGCGCCTTGGCCGTCGCGCCCAGGTCCAGCATGACGGCTTCGGGCACCCGGACGGTGCGCTGTTCGGTGTCCAGTTCCACGGTCTGCCAGCCGGCCGCGGGCGCCGGTTGCGTGGCCAGGTCGGTGGTGTCCTGCTGTGTTTGCGCGAAGTCCCGGTCGTAACCGAGCCGGGCCAGCGACTGCCCACAGGTCGGATCCACGTCGCCGTCGGTGATCCGGGCGGCGGTCAGGGCGGTGGCCAGAGCCTCGGTCAGCAGTGGGCTGATCCCGACCGGGTGGCCGTGGGCATGGTTGACCCGCCACAGCTCGGAATCCGGGCGGAAGCGGGAACAGGCCATGTCCACCGCCAGCAGTTCGCCGGCGAGCAGCCCGTACGCCAGTTCCAGGCCGCGGCGGTCGGTGACGAGCAGCGATGCGAAGGTGCCAAGGGCGGAGAACGTGCGGGCGCCGATGGCCTCGACCGGCGCGGCCCTCATGCCGGGACGGATCCGGAGGACGTCGCCTGAGTGGGCGCCGGGCTGGGCGGAGCCGGGGCCGGCGCCGTGGTGGGCGGGGCCAGGGTAGGCGGAGCCGCCGCGGGGGCGGCCGCGGCGGCCGCGGCGGAAGTGGCGGGCGCCGCCGCGGGTGCTGCCTGGTGGTGGTGCTTTTTCTTCTTCTTGTGGTGCGTGGGGGTCGGGCCCGGCGACGGCGTGCCGGATGCCGTCGCCGGGCCCGGGGAGGGCTTGGCCGTGACCGCGGTCCCCGTCTGGGCATGGGCGGTGGTCGCGAACACTGTCGCGAAGCCGATCGCGGTCACCACGCTGAGCCCAGCGGCGTGCAGGGTCAGCATGGACAGGCGGCGCAGGCCCTGGTCACGTGCCTCGTCGGCCGGCCCGTCGGACCGGGCCATGTAGTCCGGGTCCCAGTCGTAGCCGTGCGGGTCACCCGCGCCCCGCGCCGGGTAGGCCGGCCCGAAGGCCGGCCACCGCTGCGGGTCAGTCGGAGGCTCGTATCTGTCGCGCATGGGATCTGATCTCATCAGGGTCCGCGTTAAGAGGCCGTGAAGAACCCTTCAAGAAGGCGTTGCACGTGGCCGGCGCGGGCAGGCGGGCGGCGTGGCGCAGGTGGCGGCGGGAGGCAGGCGGGCGGCGAGGGGCAGGCGGGCGGCCGGCACCGCCGTTATGCCGGTGAAATAGAATGGGGGTCCCCGGCGGTTGAATCTGCCGTACCCCCCAGACCGCATCCTCTTTTGAGGCTTCCTATGCCCGTGCCTGCACCTGCCCTGGCCACCAGGGACGACCTGCGCAACGTCGCCATCGTGGCCCATGTCGACCACGGCAAGACCACGCTGGTCGACGCGATGCTGTGGCAGTCCGGGGCCTTCCGCGCGAACGAGCGCGTGGCCGAGCGGGTGCTCGACTCCGGCGACCTTGAGCGGGAAAAGGGCATCACGATCCTGGCCAAGAACACCGCCGTCCGGCACGGCGGGCTGACCATTAACATCGTGGACACGCCCGGACACGCCGACTTCGGGGGCGAGGTCGAGCGCGGGCTTTCCATGGTGGACGGTGTCCTGCTGCTGGTCGATGCAGGCGAGGGTCCGCTGCCGCAGACCCGGTTCGTGCTGCGCAAGACGCTGGCGGCGGGCCTGCCGGTCATCCTGGTGATCAACAAGGTGGACCGGGCCGACGCCCGGATCGCCGAGGTGGTGGACGCCTGCTACGAGCTGTTCCTGGACCTGGACGCGACCGAGGAGCAGATCGAGTTCCCGATCGTGTACGCCTCGGCCCGGGCGGGCCGGGCGTCGCTCACCCGGCCGGAGGACGGCACCCTGCCGGACTCGCCGGACCTGGAGCCGCTGTTCGCCGTGCTGCGCGATACCGTGCCCGCGCCCACGTACCAGCCCGGCGCGCCGCTGCGGGCGCACGTCACCAACCTGGACGCCTCCTCCTACCTGGGCCGGATCGCGCTGTGCCGGGTGCACAGCGGGACGATCAGCCGCGGCGAGCAGGTGGCCTGGTGCCGCCGGGACGGCTCGGTGGAGCGCGTGAAGATCACCGAGCTGTACCTCACCGAGGCGCTGGAGCGGGTGCCGGCCCAGACCGCGGGCCCGGGGGACATCATCGCGGTGGCGGGCATCGCCGACATCATGATCGGCGAGACGCTGGCGGACGCCGCCGACCCGCGGCCGCTGCCGCTGATCACCGTCGACGAGCCGGCGGTGTCGGTGACGATCGGCGTCAACACCGGGCCCTTGGTCGGCCGCGAGAAGGGCACCAAGCTCACCGCGCGGCTGGTGCGTGACCGGCTGGAGCGAGAGCTGGTCGGCAACGTGTCGCTGCGGGTGCTGCCCACCGACCGGCCGGACACCTGGGAGGTGCAGGGCCGGGGCGAGCTGGCCCTGGCCGTCCTGGTCGAGACCATGCGCCGGGAGGGCTACGAGCTGACCGTGGGCCGCCCCACCGTCGTCACCAGGCAGATCGATGGCGCGCTGCACGAGCCGGTGGAACGGCTCACCGTCGACGTGCCGGAGGACTACCTGGGCGCGGTGACCGCGCTGCTGGCCGTGCGCAAGGGCCGGATGGCGAACATGACCAACCACGGCACCGGCTGGGTGCGGCTCGACTACACCGTGCCCGCGCGCGGGCTGATCGGGTTCCGCACCCAGTTCCTCACCGACACCCGGGGGACCGGCATCGCCCACCACGTGTTCGAGGGCTACGAGCCGTGGTCGGGGCCGATGCGGGCGCGCCCGACCGGTTCGCTGGTGGCCGACCGGTCCGGGACGGTCACCAGCTACGCCTGCTCCTCCCTCCAGGAGCGCGGCTCGCTGCTGGTGTCGCCGGGCACCGAGGTCTACGAAGGGATGATCGTCGGGGAGAACGCGCGCGCTGACGACATGGACGTCAACATCACCCGCGAGCGCAAGCTCACCAACATGCGCCAGTCCACCGGGGAGGAACTGGAGCGGCTGGTGCCCGCCCG
>DATINY010000060.1:0-30909 GCA_035473755.1 Streptosporangiaceae bacterium
CACCCTCGCCGCCTACCGGGCGGCCGGCGGGCCCGGCAGGATCCGCGACGAGCAATCGTTCAGCATGCTCATCGCCTGCATGCTCAATTTCCTGCACGCCCAGGCCGGCGTGGCGCTGGACCCCCATACCGCCGCAGGACACCGCCAGCACGCCTGCGCCGAGATCTCCGACACCCTCGCCCGCCTGCCCACACCCGGGCTGATCACTCAGCTGATCAATCTCGCCGCACCCTTCACCAACTGAGCCACCACCCCACCCAGCGGCCGAATCAGGCCGGGCGGTGCCGCAGATATGGGTGTGCCCCGGTGACGCCGATCCCGGCCATCACGTCAGAGGTTCAGTGGCTCGCGGCCGATCGCGTGGCGGACACGGGCGAGCAGCTCAGCGGCCTCGGGCCGGGCCCGCTCGGCGCCGGTGGCCAGCACCCGCTGGATCTGCGCCTTGTCGGCCATGAGCTCGCGGTATCGCTCCCGCGGCCCGGCGAGGAAGCCGTCGAGCAGCTCGAACACCGCATCCTTGAGCTCTTTCCACGACATCCCGCCATCTTCGAGGGCCGCACGAACCCGCTGGGCGTCATCGGGGGCGGCGATCTCCCGGTAGATCTGGAACAGGCCCGTGGTCTCGGGGTCCTTCGGCTCGCCCGCCCCGGTGGAGTCGGTCTTGAACCGGCGGATCAGCCTGGCCAGCTCGTCCGGCCCGGCGAACAGCGGCAGGACGTTGCGGTAGGACTTGCTCATCTTCCGGCCGTCCAGGCCCAGGATGCTGGCCGCGGTCGAGCTGACCACCAGCTCCGGGATCGTCAGGACATCGCCGTAGGTCAGGTTGAATTTCTCTGCGATATCACGGGTCATCTCAAGGTGCTGCGACTGATCCCTGCCCACCGGCACGACGTCGGCCGAGAACAGCAAGATGTCGGCCGCCATCAGAACCGGGTAGTAGTAGACCCCCATGTTGATCCCGGCATCGACGTCCGCCTTGCCCTGCTTCTCCGCCTCGGCGACAGCCGCCTTGTAGGCGTGAGCGCGGTTCATCAGGCCCTTCGGCGTGACGCACCCCAAGATCCACGTCAGCTCGAACACCTCGGGGAGATCGGACTGCCGGTAGAGCGTCACCTGCTCCGGGTTCAGGCCCATCGCCAGCCAGGCGGCGGCCACCTCGTAGGTCAGGTCGATGAGGGCCTGGCGATCCTTGACGGTCGTCAGCGCGTGGTAGTCGGCGATGAAGTAGAAGGCGTCATACTGCTCGCTGAGCGCCAGCGCCGGGCGGATCGCGCCGATGTAGTTCGCGATGTGCGGAATCCCGGTCGGCTTGATCCCGGTGAGGGAGCGCTTCGTCATTCCCCAGCTCCATGCGTAACGAACGGTGACCGCGTGCGGCCGGGCCCCACTGGCCCGGCCGGACACTCGATGGTACGGGTACCCCCGGCGGCAGCTGGATCCGTGGGGCCGCTACCCGAACGGCTGCTGAGCGGCGGCAGCCTGGGAAGATCAGGGACGTGGACCCACTGCACGACTACCGCCGCAAGCGGAACCCGGGCCGCACCCCCGAGCCGATGCCGTCCGGCCCCGCCCGGCGCGCGGCCGGACAACTGGGCGCAGGCGGCCCCGCCGGGCGGGGCGAACCACCGGCGGCGGGTGTCTTCGTCGTGCAGGAACACCACGCGCGGCGGCTGCACTGGGACTTCCGGCTGGAGCGCGACGGCGTGCTGGTGTCCTGGGCGCTGCCCAAAGGGGTGCCGGACGACCCGGCCGCCAACCATCTCGCCGTGCCCACCGAGGACCACCCGCTGGAGTACGCCCGCTTCTCCGGTGAGATCCCGCGCGGTGAGTACGGCGCGGGCGCGGTGACGATCTGGGACCACGGCACCTACCAGACGCTCAAGTGGGACGACCGCGAGGTGAAGGTGGTCCTGCACGGCAGCAGGCTCACCGGCGGGTACGCCCTGTTCCGCACCGGCGATGACAGCTGGATGATCCACCGGGAGCGGACGCCGCTGCCCGACCGGATCGTGCCGATGCTGGCCCGCATCGGGGACCTGCCGGCCGACGACGGCGCCTGGGCGTACGAGATGAAGTGGGACGGCCTGCGCGCGCTGGCCTACATCGGGGGCGAGCGGGTCCGGCTGATGTCACGGACCGGCCAGGACCTCACGCAGGACTACCCCGAGCTGGGCGGCCTGGGAGCGGCCGTCGGCAGGCGGCAGGCGGTCCTGGACGGGGAGATCGTGGCCCTGGGCGAGGACAGCTGGCCCGACTTCGAGCGGCTCCAGCAGCGCATGAACGCCCGCAAACCGGGCCTGGCGCAGCGGCTGGCCCCCCAGGTGCCGGTCACCTACCTGGCGTTCGACCTGCTGCACCTGGACGGGCGGCCGCTGCTCGACGAGCCCTACCGGGCGCGGCGCCCACTGCTGGAAGAGCTCGATCTGCAGGGCCCGCGCTGGCAGACGCCGCCCTCGTTCACCGGGGAAGCGGGCGCCGACGTGCAGGCCGTGTCCGTCCAGCACGGGCTGGAAGGCATCGTGGCCAAGCGCCTGGCGTCCCGCTATGAGCCGGGCAGGCGGACCGGCAGCTGGCGCAAGATCAAGAATCTCCAGCAGCAGGAGGTCGTGGTCGGGGGCTGGAAGCCGGGCGAAGGGGTGCGGGCAGGCCGGTTCGGCTCCCTGCTCATCGGCGTGCAGGGCGCCGGTGGCCTGGAGTACGCGGGCCATGTTGGCACCGGGTTCAGCCAGCAGGCCCTGGACATGCTGTGGCAGCGGCTGACGCCGCTGCGCCGGGCCACGTCACCGTTCGCCAGTCCGATCCCGCCCGAGCACGCCCGCCCCGCCGTCTGGGTGGAGCCGGCGCTGGTGATCGAGGTGGCCTTCACCGGATGGACCTCGGCCGGGCGGATGCGGGCGCCGACATACCGGGGGCTGCGCGTGGACAAGGACCCGGCGGAGGTCATCCGCGAACCCCTCCCTCGGTGAAACTGATGCTGCACCGGATCTGCATACAGGAATGCATTAGCTGATGGGCGGAATGGGTTTGTATTCAGGGTGATAAAACCGCTGCCGCTGGTCCGGTACCGCCGGATAGTCTGTGTGCCCCGGCGATCCTGAGCGGTAAGGACGTATTGATGCACGATCCGCGCGTATTGCTCGACCCGGCCACCGACGCCGTGCGCAGGCTGGCCCGGCGCGGCTATCAGCTGGACCTGGACAAGCTGGGCAGCCTGCTCAGCGGGCGCAATGCCGCGATCGGTGAGGTCGAAAGCGCGCGGGCGGAATCCAGGCGGACCGCGCAAGAGGTGCAGGCAACGGCCAAGCGCCGGGAGGACACCGGCAAGCTGGTAGAACGTGGCCGGGCCCTGAAGGCGCAGATCGCGGCCGGTGAGCGGCGGCAGCAGCAGCTCGATGATGAGCTGCGGGCGCTGCTGCTGGGGATTCCGAACCTGCCGGAGGACCGCTGCCCGGATGGCGACTCCGAGGACTTTGCCGTTGAGATACGCCGGTGGGGCGATCTGCCGGTATTCGGCTTCGAGCCGGCCGATCACGCGGCCATCGGCGAGCGCCTGGGTATCTTCGATTTCGCCCGGGCGGCGAAACTGTCCGGCCCGCGGTTTGCTGTCCTCAAGGGCGTTGGCGCCCAGCTGGAACGGGCCATCGCCCAGTACTTCCTGGACCTGCACACCGGACGGCACGGTTATACCGAGTTCTCGCTGCCCGCGCTCGTGAGCCGGGCGACCATGACCGGCACCGGCCAGCTGCCCAAGTTCGAGGAAGACCTCTTCAAGACCGGGATCGCGGACCGGGAGCTGTTCCTCATCCCCACCGCCGAGGTTCCGCTCACGAACCTGCACGCGGGTGAAACGCTGGCCGCCGGGGACCTGCCACTGGCCTATACATCCTGGACGCCGTGCTTCCGGTCGGAGGCGGGTTCCTACGGCCGGGACACGCGCGGGCTGATCCGGGTGCACCAGTTCTCCAAGGTCGAACTGGTCCGCGTCTGCGACCCGGCGCGGTCGGGCGATGAGCTGGAGATCATGCTCGGCCACGCCGAGACCTGCCTCCAGGAGCTGGGCCTGGCCTACCGGGTGATGGCGCTGGCGGCCGGGGACATCAGCTTCGCGGCGCAGTTCACCTACGACGTGGAGGTGTGGCTGCCCAGCCAGCAGCGTTACCGCGAGATCTCCAGCTGCTCGGACTGCTCCACCTTCCAGGCGCGGCGGGCGGGCATCCGTCTCGCCAAGGATGGCCAGCGCGGCTATGTGGCCACCCTCAACGGGTCCGGGCTGCCGATCGGGCGGACGCTGGTGGCGATCCTCGAGCAGGGGCAGCAGGCTGACGGGTCCGTGCAGCTGCCGGACGCTTTGGTGCCCTATCTCGGCTTCCGGGTGATCCACGCCGACGGCTCGACCAGCAAGTAAACGCGCGGCAACGGCGATCTCCCCCTGGCCCGCCCGGGCCCGCGACTGTCCGCCATACGTCTTGACCTCTAATGTCATAGGCATTGACAAACATTTTTGGCCGCTGATCTAATCTCGGGCATCGGCTTGTCAGAGAGGCCAAGCGGTGCCGGTCAATGATGAGATGGTCTTCCACAACGGCACCGTCTTTGACGGACGTGCCTTCCTCCCCGCTGGTACCTGCGTCCGGGTAGGCGGCGGGCGGATCACAGAGGTCGGCCCGGGGCCTGCCGGGCGGCTCGGCAAGGCGGAGCCGATCGACCTGGGCGGCGGCACGCTGATGCCCGGCTTCGTGGACGCGCACGCCCATCCGGTCTTCGCCGGCGATCAGATGCGGCGCTGTGACCTGCGGGCGGCCTCGACGGCGGCCGGCTACATCGAGCTCGTGGCCGCCTACGCCGCCGAGCACCCCGACGAGGAATGGATCTCGGGCGGCGGCTGGTCCATGGATGCCTTCCCGGGCGGGATACCGACGCGGCAGGCGCTCGATGCGGTCGTGCCCGACCGGCCCGTCTTCCTGCCCAACCGTGACGGCCACGGCGCGTGGGTGAACAGCCGGGCGCTGGCCCTGGCGGGCATCGACAGGTCGACCCCGGACCCCGCGGACGGCCGGATCGAGCGGGACGCCGCCGGCGAGCCCGTCGGCATGCTGCAGGAGGGCGCGGCCATCCTGGTATCCCGCCTCCTGCCCGAGATCACCGAGGACGACTGGTACAACGCGCTGCTGACCGCCCAGGACTACCTGCTGTCCCTGGGCATCACCGGCTGGCAGGACGCGATTGTAGGGCGGTACGAGGGCGAGGCCGACCCGCTGACCGCCTACCTGCGGGCGGCGGAGGCGGGCACCCTGCTGGCCAGCGTGACCGGCGCCCTGTGGTGGGACCGGCACCGTGGCCTGGAACAGCTCAGCGAACTGCTCGAGCAGCGCAGCACCGGGCAGGCCGGGACCTTCCGCGCCACCAGCGTGAAGATGATGCTGGACGGTGTCGCCGAGAACCACACGGCCGCCATGCTGGAGCCCTACCTGGACGGGGACGGGTGCTCCACCGGAAAGGCCGGCCTCGACTTCATCGACCCCCACGAGCTGCCCACCTTCGTGGCCGCGCTCGACCGCGAAGGGTTCCAGGTGCACTTCCACGCGCTGGGCGACCGTGCCGTCCGCAACGCCCTGGACGCCGTGGAGGCGGCCCGGCGGGCCAACGGCGCGGGCGGGGGCCGGCATCACCTGGCTCACCTGCAGGTCATCCACCCCGATGACGTCCCGCGCTTCGCCCGCGTGTCGGCGACCGCCAACATCCAGCCGCTCTGGGCCACCCACGAGCCGCAGATGGACGAGCTGACCATCCCGTTCCTCGGGGAACGCCGGGCCGGCTGGCAGTACCCTTTCCGGTCCCTGGAGGCGGCCGGGGCGGCCATGTGCGCGGGCAGCGACTGGCCGGTCAGCAGCCCCAACCCACTGTGGGGGGCGCACGTCGCCGTCAACCGGCACCTGCCTGCCCGGGCCGGCGGTCAGGGCGGTGACCCCTTCCTGTCCCAGCAGGCCATCGGCCTGACGTCCATCCTGACCGCGTACACGTCGGGCAGCGCCCGGGTCAACGGACTCGGCACCGTGACCGGCTCGATCGCCGAGGGCTACAACGCTGATCTTGCCGTCGTGAACGCGGATCTCGCCCACATCCCGGCGGGCGAGATCTGTCATGCGGAGGTCATCCAGACCTGGGTCCGTGGTCGGGTCGTGTACTCCCGGGGATAACCTCTGACGCCCGCCATCGTTGCTCAACAGTGATGTCAGCGCTGTTGACACCCGATCGCCGGGGCGGTCACGATGCCTGCATGCCGGCGCAGAATCCCGTCGCGAGTCGGCTCTCGCGGGACGTGATAGTCGACGCCTATCTGCGCCTGGTGGAGGCCGAGGACAACGACAGCGTCAGCCTCCGGCGCCTCGGCAGTGAGCTCGGCGTGGACCCGACCGCGGTGTACCGCCACTTCCGGGACAAGGACGAGATCCTCACCGCGGCGGCCGACCGCCTGCTGGCCGAGGTGACCGACGGGCTTGAGCTGTCCGGCGGATGGCGTGATCAGCTGCGCGAGTTGCTGCTCGCCCTGCGGCGCGTCTACCTCGTGCACCCGCGGGCGCTGCTCGCGCTGCAGCTCGCGCCGCCCCGGCTGGAGAACGGGTTCGGCAACGTCGAGCGCTGCATCGCCCTGTTGCGCGAGGCCGGGGTGGCCGAGGACGAGGTGCCCATCGCCTATGAGGCGCTCGAGACCTACACGATCGGCGCGACGGTGTTCGACGCGCGGGCGACGGAGGAGAGCCTCGCGGGCTGGCGCCAGGTCTACCGGATGCTGCCGGCCGGCCGGTTCCCGAATCTGACCGCGACCGCGGCGTCGCTGTACCTGGACATCGACAAGGCATTTCGCTACGGGCTCGACCTGATGCTCGACGCGATCGAGGCGAGGGTGCGGGGGATCGAACGGTAAACGGATCGAGGCGGCGCCGGGCGCCGACATCGGACAGTGCTGGCTGGCCCTGAGGAGGAGCTAATGGGTGCGAGAAGCAAGGTTGGGGCGGTCACCGCGGTGGTGGCGGCGTGCGCACTTCTGGCCGCGGGGTGCGGCCGGTCCGCGAACAGCGCGGGCTCGTCGTCGGCGGGCAACATCTCACCGACCAAGGGCCTGGTAACGGGCACCCAGGCGGGCACCAAGACGGTGCCGTCGGTCACCTGGGCCGTCTACCGTGACGTCAACTCGCTCGACCCCATCTACGCTTTCGACTACCCCGAGAACACCGCCGACTCGCTGATGTGCGAGTCGCTGCTGCGCCAGGCGCCCAACGGCTCGCTGCAACCCGGCCTCGCGAGCGTCGCCAGCCCCTCCCCCACCACCATGGTGTTCACGCTGCGGCCGGGGGTGAAGTTCTGGGACGGCAACCCGGTGACGCCCGCGGACGTGGTCTACAGCCTGGACCGCAACACCGACCCCAAGCTCGGCGGGTTCTACTCACTCGTGTTCAACCGGGTGAAGTCGATCGCGGCGACCGGGTCCAGCCAGGTGACGATCACCCTCAAGCAGCCCGACTACTGGCTGCAGGGCGAGCTGGCCTCGATGCCGGGCATCATCATCGAGAAGGCCTGCGCCCAGAAGCAGGGCAAGAACTACGGCACCCCGGCCGGGTCGATCATGTGCACCGGCGCCTACATGTTCAAGTCCTGGAACCCGGGCGTCGGCGTGATCGCGGTCCGCAACCCGCACTACTGGAACCCCTCGGTCCACCCGCTGGTCGATCAGATCACCATCAAGGGCGCGCCGGACATCGCGTCCTTCACCTCGGGCATGCTGACCGGCGCGATCCAGGGGGACTATGCCTTCGGGCTCCCCACCCTGGACCAGCTGAAGAACAGCAGCACCGTCAAGGTGTACCAGGGCCCGGGCTGGTCCACTGACGCCTTCATCATCTCCAGTTTCAAGGGCGTGCTCGGCAGCCTCAAGGTCCGCCAGGCGCTGTCGCTGGCGCTGAACCGCCAGGGCATCATCAACTCGGTGTACAAGGGCGCGGCGCTGATGCCGCGGTGGCTGTCCAACCCGGGCACGTTCGGCTACGGCAAGTCCGTGTTCACCGCCGCCTACGACGGCTCGCCGGTGCTGACCCAGAACATCGCCGAGGCCAAGAAGCTCGTCCAGCAGGCCGGGGCCACCGGCAAGACCTTCACCATCGGCACCTCCAGCCAGCTGGCGAACATCGCCGCGGTAACCGGCGACTACCAGGCGGCCGCCCAGGCGATCGGCCTGAAGGTGGTGCTGAAGTCGGTGTCGGCCCAGAACTACATCAACTTCTTCATTGACCCCAAGGCCCGGGCGGGCATCGACGGCTTCCTGACCGTAAACTACGGCGACTACGCCGACCCGGCCGCGCTGCTGTCCACGCTGGTCCTGCCGGGCGGCTCGCAGAACTACACCAACTTCAACAACCCGCAGATCACCGCGGCGATGGAACAGGCCCGCAGCACGGCCAACCTGAACAAGCGGGCGGCGCTGGTGGCGAAGGCCGAGAAGCTGGCGATGCAGCAGCTGCCGTGGATCCCCAACGTCCAGCCGACGTCCATCCTGCTGCTCGGCAAGGGCCTGACCGGCGCGGTCGCCTCCTTCGCCTACATGTTCGCCCCCTGGGCGGACGGCCTGGGCGGGAGCGGCTGAGCCGGGCCAGCCGGACCGATGCACTGGCGGTTTCTCGCGCGCAGGCTGGCCATGCTGGTGGCCAGCCTGCTCGTGGCGAGTTTCGTCATCTTCGCGGCGCTGTACCTGGCGCCGGGGAACCCGATCGCGGCGCTGTCGGGCGGCCGGACCCTGCCGCCCAGCAGCATCGCCGTGCTTGAGGCGCGCTATCACCTGAACGAGCCGTTCCTCGCCCAGTACTGGTACTGGCTCAAGAACGCCCTGCACGGGAACCTGGGGATCTCGATCACGCTCCGGGAGAACGTGTCCACGCTGATCGCGTCCCGGATCTGGACCACCGCCGGGCTGGTCCTATACGCGGCCCTGATCATCGTCGCCCTGGGGATCGGCCTGGGCATCCTCTCCGGGCTCCGGCCGGGGGCGTTCGACACGAGCACGCTGGTGACGACCGCGGTCTCGGCGGCCATCCCCGCCTTCGTGGCGGCGATCGTGCTCATCCTGGTGTTCGCGGTCAAGCTCGGCTGGTTCCCGGCCCTGGGGAACGGCACCGACTTCCTCAGCAACGTCCGGCACTTCACGCTGCCAGCGATCGCCCTGGCCATCTCCTCGCTCGCGATCGTCGCCCGGGTCACCCGGGCGTCGGTCCGGGAGGAAGGGCGGCGCGAGCACGTGCAGACCGCGGTCAGCCGCGGCATCCCCGGCCGGCAGCTGATCCAGCGCCATATCCTGCGCAACGCCGCCATCCCGATCACCACGGTCACCGGCATCACGATCGCCTCGCTTATCGCAGTGGCGGCCGTGGTCGAGGTCGCGTTCAGCCTGAACGGGCTCGGCGCCTACCTGGTCCTCTCCGCCCAGTCCAAGGATCTCGCCGTGGTCCAGGGCATCTCGCTCGTGCTCGTGACCGCGTTCGTGGTGGTCAACGTGATCGTGGACGTGCTCTACGCGGTGCTCGACCCACGGGTCGCCCTGGGGAGCCGCGCCCAATGAGCGCGGCCATCCCGGTGACCGCGGCCCGGCCGGTCTCACGCACCAGCCGGGGCTGGGCCATGCTGCGCGCGACCGGGCCGGCCGGCATCGCGTCCGCGATCGTCATCGCGATCGCGACGTTCATGGCGATATTCGGCACCTTCCTCGCCCCCTACGACCCGATCACGCCGAACCTCTCGCTGGCCTGGGTCGGGCCGGTCGGCGGTCACCTGCTCGGGTACGACTTCGAGGGGCGCGACGTGCTGTCCCGGCTGATCGTCGGGGCGCGGACATCGATGCTCGGGCCGCTGGCGGTCGTCCTGGGCAGCATGCTCGCCGGAGTGCTCCTCGCGGTCGCCGCCGCCTGGCGGGGAGGCGCCCTCGACGCCTTCATCTCGTCCGGGCTCGATGTCCTGTTCGCCTTCCCCGGCATCCTGCTCGCGGTCCTCGCGGCCGCGGTGTTCGGCGCGGGCCTGACCGCCGCGGCGATCGCGCTGTCCATCGCCTACATGCCCTACGTCGCCCGCGTGCTGCGCGGCGCGGCGCTCAAGGAGCGGAACCAGCCGTACGTCGCCGCGCTGGAGGTGCAGGGGGCCTCCGCCACCTCGATCTGCCTGCGGCACCTGATCCCCAACATCATGCCGCTCATCGTGGCGCAGGCGACCATCCTGTTCGGTTATGCGATGGTCGACCTGGCGGCCATCTCCTTCCTCGGCCTCGGGGTCCAGCCCCCGGAGCCCAACTGGGGAGTCATGATCTCCGAGAACCAGGTAGGCATTCCGCAGGGCTACCCGCTGCCGGCGCTCGCCGCGTGCGTATGCATCGTGGCGGTCGTGATCGCGTTTAACGTGCTCGGCGAGCGGCTGTTCGAGCAGGCCCAGGCGGCCCCCCGGTGAGCGAGCCCCAGGCCGCGGCGGCCGCGGTGACGCCGGACGAGACCGCGCCGGGGACACCGCTGCTCGACGTCGACGGCCTGAACGTCCGCCTGCCCATCGACGGCATCCACCGGCCCGTCCTGCGTGAAGTGAGCTTCTCCCTGCGCCCGGGTGAGGCGTTCGGCCTGGTGGGCGAGTCGGGGTCGGGCAAGTCGATGACGGCCCGCGCGATCGACCGGCTGCTGCCCGCCGGAGCCCAGGTCACCGGCTCGATCCGGTTCGACGGCGGTGACGTCGGCGCCCTCACCGGCGCCGGGCTGCGCCAGTACCGCGGCCAGGTGGCGATGATCTTCCAGGACCCGCGGGCACACACCAACCCGGTCCGGCGGATCGGGGACTTCATGACCGAGGCGCTGCGCACGAACATGTCGGTCCCGGCCGGACAGGCACGCGCCCGCGCCGTCGACATGCTCGGCCAGGTCGGCATCGAGGACGGGGAGCGCCGGCTCCGCCAGTACCCGCACCAGCTGTCGGGCGGCATGCTGCAGCGGGTGATGATCGCCGCGGCGCTGCTGACCCAGCCGCGGCTGCTGCTGGCCGATGAGCCGACCACCGCGCTCGACGTCACCACCCAGGCGGAGGTGATGGCGATACTCGACGACCTGCGCCGCGAATTCGGCCTGACCATGCTCTTCATCACGCACGACCTGGAGCTGGCGGCCGCGATCTGCGACCGCACCGCGGTGATGTACGCCGGCCAGATCGTGGAGATCCGCCGCTCGTCGCTACTGCACGACGATCCGCTGCATCCGTACACGGCGGCGCTCGCGGGAGCGCGCCCGGACATCGCGCAGACGGCGCACCGGCTCCGGGCGATCCCGGGCCGGCCGCTGTCGGCGTTCGAGGCGCCACAGGAGGAGTGCGCGTTCGCGCCGCGCTGCCCGCACGCGCAGGACGCCTGCCTGGCCGAGGTGCCGGACCTGATCGAGATCGGCGGTGGGCTGTCCCGGTGCGTGCGCACCGAGGAACTGCGCGGGAAGCTTCAGGGGGCATTTGATGCCTGAAACCCCCGTGCCCGGGCCCCCCGTGCCCGAGACTCCCGCGCCAGAGGCCAACGGGACGGCCGCGCTGGAGGTGGCGGGCCTCCGCAAGGAGTTCGGCCCGCTGGTCGCGGTGGACGACGTGTCGTTCGGCATCCCCGAGGCCGGATCGCTCGCCATCGTCGGGGAGTCGGGCTCGGGCAAGACCACCATCGCCAGGATGATCGTCGGGCTGGAGCGGCCGACCAAGGGGACGATCACGGCCTGCGGCCGCGACCGGTCCCGGCCCGCCCGGTCGGCGAGGGACCGGCGCCGGCGGGGCGGTGAGGTCCAGATCGTGTTCCAGGACCCCTACACCAGCCTGGACCCGCGCCAGAGCGCCGAGGCCACCATCGATGAGGTGCTGCGGCTGCACCACGGGTGGCCCGCCGACCGCCGCCGCACCCGGATCGCCGAGCTCATCGACCTGGTGGGCCTGGACGCGCGCCAGTCCCGCGCCCTCCCCCGTGCCCTGTCCGGGGGCCAGCGCCAGCGGGTCGCGATCGCGCGGGCCCTCGCGGCCGAGCCCCGCGTGCTGATCCTCGACGAATCGGTCGCGGCGCTGGACGTGTCGATCCAGGCGCAGGTCCTGAACCTGCTCGCCGACATCCGCGACGAGACACGCGTCTCCTACATCCTGATCAGCCACGACCTGGCGGTCGTGCGCCAGCTCACCGACGAGGCGATCGTGCTGCACCGCGGGGCGGTGGTGGAGCGCGGCCCCACCGCGCGGGTGCTCGACGATCCGCAGGACCCCTACACCCAGCGGCTCCGCGCCAGCGTGCCGCGGCCAGGCTGGAAACCGAGGCGCCGGGCTCTGGCCGGCGCCAGGGAGGAACGACAGACTCCATGACCGACCTTCACTACCTGCCCGCCACGCAGGCACTGCAGGAGTTCCGTACCCGCGAGCTGTCACCGGTCGAACTGGTCACCGCGGTGATCGAGCGCGCCGAGGCAGTCGAGCCGGTGATCAACGCTTTCGCCGAGACCTTCTTCGACCAGGCGCTGGAGCAGGCCCGGGCGGCGGAGGCCCGTTATGGCGGCAAGGGCGGGGCGCCACGGCCGCTCGAAGGCCTGCCGGTGGCGGTGAAGGAGGAGGCCGAGATCGCCGGCCAGCACAACACGCTCGGGTCGCTGCCGCTGCGCGACAACATCGCAGACAAGACCAATGCCTTCGTGCAGCGGATCATCGACGCGGGCGGCATCGTGCACGCCAGGACCACCACTCCGGAGTTCTCCTGCGCGCCGGTCACCTGGTCCCGGCTCTGGGGCGTCACCCGCAACCCGTGGAACACGCAGTACTCGCCGGGCGGGTCGAGCGGTGGGTCCGCGGCATCCCTCGCCGCCGGCACGGCGGCCCTGGCGACCGGCTCGGACATCGGCGGCTCGATCAGGATCCCGTCCTCGTTCTGCGGTGTAGTGGGGTTCAAACCGCCGTACGGGCGGGTGCCGGAGATGGAGATCTTCAACCTCGACCACTACTGCCACGAGGGCCCACTGGCCCGGACCGTCGCCGACTGCGCGCTGCTGGAAAACGTGATCGCCGGGCCGCACCCGAGCGACGTCGCGTCGATCCGCCCGAAGCTGGAGATACCCGGTGAGCTGGCGCCGATCGCCGGGATGAAGATCGCGTTCTCGGCCGACCTGGGCTGCTACCGGGTGGACGCGGACGTGGTGGCGAACGCCCGGGCGGCGGCGGACAAGCTGCGCTACGCCGGCGCCATCGTGGAGGATGTCGGGCTGCCGTGGGACCTGGAGGACATTAAGCGGGCGGCGCGGATCCACTTCGGGATGATCTTCGGCGCGTCGATCAAGGAGATCTATGACAAGCACGCCGACGACCTCACCTCCTACGCACGGAACCTGGTGGCGGAGGCGGACCAGGTGTCCAAGGACGAGTTCGTGGCCGGGCTCGCGCTGGAAGGCCAGATCTACGCTCCGCTCGGGCAGGTACTCGAGGATTTCGACGCGCTCATCTGCCCGACCTTCACGGTCCCGGCGCTGCCGGCCGAATACGATCCGGGCCAGCCGGTCACCGTGAACGGCCAGGCCAGCACGGACTGGATGGACGTGCTGATGACGGTGCCGTTCAACATCGCCAGCCGGTGCCCGGTGCTCAGCGTGCCGTCCGGGCTGTCCCGCGATGGCGTGCCCACCGGCCTGTCGATCGTCGGGAAGACCTTTGACGACGTGACGGTGTTCCGGATCGCCGCCGCGCACGAGGAGCGGATGCCCTGGCTGGACATGCCGCGGCGCCGGCCGCCGCTGTGACCGCGCCGGCCGGGTCCGGCCTGATGGCCGGGGCGCCGCCGTTCGCCCCCGAGGCGCGGGTGACGCTCGCGAACTGGCAGGACCCGCCGTTCAACCGGTGGGCCTTTCAGCATGTGCGGGAGCTGATCCCGACCGCCCGGATCTCCCGCGGGGACGCGCCGGCCTGGCAGCTGCCCCGGGCCGACCGTGACCTGGACGGCATCCGGTTCGCCAGCGCGGGCCAGGAGCTGACGATCGCGGACCTGCTCGCGCGGTCCTGCACCGACGGGTTCCTGGTGCTGCACCGGGGCCGGATCGTCACCGAGCAGTACTTCAACGGGATGGCGCCGGACACCCCGCATCTGCTGATGTCGGTGTCCAAGTCGGTGACGTCGGCGGTGGCCGGTGTGCTGGCGGGCCGCGGCCAGCTTGACGTCTCGGCCCCGGTCACGGCCATCGTGCCGGAGCTGGCCGGGACCTCGTTCGACGGCGCCACGGTCCAGCATCTGCTCGACATGCGGGCCGGCACCGCCTTCAACGAGGAGTACGCCGATCTCGAGGCCGATGTGCGCACCTATGAGCGGGTGTACCTGTGGCGGCCGCCCGACGGCCGGCCGGTGCCGGAGGACGCCATCGCCTACTTCGCTACGCTGCACAACGACGGCCCGCATGGCGGCCCGTTCCGGTACCGCTCGATCCTCACCGACGTGCTGGCGTGGGTGATCGAGCGCGCCGCCGGGGCGCGGCTGCACGAGCTCATCGCCGCCGAGCTGTGGCAGCCGATGGGGGCGGAATTCGACGCCGAGATCACCGTCGACGCCCATGGCAACCCGATGGCCGACGGCGGGATCTGCGTCACGCTGCGCGATGCCGCCCGGTTCGGCCAGCTGTACCTGCGGCGCGGCCAGCGGGAGGGCAAGAAGGTGGTGCCCGCGTGGTGGGTCGACGACACGGTCCGCGGCGCGCCGGACGGGCCGGACGCCTTCCTCGCCGGCGGTGAGGTCCCGGGTGCCCCGGCTGGGGCGCACTACCGGAACTGCTGGTGGGTCGACGATCCGGGCCTGCCCTTCTACCACGCCTCCGGCATCAACGGGCAGCACATATTCGTCCACGTGCCGTCGCAGACGGTGGTGGCGAAGCTGTCTACCTGGCCGACGGCGCTCAGCGACTGGCTCCAGGCGACGGGCGACGGCGTGCTCGCGATCGCCGCCGAACTCGAGCGCACCGGCTGACGGCTGACGAGCCAGCCGGGCCCGGCGACCACCGGCCCGGTCAGCCGGCCTCGGTGGCGGCGGCTTGGCCGTGACCGGCCACGGCCAGGATGAAGGCCAGAACCTCCGCCTCGTACGCGAGCTTGTCGTAGCGGCCGGCCGGGCCCACGTGCGCCCCCGCCCCGAGCTCGGGCCGGAACAGCACCCGGCCATCGCCGGCCGATCCGTCCGCGCCTGCCGGGCTGGTGGCCCGCAGCCGGGCCACCCACTTGGCGGGCTCGTGCACCAGCACCCGGGGGTCGTGCAGGCTGCCGGTGACCAGCAGATCCGGCCGGGGCCCGGCGGGCGGGTTGTCGTAGGGGCTGTAGGACTCCATGTACGCGCGCATCGCCGGCTCGCGCGGGTCGCCCCACTCGTCCCACTCGTTGATGGTGAGCGGGATGGTGGGGTCGAGCATGGAGTTGACGACGTCCACGAACGGCACCTCGGCCACCACCGCCCGCCAGCGCTGCGGGGCCATCGAGTAGACCGCGCCCTGCAGCAGGCCGCCCGCGGACAGGCCGCGGGAGACGATCGCGTCGCCCGCCGCCCACCCGCCGGCGGCCAGCCCGTCGGCGGCCGCGACGAAGTCGGTGAACGTGGTGCGCTTGTGATCGAGCCGGCCCTGCAGCCACCACGGCCGCCCGCCCTCGCCGCCGCCCCGGATGTGCGCGACCGCGTAGAGGTAGCCGCGGTCGAGCAGGCTCGCCACCGGCAGGCTGAACTCCGGCCACTCGCAGGACTCATACGCCCCGTACCCGTAGAGCAGGCAGGGCGCGGTACCGTCCAGCGGCAGGCCGGCCCGGTAGGCGATCGTGACCGGGATCTGTGTCCCGTCCGGGGCGGGCGCGGTGATCCGCTGCGTCCGGTAGCCCGCCGGGTCGTAGCCGGGCACCTCCTGCCGTTTGAGCAGCCGCCACCCGCCGCTGGCCAGGTCCACGTCATGCCAGGACGGCGGGTCGATCAGCGACTCCGTCCGCACGGTCAGCGCGGGGGCGTGGTACTCCTCGTTGATCCCCAGCGCCAGCGCCACCTCGGGCCCAGCGGCTCCGATAAGCCGCTCCTCCCCCGTCTCCCGGTCGATGACGCGCAGCTGGGTTGCCGCGTCCCGCCGCTGCTCCACCACCAGGAACCGGCCGAACGCGTGGCACGAGACCAGCCGCGTGCCGGCGGCGCCCGCGATCACCTCGTGCCAGCCGTCCGGCTCCTCCCGGTGGCCCGGCCCCGGCACCGGGCCCCGGACGAGCCGGAACTCGGCCGCCTCGTCGTTGGTGACCAGGTAGAACTCGCCGCCACCCGGGCCGTCGGCGTGATCGGCCCGGTACTCCACCCGCGGCCGCCTCTCCCGCAGGACGACGGGGGCCGCGTGGGTGTCCGTGGCCGGGATGACGAGCGTCTCGGTGGTGTCCCGGCTTTCGGTTTCCAGCAGGATGTACGCGCCGCTGCGGGTCGCCCGCACGATGACGTCGAAGCGCTCGTCCTGCTCGGTGAACACCAGCACGTCCTGGGCCGGATCGGTGCCGATGTCGTGCCGCCAGATCTGGTATGCCCGGTAGGCGGCGTTGGTCACGACGTAGAACAGCGAGCGCGAGTCCGCCGACCAGGCCAGCCCGTAGTAGGTCCGCCCGATCCGCTCCGGCTGACCGTCCGCGGTCGTGGTGTCCGTGCCGCTGGCCAGGTCCCGGATCCGCAGCTGGTAGACCTCGTCGCCGTCGAAGTCGACCGAGTACGCCAGCAGGGCGCCGTCGGGGCTGACCTCACGCACGCCGAGCTCCACGTACCCGCCGCCGCACTCCGGGTCCTGCAGCAGGTTCTGATCGAGCAGCACCTCGGTCCCGGGCTCCCGCTCCCCGGCCGCTAGGTCCACGGCTCGGCGGCGGCAGAACTGCTCGTATTCGAGCCCGGCCACGGTCCTGGTGAAGTAGGCGAAGTTACCGCGCCGCCAGCTCACCGATTCGGCGGCGGGCGCCACGCGGGCGGACATCTCCGCCGTCAGCTCCTCGCGGACGGCCGCGGTGGGAGCCGTCTGCTGGTCGTAGTAGGCGCGTTCGGCGGCCAGATACGCCAGCAGGGCTGGGTCCGTGGCGTCCCGCATCCACGCGTAGGGGTCCGCGCCGGCCTTGTCCGGCCGTGCGGGGGCGACCGGCGGTGAACTCGACATGGGCAGATGCTAGCCCCGGCGCCTCACCGGGAGATGAGCTGGGGAGGCTCAGGCCGGCTGACGCTCGCCGTTGACGGTCAGCTCGGTCCGGTCGGTATAGAAGCACATGAGGTCGGCGACTCCCTCAGCCTGCGGGATCGGCGTCTCATAGCTCCACACCAGGTTCTCGTGGACGTCGCCGCCGACCTCGGCCGACCAGTACGAGGCCTCGCCCTTGAACGGGCAGGTGGTGTGGTGGCTGGTGGGCCGCAGCAGCTCGGTGCGCACGTCTTCGCGGGGGAAGTAGTAGCGGGTCGGATAGCCCGTCTCGTTGAGCAGGACGGCGCGGTCCGACTCGGCCAGCTTCTCGCCGCCGAGGGTGACCTCGATGTGGTCGCGGGTGGGGGTGATGGTGATCTGATGTCCGGCAGCCATAACTGCGGCAACCGCCCAGCGGGCCCGATGATTCCGCCGCGTCCTAGCCACCGCTGCCGTAGGGGCGGGTGATGATCTCCAGCAGGTGGCCGTCGGGGTCCTCGAAGTACAGGCCACGGCCCCCGTCCCGGTGGTTGACCTCGCCGCGCCGGGTCTGGCCGGGATCGGCCCAGTAGGCCAGGTCCCGTTCGCGGATGCGGCCGAAGGCGGCGTCGAACTCCTCCTCGCCGACCAGGAAGGCGTAATGCTGCGAGGCGATCTCCCCGCTGGTCTCGCTGAAATCCAGCGAGACGCCGTTGTCGGCCTCCACGACGAGGAAGTGCCCGAACCTGGAGGCGGGCGGCAGGCCGAGGATCGCGGTGAGGAACGCCGCCGACCGCTGCTGGTCATGGCACGCGACGATCGTGTGGTTCAGTTGCACGCTCACACCGTGATTCTCGCCGGCGCCGTGGTGCCCTCACCGCCCGGCCACCTTCTGCCCGTCCTTGACAGGTCACCGGGCAGAGCGTTGCATGGCCCGGATGAGCGAACAGCGCGCCGGCCTGACGGTCCCCGTGGTCTGGAGCGAGGACTGCCTGCGCCACGAGCCGGGCGGCGAGGTCTGGCTCGGTGTGCGCGACGAGGGCACCGAGGTGCCGGCCCGGGCGCTGGTCCTGCGCGACGCGCTCGCCGCGGCAGGCGCGCCCATCGTGCCGGCCCGGCCCCACGGCGACGAGATCCTGCGGGCGGTGCACGACGGCGGGCTGCTCGACCACCTCGCCGGGGTGTGGGCCGCCTGGGACAAGGAGGGCTTCCCGGCGCAATACGGGCGCGACCGGGTGGTCCCGTACGTCTTCCCCACGCCCGGCATGCTGGGCGGACTGGAGCCGCGCATACCGCCGGCCGTGCACGGCCGGGCCGGGCTGTACTGCTACGACACGATGACGCTGATCGGCCCCGGCAGCTGGGCCGCGATCCGGGGGGCCGCCGACGCCGCCCTGACCGCCGCCGGCCTGGTCGGCGCGGGGGCCCCGCTGGCCTACGCCCTGTGCCGGCCGCCCGGCCACCACGTCACCCGTGACGCTTACGGCGGCTCCTGCTACCTCAACAACGCCGCGGTGGCCGCGCAGGCGCTGCGCGCCGCCGGCGCGGACCGGGTGGCGATCATCGACATCGACGCCCACCACGGCAACGGCACCCAGATGATCTTCTACGCCCGCGCCGACGTCTTCTACGGGTCCGTGCACGTGGACCCGGGTGCGGGCTGGTTCCCGCACTACGCCGGCTACGCCGCGGAGCGTGGCCGGGACGAGGGGACCGGCGCCAACCGCAACCTGCCGCTCGCGCCGGGCACCGGCGACGAGGGCTGGCTGGCGGCGGTGTCGGCCCTGTGCGCCGACGCCGCGGCGCACCGCCCCGACGCCGTCGTGATGTCGCTGGGCCTGGACGCCGCCGAATCCGACCCGGAGAGCCCACTGCAGGTCAGCGGGGAAGGCTACCGGCGGGCGGCGCGTGAGATAGCCGCCCTCGGGCCCACCGTCGTCATCCAGGAGGGCGGTTATGACCTGGCGGCGCTCGGCTCGCTGGCGGTCGCCGCCCTGGCCGGCGCCGCGGACACCTGACCTCGATGCCGCCGCCCCGGCGACCGCTATCGCTGCTCGGCGATGAGGATCAGGGTCAGGCGAAGGCACCGTGCACAACCTTGCCCTTCACGATGACGGCAGTTGGCCGCAGCGCGGCCAGGCGCACGGGGTCTTCGCCGGTCAACGGGTCCCGCGGAAGGACGATGAGGTCCGCGTCCTTCCGGCGGCAATGGCCCCGAGCTCTTGCGCGTTCGGGTACCGCTTCAGGCCGCTGCCGTTGCCCGTGGCGTACTTCTCCCAGACCTGCCGGGGAAGGATGGGGATGAAGCCCAGGTTCGACAGCACGTTGGCCACCGGCCGCTTGGGATCGCCTGCTCCGTTCAGCGTTCCCGGCCAGAGGGCTCCTGCCAGTTCAGCAGCGGCCCGGCGGGCACGATCCGCGACGGGTTGAGGTGCGGGTGGGTGCCGAAGTAGTGGCGCTTGATGTGGTCGAAGCTGGTGGTCTCGCCGAAGGCCGGCTGCTGGTAGAGGTCGCGGGCGTAGGGCCACAGGTTCGGGTGGTCCACGAGCCGGCGCAGGTTGGTCTTGAAGTGCGTGACGTAGACCGGGTCGAACCGGGCCAGGGTCACCCAGAGCCGCACGTCGGCCTCGGTGATGGCGTCCCCGAACAGGTACCGGCGCGTGGCCAGCCGCTGGTCCAGGTCGTCGAGCGCGGCGAAGACCCGGGCCACCGCCGCGTCGTAGGCCGCCTGCGAGGTGGCGAACCCGCACCGGTACACGCCGTTGTTGACGTCGGTGTAGACGCGCTCGTTGAGCTCGTCGATCTGCGGCCGCAGCGCCGCCGGGTAGAGGTCGATGCCCGGGGTGGCCCAGGCCCCGAACTGGGTCTCCAGGTCGATGGTGATGTCGGGGAAGTTGTTGGAGACGATCCGCGAGGTGCGGCGGTCCCACAGCACCGGCACGGACACGTGCCCGTCGTAGCCCGGCTCGGTCGCCTCGTAGGCCTGCCGAAGCAGGGTGAATCCGTTCACCGGGTCGGGGGTGTAACCCGGGCCGTCGCGGAACGCCCAGCCGCGCCCGTCCCGGATCGGGTCCACCACCGACAGCGAGACCACGTCCTCCAGGCCCATCAGCCGCCACACGATGACGCTGCGGTGCGCCCACGGGCAGGCCAGGGAGACGTAGAGGTGATACCGGCCCGGCTCGGCCCGGTAACCGCTGGCGCCATCGGCCGTGACACGGCCGGTGAAGGGGTAGACCGGCCGCTGGAAGCCGCCGTCCGCGGGGGCGGTGCGCTTCACCGTATACGCGCCGTAGCGGTCGAAGTCCACCTCGCTGGCGACGGCGGCAGTCGTTCCGGTCATGGACGCATCCCCTTTTCCGGCAAAACGAGGGCGGCCGCCGGCCCGCCTGCCGAGCCGGCCCGCCTGCCCGGCAGAGCAGGCCGGGCACGCCTTCGACGTTACCCCGTGGGCGCGGCCGGGAGCTGGAACACGATCACCCGGCCGGACCGGACGCCCGCGACGCCGGTCGCGGCGGCCAGGACGCGGCGGGCGTCCGAGCCGCGCGGCTGCTCGGCCATCAGCACCGCACCGACCCGGTGGCCGGCCAGGAAGGCCCTGATCTCGGCCATCGAGGCGCCGGTGATGGCGCCGGTGCCGAGGTGCGCCTGCATGGCGGCGCCGGGCGGGGAGGGCAGGCCGGACGGGGTGACCCCGAAGAAGCCGCCCGCCAGCCGGAAGGAGAAGCCCGTCCGCGCCTGCCAGATCATCTGCCGGTCGTGGTGCGGGTCGACGATCCAGACGATCTCCCCGGGCCGCAGGTACCGGTGGTAGACCCCCTGGGTCAGGAAGGCCGGGACCGGCACCCGGCTGGCCCACACATTGGCCGGGAAGTTGGGCAGGATCAGCAGCGCGGCGGCGGCCGCCAGCGCCCAGCGCAGGACGGGCCGGCGGGGGCGGGCCAGCCACCGCGCCATGATCACTGCGATCAGCAGGAAGGCGTAGACCACCAGGCGCCCCGGCTGGGCGCTGCTGAGCAGCGGCAGTACGGCGGCGAGCCGCCAGGGCAGGATGTGCGCGCCGAACACCGCCAGCGTGTCGCCGATGCTGAGCACCAGGGTGACGAGCAGCCCGGCGACGAGCAGCCACGTACCGCGGCGGCGGCGCTCGGTGAGCGCGAACACCACCAGCAGGGCGATCAGCGGAACGCCCAGGTACCAGGGGTTGCCGTAGCCGCCCCAGCGCGACCCGTCCCACAGCAGGGTGAATTGCCCGGGGATCAGGTAGCGCAGGAGGTCGCTCCCGCTCTGGGCGCCGTGGCCGATGGTCGCGAACAGGATCGGCTTGTACGGGCGCGGCCAGGCGGCCAGCGCGTAGAACAGGGGGATGCCCAATACGGCCGCCACCGCGTAGGCGCCGGCGACCGGGCCGATCGCCGCCCGGAGCCGCTGCCGCCACACCGGGCCGGCCGCCAGCCCGATCAGCGCGAACAGCCCGCCCATCAGGGTCAGCGTGGCGAACGTCTCGGTGCTGATGTAGAGCTGGGCACCCAGCACCACGCCGAGCAGCGGGATGACCAGGCGCACGGGGAGGGAGCCGTCCAGCAGCCGCACGACCAGGTAGGCGGCGAGCGGGACCAGGAAGACCAGCGACAGGTTGGGATGGCCCATCCCGAACTCGTCGATCAGGTAGGGCGAGAAGCCGAAGAAGAAGCCACCGGCGAGCGCGGGCAGGAACGCCCCGGCCAGATGCCGGCACAGCAGGTAGGCGGTCCACGCGGCCAGCGCCGGGGCGGCGAGCTCGACCAGGTTGAAGGAGAAGAAGGGCCCGGAGATCGCTGTGACCGGCGACAGGGCGACGGCGGGGAGTGGCACCGAGGTGACCCAGGCCAGGTTGATTCCCGTGGGCGCCCACGCAGCGGTCGTGTGCAGCGGGTTGATTCCGTGCGTGATCGCGTGCGGCCACCAGCGGAACATCCAGACGAAGATCGAGCCGTCCTGGGTGCTCGCCGAGAGGAACCTGGTGGTCATCCGGCCCAGGATCCACGGACCGAACATGGCCAGGCTCAGGCAGCCGTAGGCCAGCAGGGCCAGCAGGTGCTGGCCGCGGCGGCGGCCCGCCACCGCCCGGCCAGCGGCGGGCTCGCCCGCCGGGCCTGAGCCATGGCCGCCCGGGCCGTCGGACGCGGGCGCTCCGGGCGGCGGCGCGGGCTCGTGGGCCGCTGCCCCGCGAGCCGCCGCGTCCTCCGGCGCCCGGCCGCGCGGTGGCGGCCCGCCAGTCGCCTCCACCCGTTCGGTCACGGCTGCCTTCCTCTTCCGGGATGACCCCAGGAGCCTACTGGCTGGCCCGCCGGATGTGCGCCTCAGACGAGCAGGCAGGCAGCCTGGTGTGCCGGGCTGGTCGCGCCGGCGGGGAGCCGCAGCTGCGGGTCCTCCCGCCGGCAGCGCTCCTCCGCCACCGGGCAGCGGGGGTGGAACCGGCAGCCCGAGGGCACGCTGATGGGGTTCGGGGTCTCGCCGGTGAGGATCTGGGGCGCGGCCCGCTCGCGGGGATCGCGCTTGGGCACCACCGACAGCAGCGCCTTGGTGTAGGGATGCTGCGGGTTGCGCACCACCTCGGCGGACGGCCCGTGCTCGACGATGCGGCCCAGGTACATCACCGCGATCCGGTCGGCGAAGCGCGCCGCCGTGGACAGGTCGTGGGTAATCATGAGAATGCCCATGTCGCCGTCCCGGCGCAACGTATCGAGCAGGGACAGCACCCCGGCCCGGACCGAGACATCGAGCATCGACACCGGCTCGTCGGCGAGCAGCAGGCCGGGGCCGAGCACCAGCGCGGCGGCGATCGCGACCCGCTGCCGCTGGCCGCCGGACAGCTCGTGCGGGAAGCGGTCCAGGTACATCCGCGCCGGGGAGAGGCCGACCCGCTCCAGCACGTCCACGGTCTTGGCCTCCCGCTCGGCCCGCGAGCCTCCTATCCCATGCACCAGCATCGGCTCTTCCACCGACTCCCGGACCCGGAACCGGGGGTCGAGCGACTCGTAGGGGTCCTGATAGATCATCTGCACGGTGCGCCGCAGCGGCCGCAGCTGCCGCTCACTCAGCCTGGCGATGTCGGTGCCGTTCAGCCGGACGGCGCCGCTGGTCGGCTTGACCATGCCGAGGATCGTCTGGGCGGTGGTCGTCTTGCCGCAGCCGGACTCCCCCACCAGGGCCACCATCTCGCCGCGGGCCAGGCGGAAGCTGACCCCGTCCACGGCGTGTACCCACTGCTGGGGGGCGCGGATGAGCCGCTCGGTCACCCCGCGCCGCACCTGGTAGTGGGTGACCAGGTCGGCGACCTCCAGCAGCGGGGGCTGGGGCCCGGTCATCCCGGCCGCGCTGACCGTGGCCGGGCCCGGCGCCTGCTCGTTCCCGCTCACGACGCCCCCACCAGGTCGTTGCGGTGGCAGGCGGCCCGGTGGCCGGCCTCCACCAGGCGCAGCTCCGGATCCTCATCGCGGCAGCGGTCGAGCGGCACGTCACAGCGCGGGCGGAACGGGCAGCCGGTGATCTCGCCGTCCAGGCGGGGCGGCGCGCCGGGGATGGAGATCACCGCATCCCGCCCATAGAGGTCGGGGGTGGCGGCGAAGAGCAGCCTGGTGTAGGGGTGACGGGGATTGTGGTAGAGCGCCTCGGTGGGGCCGGCCTCCACGATCTCGCCCGCGTACATCACCGCGGCCCGCTCGCACACCTGGGCGACGACCGGCAGGTCGTGGGTGACCAGGACCAGGGCCAGGCCGAGGTCGCGGGCCAGCCCGGTGAGCAGTTCCAGGATCTGGGCCTGCACCATGACGTCGAGCGCCGTTGTCGGCTCGTCCGCCAGCAGGATCTTCGGCTCGCAGGCGAGCGCCATGGCGATCGCGGCCCGCTGCCGCATGCCGCCGGAGAACTCGTGCGGGTACCGGTCACCGGCGGCGGCCGGGATGCCCACCATCTCCAGCAGCTCGCCGGCCCGCTTGCGGGCGGCCGCGCCCTGCGCGACGCCGTGGAAGGCCATCGGCTCGGCGATCTGCCAGCCGACCTTCTTCACCGGGTTCAGGGCGTTCATCGCGCCCTGGAACACCATGGCCACGTCCTTCCACCGGTAGGCCTGCACCGAGTCCTCTCCGCCCGCCAGGATGTTCTGGCCGTCGATGAGGACCTCCCCGGCGGCGGACGCGTTCGGCGGCAGCAGCCCCATGAGCGCGAGCACGGTGGTGGTCTTCCCGCAGCCCGACTCGCCGACCAGGCCGAACCGCTCCCCCGCGTCGAGCGCGAAGCTCACCCCCTGCACCGCGTGCACCTCCGCGGCGTGCGGCGGCTCGAACCAGACGTGCAGGCCGGACACCTCGAGCAGGCTCATATGGCGCCCGGCCCCCGGCCGACCAGCGGCCGCAGCCGCCACGGGCGGATCGACAGGTAGGCCACCCTCAGCCGGGGGTTGAGCGCGTCCTCCACCGCCTGGCCGAACAGGAAGCAGCCCACGATGACGGCGGCGATCGCGAACCCGGCCGGCACGATCGCCCACCAGGCCCCGGAGGAGATCGCGGTCCGCTGGAAGGCGTTCTCGAGGATCGTCCCCCAGGTGACGGCCGTGGGGTCCTCCAGGCCGAGGAAGGCGAGCGCGGTCTCCAGGTAGATCGCGATGGCGATGGTGAGCACGGTGTTGGCGATCAGCAGCGGGCCGACCTGCGGCAGGATGTGCCGCCACACGATCCGGAAGTTGCCCGCGCCCATGCCGCGGGCACGTTTGACGTAGACCCGCTCCCGCACGCTCATGACCTGGGCCCGGATGATCCGGGCCGTCGTGGTCCATTCCAGGATCCCGATCACGATGATCACGTGGAACAGGCTGGCGCCCCACAGGTCGGCGATCACCATCATGAACACCAGATCGGGGATGACCAGCAGGTAGTCGGTGACGCGCATCAGCGAGCCGTCGACCCACCCGCCGAAGTAGCCGGACAGGATCCCCACCCCGCCGCCGATGATCATGGCGACCAGCGTCGCCGCGAAGCCGACGATCATCGAGATCCGGCCGCCCACCATGAGCAGGCTCACCATGTCGAAGCCGCCGTCGTCGCAGCCGAGCCAGTGCTGCGGCGACGGCGGGGCGTACACCGCGCAGCTCGGCTCGGTGACGCTGTAGGGCGCGATGTAGGGGGCGACGATGGCCAGCACGACGAAGAACACGATGATCGACAGGCCGACGACGGCCGCCTTCCGTTCCTTCAGGACGGTGCGGAAGAACCCGGCGCGGTGGGACGGCTGGCCCTCGCCCTCGGCGGAGAGCAGCGGGTCCTGGAGTGGCAGTGTCATTCGCTGATCCTCGGGTCCAGGCGGAAGTAGAGCAGGTCGGCGACGACGTTCAGGAAGATCACCGATATGGTCAGGATCAGGAAGCCGCCCTGGAGCATCGGGTAGTCGCGCTGGCCGATCGCGTCGTACATGGCCAGCCCGATGCCGGGCCAGCTGAAGATCACCTCGATCAGCACCGCCCCGCCGACGATGTACCCCAGGTCGAGCGCGACGAGGGTGACCAGCGGGAGCATCGCGTTGCGGAACGCGTGCCGCCGGACGACCCGCCGCGCCGGCAGCCCCTTGGCCCGCGCCGTGAGCACGTAGTCCTCACCGAACGTCTCCAGCATCGAGGACCGGACGATGAGCGTATAGCTGCCGTAGGCGGTCAGCGTCAGGGTCAGGGCGGGCAGGATCATGTGCTGGCCGATGTCGGCCAGATGCTGGAAGAACGGCTCGGCCCCGAACAGGAACGGGTTCTCCATGCCACCGGCCGGCAGCGTCCCGGCGAAGATGATCAGCAGCATCAGGCCGAGCCACTGGGTCGGGAACGCGTAGAACAAGATCGCCGCGTTCGTGCTGACGTGATCGGCGGCCGACCCCCGGCGCCAGGCCGACAGGATGCCGGTGATCATCCCGATCACGATGGCGGCCACCGTGCCCACGGTCACCATCGGGATGGTGTTCTTCAGGTCCTGGATCAGCAGGTCCCTCACCGGCTGCTGATAGGCGAACGAGATGCCCATGTTCCCGTGCAGCAGGTTCTTCAGGTAGATGAGGTACTGCTCCCATTTCGGCTTGTCCAGCCCGAACTCCACGGTCAGCGCGTGCTGCAGCTGCGGGCTGGCATGCGGGACCCGGGACAGGTCGGTGACCGCGGTGCCGGGCAAGACGCGGAACAGGAAGAAGTTGATCGTGATCGCGACGTAGACCGTGACGAGGGCGAAGATCCCCCGTTTGATCAGGTAGTCGCTGCCGCGCACGCTCTACTGCCCTTCCTGGCCCCTGCCGCCCGGTCAGCCGACCTGGTGCACGCTCTCGAACGGGATCTTGGACCCATTCCAGAATGACGAATCCGCTATCAGCGGCAGGTCGGTCCAGGCGGGCGAGTGCGCCTCGATCGAGTCCGGGTAGTCGATCACCAGGTACATCTTCGTGGTCGCGGCCATCTGCTGCATCTGGTAGACGATCTGCTGCCGTTTGGCCAGGCTGGTCGCGGCGCTCTGCGCCTGGTACATGCTGTCGTAGGTCTTGTTGCAGTACCCGGTGTCGTTCCAGACGTTCCAGGTCCCGCAGGTCAGGACGGACAGCATGAAATCCGGGTCAAGCAGCGGGCCCCAGTCCCACATCGAGAGCTCGAAGTTCCGATAGTGGTTGGCCAGGATCGCGTCGTAGGCGGCCGAGGGGTCCAGGACCTTCTCCGTCAGCTTGACGCCGATCTTCTGGAAGTCCCCTTGCATGATCTGGAAGGACCGCTGCTCATAGGAGTTCGCTAGGTCGCTCGGCACGATCGCGGTGTACGACATGGGGTGGCCGTTCGCGATCCGCAGCCCGTTCGGCCCCATCTTGTACCCGGCCTGGTCAAGCAGCTGGTTCGCCCTGGCCAGGTTGAACGCGGTCGGCTTGATCGCCGGGTCGTACCAGTGGCCGGTGGGCGGCCCGATGATCGAGGACCCGGCCTGACCGAAGCCGAGCAGGGACGTCTTGATGATCGCCGGCCGGTCGATCGCGGCATCGAACGCCTGCCGCAGCAGCGGATTCAGCAGTTCCTTATGGCTGGCCTGCTGCTGCGGGTTGGAGTTGATGATGAAATCGTCGAAGGTGACGCTGGGGGTGGAGCGGACCACGAAGTGGGCGGCCTTGAGCGTGGCCACCGAGGTTGGCGGGACGGGCACCTCGACCCCGTCGAGCTGATTGCTCTTGAGCGCGGTGATCATCGCGTCGGTGGTGCTGAAGAACTGCAGCCCGAGGCCGTCGATATGCGGCTTCGGGCCGTAGAAGGCCGGGTTCCGCTTGAACAGCGCGATCTGCTTCGGCGTGTACTTATCCAGGATGAACGGCCCGCCGGAGACGATCGGCGCTGGGTTGCTGAACCTCTTCAGCGCATTGCCGTTGCCGGTGGCGTACTTGGCCCAGATGTGCTCGGGGAGGATCGGCGCCTGCTGGACCTGCGAGAGCACGTTGGCCACGGGCCGGTCGTAGGTCAGCACCAGGGTGGTGGCGTTCGGCGCGGTGGCGCTCTTCATGTGGGCGACGTAACCGGCGGAGTTGGCGGTCGGGCCGTTTTGGTACTTGAGGATGGTGCTGTAGGTCCAGGCGGCGTCGGCGGCCGTCAGCGGCTTGCCGTCGGACCATTTGGCGTTCGGCTGGGTGTGGAAGGTCCAGGTGAGCCCGTCCGGACTCTGCTTCCAGCTGCGCGCGAAGTCCGGGACGAACTGCAGCTTGGGGTTGAACTGGACGAGCTCGGGATAGATGTACTCGAAGGTCGTGTAGGCATCCGCCTGGAACGCCACGAACGGGTTGAGCGAGTCGATGCTGGAGGAGCTGCCGAGCCGGAACACCCCCCCTTCTTTGACCGCGCCGCCGCCGCTGGACGAACCGCCACATGCGGTCGCGGCCAGGGCAACCGCGACGGCGGCCGCCGCGAGGCGCGGCGCGCGACGGGACGAACGCGGGCGGGTCACTTGCCGGTCACGGCGGAGTTTCATGCGGGTTCACCTTCGTTTTCTACAGCTGGCAACAGCCCGGCTGGCAGATCCCCGGACTTGGCCGCCGATCCGCGGCGGCACCCGCTGGCCTGGATGGCATCGCTCATCCAGGCGGGCATGGCCATACCACCAGGTGCCGCACCGGGAGGGTCATCGCCGAGCTCCCGGATGGGGGCCGCAGGGAAGTCATCGTGGGCAACCGGCGTATACCCGAGGAGCGCCGACCGCCCAGCGGCCGCAGCCGCGTCTGCGGCTGCACCGCTCGCGCGGACGGCCCGGGTTGACTCGATGCCCTCATCTCCTGAACGTCTGTTTAAAAGTGGCGCAATCCTGACATAGCCCCTTCGCTGCTCGCAAGCCCTGCGCACCCCGGCCGACGGCCGCTGGCAGAGGCGCACCGGCTCTCACCTCGTCACATCCGGCCGGGCCGGGCCCGGCCGATGCAGAGCTGTTACCAGCTGCGCCTGTTCATGCCTTTGGTCTGCGCCCGCGGGTCAACGGTGCGCGTCCGGGTCGTGGGCCGCCCAGCCGGCCACGAGCTGGTCGAGCACCGGAGCCAGGTTTCGCAGTTCGTCGAGGTGCGCGGCCGCGAGCTTGTTCAGCCGGGCCTCGCCGTCAGCGGTCAGCCCGACCCGCGTCACCCGGCCGTCCTCCGCATCGCTCCGGCGCTCGACCAGCCCGGCCGCCGCGGCCCGGTCCACGAGCTCGACCGCGCTGTGGTGGCGCAGCAGCAGGTAGCCGGCGAGATCGCCGATGGTGGGCTCCTGCCCGCCCGGATGACCCTTGATCGCGACCAGCAGCTGATGCTGGGCCGGGGTGAGGCCGGCCGCCCGGGCCTGGGTCTGGCTCCAGTGCAGGAAGCGGCGCAGGCTGGTGCGGAACCCCAGCAAGTTCTCGAAGTCGCCGCGGGTCAGCTCGGGCACCTCTTTACCGTATGCCGCCATCCCCGTCGCCCGGCAAATATGTCGCCCTGCGATAAAATCGTGTCGGCCCCGCCGCCGGCGCGGCGGCAAGATTGCCTAACGGGAGGGGTGATGACGGCACCCGCACAGGTGCGCCTGCGGCGCGTCTACGAGGCCCCGGATCCCTCCGATGGGCAGCGGGTGCTGGTGGACCGGCTCTGGCCGCGGGGGCTCGCCAAGAACAAGGCCGCCGTCGATGAATGGCTGAAGACGGTGGCGCCCTCGGACGAGCTGCGCCGCTGGTACGGCCACGAGCCGGACAGGTTCCTGGCGTTCCGCCAGCGCTACCAGCAGGAACTGCGCGGGCCGGAGCAGTCCGGCGCTCTCGATCACCTGCGCCAGCTGGCCAGCCACGGGACGGTCACCCTGCTGACCGCGACCAGGGACATCCAGCACAGCCAGGCGGCGGTGCTGGCCGAGTTGCTGCGGGGTGCCGATGAGCAGTGATCAGGCCCGCGGCGCCGGAGCCAGCGGCGCTGACGAGGACCGGCCGGGCGACCCGGCGTGCTGGCTGCGGCGGGTCTGCCCCGAGTGCGGCTCGATGGCGGACCACGATCCGCCGACGGTCTGCCCACAGTGCCACGCGGAGATGCCCGCCGACTAGGACATGCCCTGGCGGTGCGCTCAGGCCCGGGCGTGGGCCGGGGCGAGGTACCGGGTGAACCAGTCGCGGGCCAGGCCGGCCGCCCGCTCCAGCGTTCCCGGTTCCTCGAACAGGTGGCTCGCCCCCGGCACCACGGCGAGCTTGTTCTCACACCGCAGATGCCGCTGGGCCTCGCGGTTCAGCCCCAGCACCACGTCGTCCAGTGCGCCGACGATGAACAGGGCCGGGGCCCGGACCTCCGCCAGCCGAGGCATCGCCAGGTCCGGACGGCCGCCGCGAGAGACCACGGCGGCCACCTCGCCTCCCGCTTCGGCCGCGGCCCACAGCGCGGCCGCCGCACCCGTGCTCGCCCCGAAGTACCCGACGCGGGCACCGGCCAGGCCGGGCTGCTCGTGCACCCACCGGGTAACCACGCCCAGCCGGCCGGCCAGCAGCCTGATGTCGAACACGTTCGCCCTGTCCTGCTCCTCCTCGGCCGTCAGCAGGTCGAACAGCAGCGTGCCGAGCCCGGCGGTGGCCAGCACGTCGGCTACGAAGCGGTTACGGGGGCTGCGCCGGCCGCTCCCGCTGCCGTGAGCGAAAAGCACCATCCCCGCGCCGCCGCCCGGCGTGGACAGATGCCCGGCCAGCCGGGCCGACCCGGCGGCGATGACCACCTCGCCACCCCAGGGAGCCGGGGCCGGTGCGGGCCCGCCAGCAGCAGGTGAGGGGCCGCCAGCAGGAGGCACGGGGCCACCAGCGGGGCGCGCGGGGCCAGCGCCGGGAACGGGCCGCTCAGCGCCGTCACTCCCGGCAGCCGGATACGCGGCCCCCGCCGGGTGCGCGGCCCCGGCCGGCCCGCGTTCCGCGGCGGCACGCTGCAGCAGCGAGACCACCTCTCTGTCGCTGGTCTGGGAGAAGTCCCGGTACCACTCACCGATCGCCAGGAAGTGCCCCGGCGTCTCCAGGCAGATCACCTCGTCGGCGTCGGCCGCCAGCGCGGTGCACGCGGACGGCGGCGCGACCGGCACCGCCAGCACCACCCGGGCGGCCCCCTGCGCGCGCGCCACCTGGCAGGCGGCCCGGGCGGTCGAGCCGGTCGCGATGCCGTCATCGACGATGACCGCGGTCCGGCCGGCCAGCGGGGTGCGGGGCCGGTC
>DATINY010000061.1:0-5109 GCA_035473755.1 Streptosporangiaceae bacterium
GTGGACATCGCGGGCCTGGTGCGCGGCGCGTCCCAGGGCCAGGGCCTGGGCAACCAGTTCCTGTCCCACATCAGGGAGGCCGACGCGATCTGCCAGGTGGTCCGGGTCTTCGCCGACCCGGACGTGAGCCATGTGGACGGCGATGTGTCGCCGAAACGCGACATCGAGACGATCGCGACCGAGCTGATCCTGGCCGACCTGCAGACGCTGGAGCGGGCGGCGCCGAGGCTCGCCAAAGAGATAAGAGCGGGCAAAAGTGCCGAACGAAAGCGCGTGGCGCATGCCGTGGCCGCCGCGGAGCGCCTGCTCGATGGCGGCGAGACCCTGTTCGGCGGGGCCGCCGGGGCCGGGATCGACCCGGCCGACCTGGCCGAGTTCCACCTGCTCACGGCCAAGCCGTTTCTCTATGTGTTCAACACCGACGAAGGCGGCCTGCAGGACAAGGTGGCGCAGGATGCGCTCGCGGCGCTGGTCGCACCCGCGGAGGCGATCTTCCTCGACGTGAAGACCGAGGCGGAGCTGGCCGAGCTGCCCGAAGACGAGGCGGCCGAGATGGCGGCCGGGCTCGGCCTCGGCGAGCCGGGGCTGTCCCGGCTGGCCAGGGCCGGGTTCCATGCCCTCGGCCGGACGACGTTCCTGACCGCCGGGCCGAAGGAGGCGCGCGCCTGGGAGATCCCCATCAGCGCCACCGCGCCGGAGGCGGCCGGGGTCATCCACTCCGATTTCCAGCGCGGGTTCATCAAGGCCGAGGTGGTGTCCTACGACGACCTGGTCGCCGCGGGCTCGGTCGCGGCCGCCCGCGCCGTCGGCAAGGCGCGGATCGAGGGCAAGGACTACGTGATGCGCGACGGCGACGTCGTCGAGTTCCGCTTCCAGGCCACATCAGGCCACTAGCAGTAGCCGCGGCGGGTCTGTCATGGTCGTTCCGGGCCTGGCAGGAGGGTTCAAGCGCGGGCCTTGATGGCCACGAGTTGCTCGGCGGCGGACATCCGCACCTCGTCGCCGACCTCTTCGTCGCGGGCGATGGCCAGGCAGGCGGGGGCGGCGGCCTGCGGGTCGACGGCGGCGAGTTGCTCGGCGGCCGACAGGCGTACCTCGTCGCCGACCGTCCCATCGCGGGCGATGGCGAGGCAGGCGGGGGCGGCGGCGTGCGGGTAGAGGGCGGCGAGTTGCTCGGCGGCCGATAGGCGTACCTCGTCGCCGACCGCCTGGTCGCAGGCGATGGCTGAGAGGGCTTCGGCGGCGGCGTGGGGGTTGTGTTCGGCTAGGTGCCCGGCCGCGTCAAGGCGGTCCTCATCGTCTTCGTGCATGGCTGTGTCGGCTTTCTCTGCGAGATCGGTGGGCAGCCCGTCTGGTTGAGCCCAGTCTGGCGGCGCGAGCCAGCTGCCGGCCATAGGGGAAAACCCCGATTCAACCCTGAGGCAACCCCTGCGCCGCCCCTGCCTCCGCCCGGGTTTCTCGGTAGCTACCGCCGGCCGCAGAGGCCGGCCGCGCTGGATGGCCGTGTCGGAGGTGGTGCTACGGGTGAACACGTCCGGCCGCGCACCCGGCCAGGGCTGATCCGGGCGGTCGCCGCCGGGCCGGTCAATCGCCTGGCCCGGCCGGCCGGCGCAGTGGCCGCGCCGGGTCGAATGCCGTCAGGTCGGCCGCAGGTTGCTCGCCGAGCGCGAGGGTCGCGGCCGCGCGGCCGGTCCAGGGGCCGGCGGTCAGCCCTTCCGGTCCGTTCCCGGCCGCGATCACCAGCCCGTCGATGAGGGTGCCCAGCAGCGGCAGGCCGTCGGGGGTGACCGGCCGGAAACCCACCCGGGTCTCAGCGACCGTGGCGTCCGCCAGGCCAGGCGCGAAAACGGCCGCGGCGGCAAGCAGGCCGCCGAGCCCGCCCGCGGTGACCCGGTCGTCGAAGCCCGCGTCCTCCCGGGTGGCGCCGAGCACGACCCGGGAAGGCGGGAAGGCCAGCAGGTAGGGCCCGTGGGCGGGCAGGACCACCGGCCATTGGCCGGTGCCGGTGCCCGGGACATCCAGGTGGACAATCTGGCCGCGCTGCGGGCCGATCGCCAGGCTCCGCGCGGCGGCCGGGCTGAGCTCCGCGCAGATCTGTGCCGTCCACGCGCCCGCGGCCACCACGACGGCGTCCGCCTCGATGACCTCGGAACTGGTCACCTCGACGACGCCGGTGACGCGCCCCCGCCGCTCGGTGAGCACGGCGGTTCCGGTCACCCGCCGGGCGCGGTGACGTGCCGCGGCCCGGAGCAGGCTGCCGCGGATCGCCCGGCCGTCGATCCGGGCTGCCCCGCCGATCCACAGCGCGCTCAGCTCGCCAGCCAGGGGGGGAAACAGCTCGCGCGGCCCGCCGGGAGGGAGCGCCGAAATCTCCCCGATCTCCGGGTGGTCCGGCACCTGAGAGCGCACGTGAGCCTCGATCTCGCGCAGGGATGTACGGTCAGCTACGGCACCGCCGCCCCGTGCTCCGGCCGCCGTGGGTGGCGCCTGGCCGGTTAGGCAGAGCGCCCCCACCCGCTGGTACTGGGTCCCGGCCTCACCGTCTTCGGCGAGCATGGAGATCAGCTCCGGGTAGTACCGCGCGCCGTCCGCCCCCAGGCGGTAAGCCGGGTTGCGGTCCGGGTTGGTCCAGGGGCAGATGATGCCCGCGCCGGCGCCGGTAGCCGACCCCGCCGCCGCCCCGTCGATGACGACCACAGCCACTCCGCGCCGGGCCAGGTGATAAGCCACACTGGCGCCGACGATCCCTGCGCCCACGACCACGATCCGGGTGCTGTGACTCATGAGCCAATGATCGCGTGCCCGGCGGAGCGCCGCCCGGGCCGGCTTCTCGCGGCCCCGTCAGCCGTAGTGCCTCAGGTGCGGCCACAGCGTGCGCCAGCTGGCCATCGGGCCGGTGCAGACGCCGATCTGGATGCCGGTCCAGTCGTTGTGCACGTGGTGCGGGGCGTAGTAGGTGGTCAGCGGGCGGCAGCTGGCGAAGTCCGGCCGCAGCTGGCCGAGCGCGTCGACCACGAGCACGACGGCGTCCGAGGCCCGCCCCGGCCCCCACATCCAGTAGGCGTTGTGGCCGGAGAGCACGGGCGGCAGGCGATCGGCGGAGCCGAGGACGTCGAGCGCGGCGGCCTCGCCGTAGAACCCGGTGAAGATCGAGGTAGGCGGCTGCCCGGCGCGCGCCAGCGCCGCGTCCTGCGCCGCGACCGCGTGGGTGAGCTGCGGCCATCCGAGGGAGTCGCCGACGTCGGCGTGCTGAGACGAAGCCGGCAGGTCATGCACGTGACCGGCCGGCACGATGGGCAGCACGGCCGGCAGGATGATGGCCATGCCCACGATGGGTGCGGCGATAACGACGCCGCGCCGCAACCGGGGCCGGCGGGCGCGGGCGATCCAGCGCTCGGCCGCCAGCGAACCCGCCGCCAGCACGGCCGGCGCCATTCCGTCGGCGTAGTACACCTTGCCCGGCACCCAGGCCAGCACGTAGACGGCGATGACCGTGGCGGCGACAGCGATGAACCGCAGCTCCGGGGCCCGCCAGAGCCTGATGAAGCCCGCGATGGTCAGCGGCAGCACCAGCAGTCCCAGGTAGATGAGCTGGGCCGGCAGGCCGCCGAGGTAATCGGCGATGGAGGTGTTCTGCTGGTGCAGCGCGGAGGCCATGGCCAGCTGCGGCCACCCGTGGGTGGCCTGCCAGATGAGGTTGGGCGCCCAGATGACCACCGCGATGCCGGCGCCGAGCCATGGCCATCTCGTGCGCAGCACGGGTCGGTGCTCCGAGACGAGGATGCCAAGGGCGAGGCCGGCCAGCAGCATGACCATCAGGTCGTTGGTCTCGAGCCCGGCGCCGGCCGCGGCGCCCGCGCCAAGCCACCAGTGCGGACGGTACCGCAGCAGTGCCGTGGTGACGCACAGCAGGACCGCCGCCCAGGCCAGCAGCTCGGGCGGCGTGGTGTTGCCGATGTGGGTAGCGCCGATGAGGATCGGGGCGCACGCCGTGGCCAAGGCGGCGAGCACCCGGCCGAACCGGCCCGCGCCGAACAGCGCCGCCAGCCTGGCCGCGATGACCACGACCGCGCCGCCCGCCAGCGCCGGGATGATCCGGACCGCCGTCGGGCTGACGCCGAGGACGTCGGTGATCCGGGTGAGCAGCGGGACGAGCGGCGGCTGGTCGACGTAGCCGAAGGCGAGATGGCGGCCGGCCACGATGAAGTACAGCTCGTCCTGCTGGAATCCGTACCGGCCGCTTACCGCGAGCTCGACCGCCACGAAAACGCCGCCGACCACCCACACGAGCATCGGGACCCGGTCCGTGCGGGAGACTGGTGCCGGCCGGTCCGCTGGAAGAGCCGGGACGGCGGCCTGGGGGGAAGAGGCGGCGGGTTCTCCGGGCTGGTTCATGACGTTGCCTCCCGCGCTGTGCTGTCAGGAAATACCCGGCAGGCGGCCTGGATGTTCTTGCTTCTTTAATCTGATATCACTATGCTAGAGGTGTGGTATCAGGCATGTCAACCGGAGGTGGTACGGATGGCCGTGCAGGCTCCAGTCAAGCCGGGCCAGGGGCTGGCCCCACGGCCGGTGGCCGATAGTAAGGGATGGTCGGCGCCCGGTGTCCCCGTCCTGGGGGCCGGCGTGGTGCTGCTGGTCGCCGGGATCGAGCTGCTGATCCGGGGCATCAACCATGCCGCGGGGACGGCCCACACGCTTCTGACCCTGGTGGCGGTCCTGCTGCTGATCGCCGCCCTGCTGGCGCTGCACGGTCTGACGCCGGTGGTGGCGGGCGAGGCCCGGGTGGTGCAGCTGTTCGGCCGGTACCACGGCACGGTGCGGGCTGCCGGGCTGGCGTTCGTGAACCCGTTCACACGGCGGCGGAAGGTGTCGGTGCGGATCCGTAACCACGAGACGGCGATGGCCAAGGTGAACGACGCCGACGGCAACCCGATCGAGATCGCCGCGGTGGTCGTGTGGCAGGTCGCCGACACGGCCAAGGCGCTGTACGCGGTCGATGAGTTCCCGAAGTTTGTCGCCATCCAGACCGAGACCGCGGTCCGGCACATCGCCTCCAGCTACCCCTACACCAGCCACGCCGGCGGGGGGCTGTCGCTGCGCGACAAC
>DATINY010000062.1:0-11600 GCA_035473755.1 Streptosporangiaceae bacterium
ATCCGTCCCGACGGCCGGGCCGACGTCGTCGCGCGGGGCCCCGACTTCTCGCTGGCCCATTACTGGGCCGCGTCCGGCTCCCCCTGGCACACCGCGCAGGTGGCCGGGGCCGGGACGGTCGGGTACGTGCCGTCGGTCTTCGTCCGCCCCGACGGCCGGGCCGACGTCGTCGCGCAGGGCCCCGACTCCTCGCTGGTGCACTACTGGGCCGCACCTGGCTCCCCCTGGCACACCGCGCAGGTCGCCGGGGCCAGGACGACGTTCTCGGCACCGTCGATTTTCGTCCGCCCCGACGGCCGGGCGGACGTCGTGGCGCGGGGGTCCGGCGACACGCTGATGCACTACTCGGCCGTGCCCGGCTCCGGCTGGCGCAGCGCACAGGTCGCCGGGCCGGACACGACGGTATCTACCTCGGCACCAGCGATCTTCGTCCGCCCCGACGGCCGGGCTGACCTTGTCGCGGTGGGCCCCGGCACGCTGACGCACTACTGGGCCCGGCCCGGCGAGGCGTGGCGCAGCGCGCCGGTCGCCGCCGGCGGGGAGACGTTCCTGGCCGCGTCGATCTTCGTGCGCCCCGATGGCCAGGCCGACATCGCCGCGCTGGGAAACGGCGCGGCGCTGCTGTACTACTGGGCCGCGCCCGGGTCTGGCTGGCAGGGGACGCGCCTGCAGTAGGCCCGCGCTAGCCCCGCCACACCCGGCCCTGGATGAGCACCCCGTTGTGGATGAGGAAGCTCCGGACCACGTTGGCGTTCACCACCGCCTGTTTCCCGGTCCAGCCCTGCTCGCCGGTGAAATCATCGAGCCAGCCGTTGATGGCCTCGCGGCGCTTGACGGACAGGAACCGCTCACCCGTCGCCTTCTTGCGCAGGATGCAGAAGGCGACGAGTTCGTCCGGCTGCTTGCCGACCTTGGTGCAGAAGTCCGCGAGGATCCGGAGCTTGTCCTCGCGGACCTCCGCCGGGTCATGGTCGAAACCCGCGCCCGCCGCCCATTGCTTGACCGAAGCCTGGGATTCGATGCCCTGGCTCGTCACAACGGCAGTCCGAAGCGGTCGGCGAGCTGCTTGATCTCCTGCATCCGCTCGGAGGCGTCGGCCGGCATCGGGTCCTGGATCATCCCCTCGCGCTTGAGCCGCTCGGTGACCTCGGGAATCTCCGTCCAGGGGGTGCCGTACTGGCCGCGGTAGTAACTGTTGGACAGCGGCCTGCGCGGCCGCTGCCCGCCGCCCTTGGGGTCTTCCGCCGGGTAGCCGACCAGCAGGATCCACATCGGGACCCAGTGATCCGGCACCTTCAGGACGTCCTTGGCGCCCGCGGCGTTGAACGCATGCAGGCCGACGCCGAGGCCCTCATCGACCCCGGCCAGCATGGCCTGGGCGATGGCCAGCCCGGCCTCGACGGAGACGGCCCAGGTGGTGGCCAGCGCATCCTTGGACAGCGGCTCGAGCACCTGGGGGTAGACGAGGTCGTCCACGTAGGGGTGTGTCCATCCGTGGGTCACCGGCAGCGCGCCCAGGTCGACCAGTTCCTTGAGGCGGTCCTGGGCACCGTTGACGAAGGTCGTGTCGCCGTACCAGAAGATCGTCACCGGGGCGAGGTCGATCTGCACCGTCGTGGTCGGTGTCTTCAGCGCTTCGCGCACCTCGTCGGTGAGCTCGTCGCGATAGCAGACAATGGCCTTGGCGAAGTCGGCGTTGACCGCCCGTGAGGCACGGTTGGCCGCCTCCAGCATCACCTGGATCTTCTCCGGTTCGACCGGCCGGTTGGGGTCGAAGAACCGGATAGTCCGCCGGTTGCCGACCACCTGCTTGAATTCCATGCCCGCCTCACTTTCTCCTGTCGCCAGCGCACCCCGGCATGGACAGCACCGTGGCTACGTGGACAGCACCGTGGCTACGTGGACAGCACCGTGACGACCATCGCCGCCGCGTCGGTGCCGAGGAAACCGCCGCCGTTCTGGGCCAGCGCCACCCGGGCCCCCGCCGCCTGGCGCTGCCCGCACCGGCCGCGGAGCTGATCGGCCAGCTCGACGAGCTGCCCGCACCCGGTCGCGCCGATCGGATGCCCCTTGGACAGCAGGCCGCCGCTGAGGTTGACCGGGATCTTGCCGCCGAGCGCGGTCGCCCCGGAGGCCAGCAGGGCCGGGCCCTCCCCCTCCCCGCACAGGCCGAGCTCCTCGTAGGTGATCAGCTCGGCGGGGGCGGCCGCGTCGTGCAGCTCAACCACGTCAAGGTCACCGGGCCCCAGGCCCGCCTGCTCGTAGGCCGCCTCGGCCGCGCGCTCCACCGCTCCCGGCTCCCCCGCCCGGCGGTCCCGCCCGCTGACCAGCGAGCAGGCCCGGACCCGGACCTGCGCCCCGAGCCGCCGGGCCATCTCGGGCGAGCAGACAACAAGCGCCGCCGCCCCGTCGCCGATCGGCGAGCACATCAGCAGGGTGAGCGGCGGCGCGATCTCGCGGCTGGCGAGCACGTCGTCGACCGTGACCTCCGTGCGGTACTGCGCATAGGGGTTCAGCGCCGCGTGCCGGTGGCTCTTGACCGCGACCTGCGCAAAGTCCTCCCGGGTGGCGCCGCTGCTCCTCATGTAGGCGCGCGAGCTCGCCGCGTAGATGTCCATGAAGAACGAGCGCTTGCCGCCGCCAGCCTGCCCGGGGGCCGCATCGGCCTGCTCGGGCAGCGGCGAGCCAGCCGACCCGGACGACGCCCACTGCTTCAGCTCGGCGAGCTGCAGCTGGTCCACCGCCGTCCCGATCGCGGCGAACGAGCGCGCCCTGTCCTCGTGGGTCAGCTTCTCCGACCCGACGGCGAGCGCAACCTCGACGGCTCCCGACCCGACCGCCAGGCAGGCCAGATAGAACGCCGATGACGCCGACGCGCAGGCGTTCTCGACGTTCACCATCGGCACGCCGAGCAGCCCGGTGTGCCGCAGCGCCACCTGGCCCCGGATCATCTCCTGGTTGGTGAGGATCCCGGCCACCGCGTTGGAGAAGAACACCATGCCGATGTCGGCGGCGGTGAGGCCCGCGTCGCCGAGCGCGCCGTTCACCGCCTCCTCCGCCAGCGCCCGGATCGTCGTGTCGGGGAACTTGCCGAAGCGGGTCATCGCCGCCCCGGCCACGTAGACCTCACGCATGAGCCACCTCCGCGCGGCGCATCAAGCCTTCGTCACTCATACCCGCTCCACTCGGTAGCCGGCCTGCACCCGGTCCCAGGTGCCGGGTGTGACCCCGCGCGCCTTCAGCGCGGCGTACTGGATCCGCTGCGTCTCGGTCTTCGGCAGTGCCTCGGCGAACTCCACGTAGCGCGGTATGGCGTAGTGCGCCATCTTGCCCTTGCAGTAGTCGAGGATCTCCTCGGGCTCCGGCCGCTCGCCCGGCTGCGCCACCACGGTGATCTTGACCTCGTCCTCGCCGAGCTCGGAGGTCACGGCGTGCGCGGCGCTTTCCAGCACCTTCGGGTGGGAGTTGACGACCGTCTCCACCTCCCACGCCGAGATGTTCTCGCCCAGGCGGCGAATGGACTCCTTCTTCCGGCCGCGGTAATAGAAAAAGCCATCCTCGTCGTATTCGGCCAGGTCGCCGGAGTGGAACCAGCCGCCGCGGTAGGCCTGCTGCGTCGCGTCGGGCAGGTTCTCGTAGTAGGTCGTCGGCCCGGCCGGATGACGGAACGAGAGCTCCCCCACCTGCCGTGGCCCCAGTGGCCGGTCGTCCTCGCCCACCACCTGGAACTCGACCCCGGCCACACCCGACCGGCCCATCGAGCCGACCCGGCCCGCGTCGTTGAGCAGGATCCCCGGCGAGTCGACCATCCCGAACCACTCGATGATCCGCACGCCGAACCGCCGCTGGAACTCCTCCCACCGGTCCGGCGGGCAGCCGGCGGAGAGCACGACGCGCACCTGGTGGTCGGCGTCGCCCGGCCCCGGCGGCTGCTTCAGCAGGATCGAGATCATCCCGCCGAGCGTGTTGAACTCCACCGCCTCGTACCGGCGGCAGTCGTCCCAGAACCGGGAGGCGCTGAACCGCGGGGCGAGGGCGAGCTTGGCGTCCAGGACCATCGACCCGATCGCGGACACGAGCAGCGCGTTCCCGTGGAACAGCGGCAGCGGCGTGTACATGGTCTCGCCGGGCCGCACGCCCGAGGCGCGCAGCAGCACCTGCAGCGGCGTCGTGTCGTACCTGTTCGCGACCACGCCCTTCGGTGGCCCGGTCGTGCCCGAGGTGTACATCATCCCGACGCTGCCGCCCGGCTCGGCCAGCTCCACCTCGGGCTCGGTGTCGGGGGCCGACATGAGCCGCTCGAAGTCCCAGCCGCCGCCGTCGCCCGCGGGCCCGCCGAAGACCACGGTGTGCCTCAGCCCCGGCAGCTCGGCGGCGACCGAGGCGAGCGCATCCCGCAGGTCGTTCTGCACGATTACCGCCGAGGCGCCGGAGTCGCGGAGGATGTGCTGCAGCGTCGGGCCGCGCTGCGAGATGTTCACCGGCACCGACGAGGCGCCGATGAACACGATGCCGAGGTGGGCCCAGAGGAACTCCGGGCGGTTGCCCATCAAGATGGCCACCCGCTCCCCCGGGCGCACCCCGAGCTCGAGCAGCCCGTTCGCCGCGCGCTGGGCGTTCGACAGCACATCCCGCCAGGCGACCTCGGCATCCTGCCACTTCAGCCAGGTTGCATCGGGGTGCTCGGCGACGCGCTGCCTGATGAGCTGCTCGACCGGGCCCTGCGCGCGTGCCACGCCGCACCGTCCTTTGCTACGAGTGCCACTCCTGCATGTGCCGCCGGATGGCCGGCGTCACCGTCGAGCCGTCGTAGTAGCGGTCGTAGAACGCCGGGTCGACGTGGTGCACGACCGCGCCGAAGTTGCACTGCATCGGGTTGAAGTAGACCGGGCACTGCCCGTAGTGCTCGACGCAGTAGTCCACGTAGGCGACGCACGCCTCGACGGCCCAGTCGGAGACGTGGGTCGCCGGGTCGTTCACGATCGCCCGGACCGTGTCCGCTGTGAACGGCCCGCCGTGGCGGAGCATCCAGTTGTCGTCGCCGCGCGACATCGTCCGGCCCGTGCCGTACTTCTCCTCCATCATCGCGGTCATGACCGCCCGGCCGTCCGGGTACCGGGGCGACGGCACATAGGTCGCCTCCTTGATCCCTTCCACGCCGAAGATCTTCAGCGCGCCGGACGCCAGCGGGGCGCGCTCGTTGGGCGGCTCGGCCCGGAAGCCCAGTCCCTGCGCGAGGCCGGGGAACCCGGCCATGAGGATGTCGTCGAAATACCCGCAGAAGATCCAGTTCCCGAGCCCCATCGCCTCCGCGGCCAGGCGCATGTTCTGCACGTACGAGCCCGGCGGGTAGGTCTCGACCTGGAAGATGAACTGCTCGATCTGGCTGATCGTCACCGGGAACTCGAGCTGCCCCTCCTTCACCCACTGGCCGACGCCGGCGGGCTCGCCGGTCTTGTCATCGATCCAGTACAGGTGCCAGGCGTCGAACAGGTTCAGCATGACGCTGAAGTACAGCCAGCCCACGTCGGTGATCGGGATGAACCAGGTCTGCCCGTCCCGGTTGAGGTTGAACTGGTAGGGGCCGAACAGCGAGGCGTTCGGGGCGCCCGGTGCGCGCAGGGCCCAGTCGATGTCAGGCCTCTTGTCGGCCACCCGGTGCATGCCGCGGCGGTACCACGACAGCACCTTGCCGTAGTCCTCCTCGCCCTGGATCTCGACCGCGCGCTCCCGCTCGTCGCCCGGGTTGTAGATGAACGCGCCGTCGTCCTTGATGACGAGCAGGTCGTGCGCGAACGAGTTGCCCGGCCCGGCGGCCGTCCGCCCGGCGATCGTGACCAGCTCGTGGAATCCGCCGTGCACGGCGATGTCCCAGTGCGCCATGCCGTTCGGGCCGCAGGCCGACCAGGTGATGATCGCTTCCTCTACCTCGGTGAGCGGCACAACCGGCCCGCTCGAGGTGAACGCCAGCGGCCCGGGCTCCTGGCGGATGCTGCGGCCGGTCGCGCCGCGGTGCTCCTCCTGCCCGTTCTCGACCGAATACCCCTGCGCGACCCGGCGGCTGCGGAGCGTCGCCAAGAGCTGCGGCAGCGGCCGTGTCTGTTCGAAGTACCGCCGGAGCTGGCGCTTGTCCTCCTCGCTGACGGGCGCTGATCCTGACGGCCGTGCGGTCACAGACATGCTGGCCTCCTCGCGTCCTGGAGTGTCCTCCCTGGGTTCGCGGCTAAGCGCTTGCTTACATCCTCACGCAGGGCCGCCCGCAGATGTCAAGGGCGTGGGAGGCAGCGGCGCGGATGGCCCGGCGCCGCGCTACCGTCCGGAGCGGACCATGCGCAGCGCCAGTCCCGCATACAGGTCGCCGAGCTCCTCCGGGGTGTGCCGGGAGCCGCGCTGGTACCAGCGGGCCAGGTCGATGGCGAGCGAAAGGATCGCGAGCGCCGTGGCCGGCGTATCGGACACCTCGAACTCGCCGGCGGCGGCGCCGCGCTCGATCATCTTCCGGAAGGTGCGCTCGATGGCCAGGCGCACCGCCGCCACGGCACGGAAGTGGGCGGGCTCGAGGGCGGCCAGCTCGTAGTGGGCCACCCGGGCCGCGGTGTGGTGGCGCGCGTGCCAGGCGGTGAACGCGGCGACGGCCGCCCGCAGCTGCCCGGCCGGATCCCCGGAGCCGGATGACTCCGGGGGGATGACGGCCAGCGCCGCCTCGTGCGCGATCCGGCTGATCCGGAAGAGCAGGTCCTCTTTGGTGCGGTAATGCACGTAGAGCGCGGCTGGGCTCATTCCCGCGCGCGCCGCGATGTCCCTGGTGGTGGTGCCGTGAAATCCCTGCGCGGCGAACAGGCCGAGCCCGGCGACGAGCAGGCGGCGTGCGGGTTCCGGCTGAACGCCCTCCCACAGCCGGCCGGCACCGCTGTCGGTGCTGTATTCCGGCGCGACCGTCACGATGTCACCGGCCCCCGCGGCAGGACCTTGGGCTGACAGGCAACGCTGACAACCGCCCGGGGCAGGTCACCCCCGGACAATGGAGGTGCCCTGGACCTTGATGCTGATCGGGGCGAGCGGGGAGGTGGCCGGGCCGTTGACGACCGAGCCGTTGGCGGCGCTGAACTTGCTGCCGTGACACGGGCAGTTGATGGTGCCGCCGGACACGCTGCCAACGGTGCAGCCCAGATGGGTGCAGATCGCGGTGAACGCCTTGAACGAGCCGGCCTGCGGCTGGGTGATGACAATCTTCGGGCCGGCCAGGATCTTGCCGCCGCCGACGGGGATGTCGCTGGTCTTGGCCAGCACCGCGGACCCGCCTGATCCCGCCGAGCCGGCCGGGGCCGCGGATGAGGAGCCGCCCTGAGCGGACTGGCCACCGGCTATCCCGTTGCTCGAGTTGTAGCGGGCGCAGCCGGCCAGCACGGCGGCACACGCGGCGCCGGCACAGGCCAGCAGGGCGCGGCGGTTGGGCGCGGGGACGGTGGGCTCTGCCATGCCGGTGGCTCCCTTAGTGCCTGATGCCGAAGGTGGAGAAGAACCAGAATGCAGAGGTGAACCACACTCCGGTCAGCGCGGTGAAGACCAGGGCGCCGAGGGCCGGCAGCGTCCAGCTGGGCAGTTCGCTCTTGGGCAGGATAAGCATCTTGATCGTGAACGCGCCGAAGAAGGCACAGCCGAGCACCGAGTGGATCAGGACCCGGGTGCTGTAGCCCTGGAATCCCAGGGCGTAGAGGCAGTGCACCGCGACCGGTACGGCCAGCAGAAACGCGGCCCGGCCCGACCACCGGTGCAGCCCGCCGATCCACGAGGGCGCGGCGATGCGCGGGATCTTCCCGTACATCACCAGGGCCGACCCCACCTGGACCAGCGCGAACACGAATGCGCCGGTGGCGAGCCACGACTTCACCGCGCCCGGGCTGGAGAAGCCCGCGATGTTGATGGCGTAGCCGGTCGGGTTATGAAGGTGCCCGTAGACGCCCAGGGTCAGCGCGACCAGCGCGCCGATCAGGCTGGGCACCACGATCTTGGCCGCGCCTGAGTCGGCGCGGGCCGGCCGCGGCGGTACTGTGTGCGGTTGTGTGGCCACGGTTGTCTCCGTTGGTCGCTGGAGTTGCTGGTCGCTGGAGTTACTGCTGATCAGAATCCGCTGCCGGTGACGCCGCTGATCGGCGTGGCGACCAGAACGGTGTTGCCGTCGTGGGCGGTGCCGGTCGTCACGTCAAGCACCGGCGCCCGGGTCGCCGACGGCGCCGCGGCATCGGTGTTGGGTTCGAGGGAGCCGACCTGGCTGCCATCGGGCAGCACGATCCAGCCGGCCTTGATCTTGGCACCGCGCACGATGGCGATGGCCCGGTACAGGCCCGACGGCTTGTGCACCGCGGGCGCCGAGAACGTGTAGCGGACGCCATGGGCGATTACATGCCCGACCGCCCGCTTGGTGCGGTAGGTCGCGCTGAGCCGGGCGTGGCCCTTGCCGGTCATGGTGAGATGCCCGTTGGCCGCGGTGCCCTTGAGCCACGCCTCGATGACCGAGCCGTTGCAGACATACGCGATCGCCTGGCCGTGGTGGATCGAGATCGCGACCGACGCGCCGCCGCCGTTCACCTCGCCCGCGTAGTTGGCCCTGGCCGGCACGTTCGCCACGGCCGTGGCCGTGGGCGTAGGCGAGGACGGTGCCGGCTGGGCGGGGGCGCTGGAGGCCGGGGCCGGCGTGGCCGCCGCGATGGGGGACGCCGGCGCCTTGGGGGTCGCCAGCATGCTGGCGACCAGCAGCACGGCACCGAGTGCGGCGCCCACCAGCAGTGTGAGGTAAGGCGTCTTGATATTCATGTCCGGTCCCCCCGCAAGCCCTTGTGCCGAGCTGGGCAATTTCGCCAGGCAGTATTTCACTTTTTCCCGGTCGGGCGCGCTGACATACGGACAGGACCTGGCGAGCGGTTGCTCCGGGCGCCCCCTATACGGCAGCCGTAGGGTTTCTGCGTGGCTGACGCGCACTTCGAGGTGCCCCGGCTGGCGGAGATCTACGACCCGCTGGACCGTGACCGTTCCGATCTCGATGCCTACGCAGCCCTGGCCGGCGAGTTCGGGGCCAGGACCGTCCTGGATATCGGCTGCGGCACCGGCACCTTCGCCTGCCTGCTGGCCGGGCGCGGCCTGGAGGTCATCGCAGTCGACCCGGCCGCCGCCTCGCTCGAGGTCGCCCGGCGCAAGCCCGGCGCCGGCCGCGTCCGCTGGGTGCACGCGGACGCCGCGGCTCTGCCCCGGGTGCAGGCCGATCTGGCCACCATGACCGGGAACGTGGCCCAGGTCTTCGTGACCGGCCAGGAGTGGGCGGCGGTGCTGCGGGCGGTCCATGAGGCCCTGCGGCCCGGAGGTCGTCTGGTGTTCGAGAGCCGGGACCCGGGGCAGAAGGCGTGGCTGGGATGGGACCGGGGCCAGACCTACCGGCGTGCCGTCATCCCGGCCACCGGCCCCGTCCAGACGTGGGTAGACGTGACGAAGGCCGAGGGCAGCCTGGTCTCCTTCCGGACGACCTTCGTGTTCGACGGCGACGGCGCGGTGCTGACCTCGGACTCCACGCTGCGGTTCCGCACCCGCGCCGAACTGGCTGACTCGCTGGCCGCGGCCGGCTTCGCCGTGGACGAGGTCCGGGACGCCCCCGACCGGCCCGGGCGTGAGTTCGTCTTCATCGCCCGGAAGGCGGCGTAGCGACCCGCCCAGCGGCCGGAGAGTGCGCCTCCGCCCGTTGTGATAGACAGGCCTGCGTGGCACCGATTGTGGTCTCCGCCGAGGGCACGGTGGATGCGCCGGCGGAGACGGTCTACCGCTATATCGCGGACATGCGCGAACACCATCCGCATTTCCTGCCCCCGGCGTTCTCGGACTTCCAGGTCGAGTCCGGTGGTGTCGGGGCCGGCACGGTCACCCGGTTCAAGCTGACGGCGGGCGGGCGCACCCGCGAGTACCGCACGAAGGTAGCCGAGCCCGAACCGGGCCGGGTCCTCACCGAGTCCGACACCGGCTCGAGCAGCGTCACCACCTTCACGGTCTCCCCGCGGGGCGCCGCCTCGCTCGTGCGGATCTCCACCACCTGGGACGGTGCGGGCGGGATCGGCGGCCTGTTCGAGCGCACGTTCGCGCCGAGGGTGCTGCGCGCCATCTACACGGATGAGCTCAAGCGGCTCGACGCCTACGCCCGCGGGCGCCGTTCAGCATGAGCCCGCCGCCGGGCGGTCCGTTGGTCACCCGGCCATGTAGATGAGCTCGAGCTGGATGTTGTCGGGGTCCCGGAAGACGACCACCGAGTAGGGCACCGGCTGGTCGGTGTCGGTCACGCCGGAGTTCTCCACGCCGAGGCTGTCCAGCCAGCTGGCCCACGCGTCGAGATCCGCGCGGCCGGCGACAGCGAACGACATATGGTCCAGCCCCGTCCGCCGCTCATCGAAAAGCTGGCCGGGGTTGCTGTCGTGGTGATGCAACCCGAGCACGATGCCCGAACGCGGCTCGGCCAGGACGACGGCGTAGCCGCCCTTCTCACCGCCATGATGCGGGAACGTCACCGGCACCCGGGTCATCCCGAAGACCCGCTCATACCATTGCGCACTCGCCTCGACATCGGAGACGGTCGGCGCGAAGTGATGGTAGCCAGCGACCACTGGCGCCGTAACGGACTCAGCCAATGCAGCCTCCCTCGTCGGGGTTTCCGCCGCATGGCCGGACGCGGCCGGTCACCATGTCGCGTCCGTCAGGTCCCGGGCCAGCACCACACACCGGCGATGCCATCCCTGACCGGCGTCCGTCCAGCGGGTGGACGCGACGATCGTAGCGCCACGCGGCCGGCGGCAGATCCGCGGCGTGGTGGGCACGCCGCCCTACTGGTCCCCGAGCTCGGTCAGCAGATGCAGCAGCGTGGCGCGCAGCGCCTCGAACTCCGCCGGGCTGGTCAGCTGCGCCCAGCGCCGTTCCACGCGTTCGGCGGCGGCATGCGTGACCGGGGGGACCGACGCGCCGCGCTCGGTCAAGAACACCAGCCGTGAACGATGGTCGCGCGAGTTCGGGCGGCGCTCGACGTAGCCGGTGCGCTCGAGCTGATCGACCGCCTGCGCCATCGACTGCTTGCGCACCCGGGCCAGCGCGGCCAGCCGTGAGACGGTGATGCCTTCGGGCGGCACGAACGGGAACACGTTGGCGGCCGCCGGACGGATGTTGTCGAAGCTCGCCGCGCGCAGCGCAGCCTCGATGTCCTGCGCGTAGTGCTGGTAGACCAGCCGGAGCAGGAGCCCGATCAGGGGCTGGCCGGGGAAATCTGTTTCCATAGATAGACAGCCACCTGTCTATTGGGTTACGGTTGACAGGTACCTGTCGATCTTAGGGGAACGGAGCCCGCCATGACCACACCGCCGGCCGTTTTCGGCCAGTTCGGCCAGACCCTGGCCTTCGCCGAGCAGACACTGACCGTCGCGCTACGCGAGCATCTCGCCCAGCGCGGCACCAAGCCCGAGACCTGGTACGCCCTCCAGCTGATCGCCACCCGCGGGCCCGCGCTTTCCCGTCAGGCGCTGAGCCAGCAGCTCGAGCGCTCGCGGAATCTCAACGCGGACTCCACCCGCGAGCTC
>DATINY010000063.1:0-7347 GCA_035473755.1 Streptosporangiaceae bacterium
ACAGCGCCCCGATGGAAGAGATGGCCAGCATCGAGGAGGCGTCATACTCGCCCGCGAGGTAGGCCTCGATCAGCGGCCGGCCCATCGCGTCGCCGGTGATGAAGATCAGGTTGACCTTATGGCGCTCAACCGCGCGCCACATCTCGCGGGCGTCGAAATGCGGCGGCAGCACCACGGTGTCCCCCGCGAACAGCGCCGCCAGCATCGCCACCTGGGCGGCGCCGTGGATGAGCGGCGCCGCGGTGAGCCGGACCAGCCCGCCCGACTCCTGGCCCTTGCGGGACTGCTCCCACTCATCGGCCAGCGCCACCCCGGTCAGGAAGTCGATGCCGCCGGCGAGCGTGCGCCAGATGTCCTCGTGCCGCCACATGACGCCCTTGGGATATCCGGTCGTCCCGCCGGTATAGATGATGTAGACGTCGTCGCCGCTGCGGGGCGGGAAATCGCGGGCGGGCGAGGCAGCGGCCAGCGCGGCCGCATACCCGGTGGCGCCGCCGGCGTCGGCGCCACTGCCGTCCTCGATCACCACGATGCCGCGCAGCCCCGGGGCGGCCCGCGACACCGCGGCGGCCCGGGGCGCGAACTGCCGGTCGCAGATGACCGCGGCGAGGTCGGCGTCCGCGAACATGTACTGCAACTCGTTCTCGGTGTACCGGTAGTTGATGTTGATCGCGACCGCGCGGAGCTTGCACGCCGCGATCAGCGTCTCGGCGGCCTCGATGGAGTTGTGCGCGTAGAGCCCGACGTGGCCCCCCGCCTCGACGCCCATTCCAGCCAGGTGGTGGGCGAGCCGGTTGGTGCGCTCGTCCAGCTCGCGATAGGTCACCTGCCGCTCGCCCGAGACCACCGCGGTGCGCTCGCCGAACACGTCGGCGGCATGCTCGAAGAGGTCGGCGAAGTTCAGCGCCATGGGTAAGAAACTAGAACGTGTTACTGTTCTGGGCAACCCTCCGGGCCGGGTCCTAGCTGAGGAGACGCCAGCCGCCATGACCCCGACTCCGCCCGCCGACGGCGGGGCCCCGCACGCGCTCATCGAGCGCCGGGGGCACGTCCTGATCGTGACGATGAACCGGCCGGAGGCCCGCAACGCGCTCACCGGGCCGATGATGGCGCTGATGCGCCAGGCCTGGGACCAGGTGGACGGCGACCCCGGCATCCGGGTCTGCGTGCTGACCGGCGCGGGCGGCGCGTTCTGCGCGGGCGCCGACCTGAAGGAGATGAGCCGGGCGCATCCGGGCGACCGCGGCGGGGACTGGGATGCGTCGGTGATCGAGCCGCTGCTCAAGGGGCGCCGCCTGACCAAGCCGCTGATCGCGGCGGTGGAAGGGCCGGCCGTGGCGGGCGGCACCGAGATCCTCCAGGCCACCGACATCCGGGTGGCCGGCCAGAGCGCGCGGTTCGGCGTCTCGGAGGCGCGCTGGGGGCTGTTCCCGCTCGGCGGCTCGGCGGTGCGCCTGCCGCGGCAGATCCCCTACACGATCGCGGCCGACCTGCTGCTGACCGGCCGGCACATCACCGCCGCGGAGGCGCTGGAGATCGGCCTGATCGGCCACGTCGTCCCGGACGGGCAGGCGCTGGCCAGGGCGCTGGAGATCGCCGAGATGATCGCCGCGAACGGGCCGGTCGCGGTGCAGGCGATCCTGCGCGCGATCCGGGAGACCGAGGGCATGCCCGAGAACGACGCGTTCGCGGCCGAGGCCAGGATCGGCATGACGGTGTTCGGCAGCGAGGATGCGAAGGAGGGCCCGCGGGCCTTCGCCGAGAAGCGCCCGCCCCGGTTCCGTGGCCTCTAGCAGTCAGGGCATGTCCTACATGATCATCCAGGCGACGGTGCTCGCATCGGCGCCGCTGGTGGACTCGATGGTGAACGACCCGGCGGCGCGCGCGGAGACGAAGGGCATCCCCATCGCGGCGGACGGGCCGACGACGGTGAGATAGATCAGGCTCTGCGGGAAGGCCCAGGGAGAGGCGACCGTGGCGGTCCCGCCCGCCAGGGCCACCTGCCCGGTCCGCGGCGAGATGGCCGTGCTCTCGTACCCGCCGGTCTGGGTGACCGTGGGGCCGATGACCAGGTGATCTGCCAGCGAGTGGTTCTGGATGGCCTGCCCGCCCTGCCCGGTGGAGTAGTTCATCCGCCCGCTGGCCCATTCGATGGTCTCCGCCCGGCCGGGCGCCGACCCGATCTCGTCGATTCCCAGCGAGTACTTCGGCGCCCCGGCGGTCACGTCGGTGGTGCTGACGACGACGGCGGTGCCATCGACGAACACCCGGTTCCTTCCCTGGACCCGGATGCCGGCGTACTCGCCGCCGGTGGCCGCGCCACCACCGGCGGGCACGTTCGTCCCATCGCCCTCGAAGCAGCAGCCGCTGATGATGACGGGGGACCGCCAGACGGTGCCGGCCGCGGAGGAATTGGTGATCAGGACGCCGTCCTGGGAGTTGCGCTCGGTCGAGCAGCCGACGAGCTTGGTGGCGTCCCCGAAGGCGCCCTTGTGGTCGATGAGCCAGCCGCTGCCCCGGCACAGGTCGGCCCGGCAGCCGATGTAGGTCATGTTCCCCGCCGACCCGGCATCCGAGAAGAAACCATGGCCGTCCGCGGGTCCAGCCACATCGCCGGCGTACTGGATGTGGACGTTGTGGATGTTGGCGTCGTTGACGGGCCGGTACACCGCCGACTTGCCGGTGCGCTGGAACATGCAGCGGCTCATCCACAGACCGTCGCCATCAACACCGGCCGACTGGTAATAGGCCAGCCCGTGGCCGCTGACCCTGGCCACCGAGACATGCAGAACCTCCAGGCCGTTGACGTTGCCGTGACAGGAGATCCCGTCCACGTCGGCCGGTGAGCCGATGTCGTTGAGAATGGCAAGGTCCCGTATCCGCACCCCGGTAACGGCCGACAGGCTGAGGACGCCCGGCCCGCTGAAATCAGCGACCGGGTGGATCACCGAACCGGTGGGAGACATCGACGTTGCACCGTTGATCCCGCCCTTGATACCCACCAGCTCGGTCCCGCCCGGGATGTCCAGCGGTGCGTTGGTGTACCAGTCGCCCGGGGCGAGCAGCACGCTTCCCCCGGCGCCCACACCGCCCAGGGCGGTATTGATCGCGGCGGTGTCGGCCGCTCCTGTTTTGTCGGTGGACGGGGTGAGAACGATGGTCGATGCCACGGGGCCTCCTCCGGCCGATTTGACAGTTCGCCTTCATGCCGTCCTGAATGCATGCCGTCCGGAATGCGAATTGAGCTGTCTACGCCCCTCGGAGGCAGCACTGCGGCATCGTGATGCAGGCACGGGGGTAATAGCCCGGTAAAACCCGGCCGCAGGGCGCCGGGCCCTGGGTCCCGGCCCAGTGAGAGAGGTGGAGGCCACCTGTTCGCCGGTCTCCAGCCGCCGAGTTCTGCTGTGGCGAGATCTGCCGTAGAGTCCGTCAAACCAGGAATGGATCCGCTGCGCGGATCCCTCATCACCAGTGGGCCCGGTGGGGAAGGAGCGGGGTCATGGTGCATGCGCCACGCCATCGGCCGCCGGGTAGGCGGAGACGGCCATGACCGCCGTCGGCGACCCGCCGCGGCATGCCCTGAATACCCAGCCTGCGCCGGGCGCCCGGCCCGCCCTGGGCCGGTTCCTCCGGGCCACGACCACGCCCGCCAAGCTGCGGCTGCTCCTGGTTGGCCTGGTCGCGTTGTGCCTGGTCTGGGGAGTGGTCGCGGCCTGGGTGGTGAGCCAGCGCACGGCGGGGGCCGACGATGTTGTCAGCACCAGCGAGACGCTGAGCCTGGACGGTCAGCAGATCTACCGGGCACTCTCGGACGCGGACGCCACCGCGGCCAGCGCGTTCCTGTCCAGCGGCCTGGAACCGATCAACGGCACCGCCCGCTATCGGGCCGACATCGCCCAGGCCGCCGCCCACCTGGAAAGCGCCACCGCGGCGGCCGGTCACTCACCGGCCGCGCGGGACCTGGCGACGCTATCGGCGGGCCTGCCCGTGTATACCGGCGAGGTGCAGACCGCGCGGGCCGACAACCGGCTCGGGCTGCCGCTGGGGGCTGCCTACCTGCGGGAGGCGTCGAAGCTTATGCGCGGCACGCTGCTCCCCGCCGCCCACAGCGTATCCGCGCAGGCTGACGCGCAGCTCGCCGCCGCCAGCGGGCAGGCGACCGGGCTGCCGCTGGCCCTGGTCCTGCTGGTGGCCGCCGTGATCGTCGGTTATGTGCTGTACCGCGCGCAGCGGTGGCTGCTGCGGCGCACGCACCGCAGGCTCAACCCCGGCCTGGTGGTGGCGTCCGTGGCGGGGGTGATCTCAGTGCTCTGGCTGGCCATCGCGCTGTGGGTGGCCCGCGCCGACCTGCTGCAAGCGCGCGACCACGGGTCCACCCCGGTGGCGGCCCTCGCCCGGGCCGACATCGCGGCGCTGCAGGCCCGCGCGGACGAGAGCCTCACCCTGATCGACGCCGCCGGTGACGACAATTTCCAGGCCGACTACGTGGCGATCCAGCACCGGCTGGGGCCCGGGTCGGGCACGCTGCTGACGAACGCGGCCAGCGCCGCCCACGGAAGCCCGGGAGGCGGCTCGGCGTCGGCGGCCACCACCGCCGCGACCGCCTGGTACCGAGCGCACAAGACGGTGCGGGCGCTCGATGACAACGGCCAGCACACCAAAGCGGTGGGGCTGGTGACCACGCAGGGCCCGGGTCATTCCAGCACCCTGTTCGCGAGCCTCGACGGCTCGCTGACCAGCGCCATAGCCGCGGATCAGGCCGTATTCCGCGCGCATGCGATGGCCGGCCGGAACGCGTTCACCGGCCTGGAGATAGGAGTCATCGTGCTGGCGCTGGTCATGGCGGCCGGATGCGCCCGCGGGCTCAGCACGCGGCTGGCGGAGTACCGGTGAAACCGCGTCGCTGGCTCACGCTGCCGCCACTGCTGATCGTGGCGGTGGCGATGGCCTGCTGGGCCGTACCCGGGTCCGCGGCGGTGCAGTCGCCGGCGGTGCAGTCGCCGGCGGTGCAGTCCCGGGCGGTGCATCGACTGGCACCGGCGGCGGTACGGGCCACCCCGTCGTGCAATCCCGTGGCCAGCAGCCTGCGGCCGACCGGGCCGCCGCAAGTGACCCCGGGCTCCTTCATGGCCAAGATCCGCGCCCGCGGCTACCTCATCGCGGGCGTCAGCCAGAGCACCTACCCCTTCGGCTTCGTCGAACCCCTGAACGGAAAGACCGAGGGGTTCGATATCGACATGGTGCACGCGATCGCGAAAGCGATCTTCGGTAACCCCAACAAGATCGAGTTCAAGGCCATCTCGGATGACCAGCGAATCCCGGAGGTCCAGTCCGGCGCGGTCGACATCGTGGCCCACACCATGACGATCAACTGTGCGCGGCTCCAGGCTGTCGACTTCTCGACCGTCTACTTCAAGGCCGGCCAGCAGGTCCTGGTCCTGAAAGACTCCCGGGTCAAAAGCCTCGCGGGCCTCGGCGGCAAGAAGGTGTGCGCGACGGCCGGGTCCACCTCCATCGCCAACATCAAGGCCGCATCCTCCCATCCCATCCCGGTCCCGGTGACGAACTTCACGGACTGCCTGGTGCTGCTCCAGCAGGGCGACGTCGCCGCGATCTCCACCGACAACGACATCCTGGCCGGCCTGGCCGCCCAGGACCCCTGGACGAAGATCGTCGGCCCGGTCTTCACCTCCGAGCCCTATGGGCTGGCCATCTCGAAGCAGCATCCCGACTTCGTCCAGTTCGTCAACGCGGTGCTGCAGCAACTGCGGACCGACGGCCAGTGGGCCGCCAGTTATGCCCACTGGGTCGGTACCCCGGTCCCGGCCCCGCCGCCAGCCCGCTACAAGGCCTGACCCATGGCGACGGTGATGACCCGCGAGCAGGCCGCCGCCGCGGTCACGGCCGCGACCGCCGAGCGCGACGGCATCCAGGCGAACCTGCTCGACCTGGACGGCAGCTTCGGCAAGCGGATGCTCGCCGGGACGGCCCTGACCGGCGAGTCGAAGCAGCGCTGGGAGGCGGCCGCCGCCGACCTGGCCGCCCTGTGGGAGACCTTCACCGCCTACGCGGCGGTCGTGGACAAGGCAGCCGAGCTGCTGGCGGGGGCGCGCCGGTCATCCGACCGGGAACTGGCGCAGATCACCACCCTGCTGACCGGGACGTCGGTGGAGGTCACGCGCAGCGTGCCGCTCACGCGGCGGGACCTCACCGAGACCGGCCGCTCGCGGCTGACCGTGGCCGCCGCGGTACGGGAGATGAGGCGCGCCTTCGCCAGCGTGGCCGACGTGGTGGCCGTGGCCGAGAGCGTGTGGAACGAGACCGCGGACGGGCTCAGCGAGATCGGCGCCGAGCTGGATGCCGCGAAGCGGCAGCTGGGAGACACCGGCGACGACGAGGCGGCCGGTGCGCTGGCGGCGGCCGGGGACGAGCTTGGCCGGCTGCGCGACCTGCTCAACTCGGACCCGCTGGCGCTCTGGCAGGGGGGCAGCGTCGACACCGCCCGGCTGGGCCGGCTGCGCAGGCAGGCGGCCGCGGCGGCGGCGCGGGCCGCCGAGATCGGCCGGGTCCGGGCGGACGCGCAGCGGCGGATCACCGAGGCAGCGGCGGCCGTCAGCGCGGCAGCGGCCGCCTTCACCGACGCCGTGGCCGCCCGGGACCGGGCCGCCGCGCGGATCACCGCCGCCGAGCTGCCGCCACCGCCGGCCGAGACCGCGGGCCTGGACGTGCGGCTGGCCGCGCTGGACAGGCTCAAGGCCGCGGGACGGTGGGCCCGGCTGGCGGCCGAGCTGGACACCATCGAGGCCGAGGCAGCCGCGGCCGGGCAGCGGTACCGGGATGCGCAGCGGGCGGCGGCGGCGCTGCTGGGCAGGCGCGACGAGCTGCGCGGCCTGCTCGACTCCTACCAGATCAAGGCGGCCCGGCTGGGAGCCGCCGAGGACAGCGAACTCAGCAAGCTTTATGACGAGGCCCATGAGCTGCTGTGGACGGCGCCGTGTGACCTCGCGGCCGCCGCGGCCGCGGTGACGCGCTACCAGCAGGCGATCTTGGCGCTGAGCGGGCGGAGGCAGCCGCAGTGACGACAACCACTACCCAGTGCACGCAGCCGGGCTGCGGCGGCACCATCGAAGACGGGTACTGCACGGTGTGCGGGATGGCCGCCGCCCCGGCCCCGGTGCCGGTCACGGCGGCCGACCACGAACGGGGCTCATTCCCGGCCCCGGCGGGCACCGGCGGCAGCACGGGCATGCTCGGGAGCACCGGCACGCGCGGCAGCGCCGGCACCCGCGGCACGCACGGCAGCACCGGCAGATCGTCCCGGGGGAACCTCGGCGCCGGCCTGGTGGA
>DATINY010000064.1:0-2220 GCA_035473755.1 Streptosporangiaceae bacterium
GTCACCGGGTCCACGCCGCGGACATGCTCGTGGACGGCCCGCACTCGCTGCGCGGCCCGGGTGGCGCTGGCCCGGTCCCCGAACGTGACCGTGACCTCGTAGCCGGAGGTGGCCGCGAGCCTGCCGACCGGATCGGTGCGCCAGTCGCTGTGCTGGTCGACCCCGGCCATCGCCAGCGGGTGCAGCGCCTGGATCAGCAGCGACCGCAGCCCCGCCACCGGCGCGGCCAGGTCCGCGCTGACCCGCCAGGCCACGCTCGCGGGCCCGAAGAAGCCGTCGTCCTCCGGCGTGACCGGCACGGCGGCCGCGTACGCGGCTGCCGACCGCTCGACCAGCCCCGCAGCGTCGGCGTACGGCCCGGCGGTCATGGCCGCAGGCCTGCGAACAGGTCGTCCTCGGGCAGCGGGGCGCCGGTGGTGTCGCTGGCCCGGATGAAGCTCTCGCGGCCGAAGGTGGCTGCGGCGATGTCCTCCGGGATCTTGCTGAACCACGACTCGCCGCCGATCTGGCTGCCGTGCGCGAACAGGGCCTCGCGCTTGCGGGGGAGGACGGACCTGATGTCGACGGTGGTGGTGATGCGCTCCTCCGAGGCGAGCGACCGTCGCTGCCGTTCCTGATCCGGCTCCTCCCAGTCGGGCACGTCGGCGCCGAGTTCGCGCAGGGCCGCCCAGATCTTCCGCCAGTCGCTACCGCGCATCGCGGTGAGGTAGAGCTTGGCCACGCTGCCGCTGGCGGCAAAGGCTTTTTGGGCCGAACGGCTCGCGTGCACGTGGTCCGGATGCTGGTACGCGCCCTGATCGTCGTACGTGATCAGCACCTGCGGCCGGTACCTGTCGATCAGCCCTGAGATCCGGGCCGCCACATCCGCCTCCGGGATGTTGCAGAAGGCGTCCGGCCGGTCCTTGTAGTCCCAATCCGGCATGCCGGAATCGTGGTAGCCGAGGACTTCCAGGTTCGTCACGCCCAGGATCGCGCAGGATTCGCGCAGCTCAGCCAGGCGCTGCTGGGCCACCGCCTGCTCGTCGTGCCCGTTCTGCCCGGGCTTGACCCCGCCCTGCGCATCCCCGAACTCCCCGTTGGTGCACGTCACGACCACGGTCCGGATGCCCTGGGCGGAGTAGGCCGCCAGCACACCGCCCGTGCTCGACGCCTCGTCGTCCGGATGGGCGTGCACGGCCATCATTGTCAGCGTTTCTGCCATGAATCCAGACTGCCTGACGAGCCCGCCGGCTGCCTAACCGGGGGTAGGCCGTCTAGCCCGTGGTGTCCGGCGTGCCGGTGAGGGCCTCCGGGTGCATCCGGCTGTAGTGCTGGGTCAGCACCGCGCTGGCCTGGCCGGGCCGGTAGGCGAGGGTGCGCCCGCACACCTCACAGCGTGTCACGGGGAGCCGGGAGACGGTCACCGGAAAGCGAGAAGATTCTGACCTGCTCATTGGATTTCATCATGCCAGATTCTGGATCCAACTTCATCTCGCCGGGCGGCGTCTACACCAGTGAACCCGCGTGGCCCGCGGGCGGATCACGCGGAGGCGGCCCATGCTGCGACGCTCACGATTCATCCCCGCGCTGGCGGTCGCGGCGTGCGGTCTGCTGGCCGCCTCCTGCTCCGCCGCGGCCCCCGCCCAGTCCAGTCAGGCCCAGTCCAGCCAGGCCCGGGCCGCCCGCACCTTGACCGCCGGGCCGGCCCCGGTGTACACCGCCGTCGCGTTCCCCCGGCCCGCCTCGGGCTGGCTGCTCGGCCAGCCAGCCAGCGGCGCGGCCCGCGCTGAGATCTGGCACTCGGTCAGCGCCGGGCGCACCTGGCAGCCGCAGTGGCAGGGCGCGGGGAACCCGCTGGCCCTCAGCGCCACTGACCCGGCGCATGCCTGGGCGCTGATCGCCTGCCCTGGCTCCCGGCCCTCCTGCGGGCGGACGCTGATCGGCACCACCGACGCGGGCCTGCACTGGCGGGTGGTTACCCGGCTGCCGGCCGCCGTGAATCAGGTCCAGTTCGCCTCCGGCCGGGTCGGCGTGGCCACGTCGGATCGCTGCCTGGCCGAGACGTCGACGACCCGATGCCCGGGCCAGTTGCTGGTCAGCCGGGACGGCGGCGCGCACTGGACCCCGGTGCTGACCGCCCCGGGCCCGGTGTTCGCCGCCGCCGCCGGCCAGCTGTGGGCCGCCGAGCCATCCAGATCGGCAATCAGCTTCCTCACCAGCACCGACGGCGGCCGTCGCTGG
>DATINY010000065.1:0-16086 GCA_035473755.1 Streptosporangiaceae bacterium
GCCGACGGCGAACTCGACTGGCAGCGTCAGCTGGACTTCGGTTTCGACCTGATCGACGCGCAGTCGGTCGGCAGCCTGGCCGCGGCCATCGTCGAGCCGATCCTGAGCTCCGGCGGCATCATCGAGCCGCCGCCCGGCTACTTGGCGGCGTTGCGGGACAAGTGCGCCGAACGCGGAATGCTGCTGATCCTTGATGAGGCCCAAACTGGGCTGTGCCGCACCGGCACCTGGTACGCCTTCGAGCGCGACGGCGTCGTGCCCGACATCCTGACCCTGTCCAAGACACTCGGCGCCGGCCTTCCGCTGGCCGCCGTGCTGACCAGCGCCGAACTCGAACAGGCGGCGCACGACCGGGGCTTCCTGTTCTTCACCACGCACGTCGCGGACCCGCTGCCGGCCGCGGTCGGCAACACCGTCCTGGACGTGCTGCGGCGCGACCGGCTCGACGAGCGTGCCCTGCACCTGGGTGGCATCCTCCGGCACGGCCTCGAACAGATCGCGCACCGGCACGAGATCGTGGGCGACATCCGGGGACGTGGCCTGCTGGCCGGCCTGGAACTGGTCGTCGACCGCCAGACCAAACGCAGCTCCGACGAGCTGGGCGCGTTCGTCACCGGGCGTTGCCTCGAACTGGGCCTGCACATGAACATCGTGCAGCTGCCCGGCATGGGCGGCGTTTTCCGGATCGCCCCGCCATTGACCGCCACCGAGGACGAACTTTCGCTCGGCCTGGCCATCCTCGAGCAGGCGATCGGCGACGCCGCCGGACGACTCTGATACCCCGTTCATGAACGGTACCTCCAGTGGCTGCCCCCCACCCCGGCTCACTGCCTCTGAGCTGGAACCGCATAGCGCCGCTCCGCGCCGGGTACGGGAAAGGCACCGGAGGGAGACGAACCATGCAGCTGGGCAAGGAATTGGCGACCGGATTCGTCAGCGACGATGAGCAGGCCACGGCGGCCGGTGAGGCCGCCGTGGCGGCGGATGGAGCCGAGGCGAAGGCGCCCGAGGTTCCACAGGTGCCCACCCCCCAGCCGGAGCCGACCGCGGCAGGCTGAGCCGTGCTGGGCACAAGAACGGCCCAGGAACGACCGGACCGGCCATACACGGGCTTCAAGCTGGCGCATGCGGTCCTGGCCGCAGAAGACGGGCGGGCCGGGTTCGCTGGGCTGTCGATCGGCGCGCAACGCGTTTACGGGACGGTCGCCGAGGCGTCCTGCGTGTGGAGCCAGCGGCACCTCCCGCCCAGGCGGCGGTGCGGCTGCGGCTTTTACTGCCTCAACTCGCTGGCCGAGGCGAGGGCGCTGAGTTGCGCGACCGCGAACCGGATGGCGGTGCTGCTGGAAGTGGTGGCCTCGGGGCGGTTCATCCGTTATGAGCGTGGGCTGCGTTACAGCCGGCAGCGGGTGCGGGCCGTGCGGGTCGGCCCCTGCGGGTGCGGCCGGGCGGCGGCCGGGCTGACGGACGCCGGGCAGGGCCTGGTGGGATGGCGCTGCCTGAGGCCATCATGCACGTCCTGCGCGGCGGGCCGTCACCTCGTCACCTTGGCCAGTTTCGCCAGCCGGCTCGGCGGACTGATTCCCGTCACCGCCGATAAGAGCACAGACGGCTGGCCCGGCCAGATCACCGACGCCCCCACCCGGCCCGGCGTCCCATCTCCCGATGGCCCGACAGATGCGGAGGCCATCGCCGCCCTCGGCGCCGAGATCGCGCTCGTGCACGCACGTCTCGACCACCTGCAGGCGCAGCTCAGCCGCCTCCACGGCGGCCCGGCCGACGGCCTGTAGCCGCCGGGGACCACCTGCGGTCCGCCCGGCTGCCGGTCCTGGCGGCACGGCTCAGCTGCGCGGCCGGCGCGGCGGCGGCGCCGGTGGCACGACCTTGCCGGCGAGCGCGCGCTCGCGGGGGATCACTATGAGTTGCCCGTCACGGCCGCGCCGGACTTTGAAGAATTGCTCGTCTGCTTCCTCAAGAATGCCCAGCACATCGGTCATCAGCTTGCTGCCGTCCAGCTCCGCTGGGCGCCAGCGGATCGCGACCCGCTGGCCGACATCGGCGGCGGTGATCCGGACTTCGAGCCGGTAGCGCATGCCGTTCACCTCCTGCTGTTCCGGATCTCGGGCCATAGGGTAGCCCGAGGGCCGGCCATCAGGCAGGACAGCGTCCCGCCACAAATGGGGTTATTCCGTAGCAGCCGCTTGACCGGCGCCGGTGGTCAGTGGTGGCGCGTCGAGGCCGCAATGGAGGCACTCCTCGGGCGCGGGTGCACCGGCCACCCGCTTGGGGTTGGTGATCGTGAATGCGGCGAGCACCCCGCCCGCGGCGCACAGCGCGCCGGAGATGAGCGCCGCGGTGCGGAAGCCGGCCGCGAGCGCGTCCGGGTGCAGATAGGACGTGCCGGTGATGCCGGCGAGCGCGGGCAGGACGGCGACGGCCAGCAGGCCGCCGAACCGGGCCACATCGTTGTTGACCGCGGACGCGATGCCCGAGTGTTCCGCGGGCGCCGCGCTCATCGCGGTTGACGTGAGCGGAGCGACCGTGATCGCGAGCCCGAGCCCGAAGACGATGACCGCCGGCAGCACGTAAATCCAATAGCTGGACCCGGACGTGGTCAACGTGAGCATGGCCAGGCCTACGCCGACCACGATCGGCCCGACGCTCATCTGCAGGCGGGGCCCGATCCGGGAGGCGAGCTGCCCCGATCGGGCCGACAGCGCCAGCATGATGATGGTCAGCGGCAGCAGCGCGAGCCCGGAGGCGAGCGGCGAATAACCCGACACGACCTGGAGCACCACCGGCAGCAGGAAGGTAGCCCCGGTCAGCGCCGCATACACGATGAACGTCACCGCGTTGGTCGCCGCGAACTGCCGGTCAGCGAAGATCGACAGCGGCAGCATCGGCGAGGCCGCGGTGTGCTCCCGGACCAGGAAGGCGGCCAGCCCCACCACCCCGACGGCCGTCATCGCGATCACCGCCGGCGACGACCAGCCGAGCGTGGGGGCCTCGATGAACGCGAACGTGATGCCGGTCAGGAACACCACCGCGGCCAGCGCCCCCGCGTAATCGATCCTGCCGGTGACGCTCGGGTCTCGCGACTCGGGGAGGTGGCGTACGCCCAGCGCGACGACCGCCGCCGCGATCGGGACGTTGATAAAGAAGATCCACCGCCAGGATGCGGCCGTGATCAGGTAGCCGCCGATCAGCGGCCCGGCGGCGACGGCCACACCGCTGAGGCCCGACCAGGCCCCGATCGCCCGGGACCGGTCGGCGGGCACGAACGACGCCTCCAGGATCGCCAGGCTTCCCGGTGTCAGCAGCGCCGCACCGACACCCTGGAGCAGGCGGGTGAGGATGAGGAACAGCGCGCCAGGGGCGAACCCGCACGCCGCCGAGGCTATGGCGAACCACACGATGCCGATCAGATAGACCTTCCGCCGGCCGAAGCGGTCACCGAGCGAACCGCCGATCAGCAGGAACGCGGCCAGCGTCAGGGTGTAGCCGGTGATCACCCACTGCAGGGCGGCGATGCCCGTGTGAAACTCGCGCCCGATCGTCGGCAGGGCGATGTTGACGACCGTGGCGTCGAGCGAGGCGATCCCCGACCCGAGCACGGTGATGGCCAGCACCCAGCGCCCCGGCGCCGAGGAGTAGGTGAGGGCGGGGGCAGCCGCTGTGGTCATGTCGTGCCAACCGGTGTCTCGGCCCGCTCGAAGGCGGCGGAGAACAGGTAGCTGGTCGCAAGGCTGCGGTAGGGCCGCCATTTCTCGGCGATAGCCAGGACCTCCTGCTGGGTCGGGAGATGATCGAGCTGATAGGCGGCCTGGATGGCCTTGCGCAGCGCAAGGTCGCCCGGCAGGACGACATCTTCCCGCTGGAGCGCGATGAGGAGGGCGCCCTGCACCGTCCAGGGACCTATCCCCGGGATTGCGGTGAGCTCTGCCATGATCTCGTCGTCGGGCAGGCCGCTCAAGACCTCCGTGTCCAGCCGGCCGTCCGACAGCCGCTCGGCGAGGTCGCGGAGCGTGCTGACCTTCCGCCAGGACAGCCCGGCCTCGCGAAGCTTACCGGGATCTACCCCCAGCAGTTCGGTGGGTGAGGGGAGATGGCCGCCGAACAGGGCCTCGATGCGGGCCAGGATCCGGCGGGTCGCCGGGACGGAAAGCTGCTGGCCGACGACCTGGAACAGCAGGGCGCCGTACAGGTCCATCGGCGGCAGCTGGGCCAGCCACGCCCGGGGATCGAAGGCCGGCCGGTCGTCGATGAGCCGGGCCAGCACGGGGTCGGCGTTGCGGAGATGGGAGCGCGCCTGCTGCAGCCACCGGGCGCGGCTGGGATCCTCGGTCACCGAACCTGCTCCCTTCCCCCGGCCGGCAGGCCTGTCACCATCTTCATACTTGGGCCTGAGGCGGTTCGCCGCGGCCCCGGGCCGGCCCGTCCGGCGCATAGTGCCGGATCCAGGCTCCCACATCTCCCGGAGGGACAGCTTCGTGCACATGCCGCCGCTGGAACCACTGGTCCGCCTCGCCGGACCGGACGAGAACTAGACGACCGATTCGGGGAAGGACACCCACATGCGCACTTGGCTGTCAGAACGGTTCGGGCTGGATGTTCCCGTGGTCTGCGCGCCGATGGCGGGGGCCGCGGCGGGCGAGCTGGCCGCGGCCGTGTGCCGCGGCGGCGGGCTCGGCATGATCGGCGTCGGAGGCGCGGCCACACCGGCATGGATCGGCGAGCAATGCGAGATCGCCGGCTCGGCCGGCCGGCCGTTCGGGGTGGGCCTGCTGGCCTGGCTGCTGGAGCGCAACCCGGGCCAGCTCGACGCGGTCCTCGCGGCGCGCCCGGCGCTGGTTTCGGTCAGCTATGGCCCCTACCCGCGCTACCTGCCGGCGCTGCGCGAGGCCGGGGTGACGGTGGCTACTCAGGCCGGGACCCTGGCCGAGGCCAGGGCCGCGGAGGAGGCTGGTGTCGATGTGATCGTGGCGCGGGGCGGCGAGGGCGGCGGCCATGGCCGCAACGACGTGGCGACGCTGCCACTGCTGCAGATGGTCCTCGACGCGGTCGCCGTGCCGGTGCTGGCCGCCGGTGGCATCACCGGCCCGCGGGGCCTGGCCGCGGTGCTGGCCGCGGGCGCGGCCGGCGCCTGGGTGGGCACGGCGTTTCTCGCCTGCCCCGAGGCAACCACCCCGGCGGGCGCCCGGGAGCGGCTGCTCGCGGCCACCGACACCAGCACCGCCTACGGCCGGGTGTTCGACGTCGCGCAGCGGCTGCCGTGGCCGCCGGAGTACGGCGGCCGCGCGCTGCGCAACCGGTTCTTCGACCGCTGGGCCGGCCACGAGCAAGACCTCGAGACCGACGCCGCGGGACAGGCCGAGATGGCATCCGCCAGCGAACGCGGTGATTACGACACCGTCGGCGTCTACGCCGGCCAGGGCGCCGCCATGCTCACCAGCCGGCGCCCGGCCGCGGAAGTCGTGGCCGATCTCGCCGCCGCCGACAGCCTGCTCCAGCAGGCCGCACGGTAAGCACCACCGGACCGGGAGACGGGCCACCTCCGCGCTGGAGCAGGCCCGCCGAACCGGCTATACCTTGAGCGCGCGTCACGTCCCGGTTGCCTGGGTGGCCCGGGCATGCTTCCCGGCCCATTCGAGCGCGTGGTCGGCGACGGCCTCCCATCCGGGAGCGGCGCAGGTCCAATGGTCCCGGCCCGCGAACTCGAAGTACTCGGTGAGCGCCGGCGACTTCTGGTAGTGCCTGGCGTTGGACCTGTTGACCGACGGCGGCATGATGTGGTCCTTCTCGCCGGCGATGAACAGCAGCGGGGCACGGTCCTGGCCGTAGTCGACCCACGTCTCCTGGTGCCCCGGCTTGAAGTTGGCGATCAGGCCCTTTCCGTCCCTCATAGACCTTCAGCGCGGCGCCGCCGGTCACTGGCGGCGCTGCTGCCGATGGAAACGAGCCGGGTTGGAGTCTGCATGCGGGCCCCGTGGCGGCCGGATGGAGACAATGCCATATCCGGCCGGTGGCCCGGGCCAGCCGCTCCTGGCCTTGACCGGCCCGCGGGGCCCCGGCGAGGGCCCTCGTTCAGGCGGGCAGGAAGTCGCGGGCGGCGCGGACCAGCAGGGCCAGCTTGGCGCGTTGCGCCTCGGGAGTGATGGCGTTGCCTTCCACCGAGGTGGCAAAGCCGCATTGAGGACTGAGCGCAAGCCGCTCGGCATCGATCAGCGATCTGGCCTCACGGAGCCGGGCCTCGACCTGCTCCAGCGGCTCGATCCGTGAGGTTTTCGTCGTGACCAGGCCCAGCACCACGACCTTGTCGCCGGGAACCAGCCGCAGCGGGTCAAAGGTGCCAGAGCGCTCATCGTCGTACTCGAGCAGCAGCCGGTCGGCGTGAATGCCGCCGAACACCGGGGCGGCGATCGCGTCATACCCGCCGGCCACCAGCCAGCGGCTGAGCTGGTTGCCGCGGCACAGGTGAAACCCGAACGTGGCCGGCCGCCCAGCGTCGATCACCGCGTTGTCCAGCTCGATCCCGTACCCCAGCCAGCGTTCCAGCGACCAGCCGCGCTCGGTGTAGAACGCGCGCCAGGCCGGGTCGATCAGCAGCGGGTAGTGCGGCGCATCCAGCTGAATGTAGGTGCAGCCCAGCCGCACCAGCTCGGCGACCTCGTCCCGCAGCACCTGCACCACGTCGGCCATGAACGCATCCAGCGTCGGGTAGGCGGCGACGGACCGCTGCGGCGACCACAAGTTGGCGAACAGCGACGGGCTGGGCAGCGTGACCTTCGTCTGCCTGCTGGTGCAGCCGCGCAGGAACGTGAACTCCTCGGCGGCCAGGTTGCGGCGCTTGCGCAGCGGCGCGATGACCGCCAGCTCCGAGGGCCGTGCGATCGTGACATCACCGACCTCGGACGAATGCCACTCACCCCACAGCCAGGCGTTGACGTCCACGCCGGTGAAGCCGTCGCAGGCGGCGGTGAGCTCACCCTGGAAGGACTCGCGCCGCATCTCGCCGTCGTTGACCACCGGCAGGCCAAGCTCCTCCTGCATGGCGACGATCTCGCGGACCGCCCGGTCCTCGGCCGCCTTGAATGCGGCGGGCGAGAGCGCCCCCTGCGCGCGGGCTTCGCGGGCATCACGCAGGAACTGCGGGCGGAGCAGGCTCCCCACGTGCTCCACCCGCGCATCGATCGCCATAACGCCCAGCGTCCCACACCACGCCGGTCTCACTTACCGGGCCCACGGCCCGGCGTCCCACCCCGGCGGCGCGGCGCGCGGTGCGCCTGGCGGGGCCGCGCCATCGCAGACCGCCGCTCCCCCGCAGGCCGCAGCTCCCCCGCGTCAGCCGCTGGCCTGCGCCGGCGCCCCGGCGGCCGATGCGTACTGGAGGTATCGCTCGTACGCCTCGGTGACCCCGGCGCGATCCCCGGTGGCGAGGAGATCCAGCAGCAGGCCGCGGACCACGGCCACGGCGAGGCGCGCGTCGGCCCGGGCCGTCCGCTCGTCGGCGCCGGCCTCGACCAGGGCGGCGGCGACCGGCGCGACCCATGACTCGACGATCCCGTCGAGGAACCCTTCGGTGCCCGGGCGGCCGCGCAGGGCGTACGCGTACAGCTCAAAGAACAGCCGCTCCTGCGGCCACAGCTTGGGGTCGCTGAGGCGCTCCCAGGACCGCCGGGCGTCCTGCGGGGCGGTGCCCGATCCCAGCAGGGCGGCCCGCTGCTGTTCCTCAACCGCCTGGGTGACCGCGACCAGCAGCCCTTCGCGGGATCCGAAGTGGTAGAGGAGCATCCGGTGGCTGGTGCCGATGGCCGCGGCGAGCTGGCGCAGGCTCAGGTCCGCGATCCCGGCGTCGAGGGCATGGCGGACGGCGGCGGCGAGCAGGCGCTCCCGGGCTTGCGATGTGGGCATGGCTGACTGTACCATATGGTACATGTTCCATCTGGTACAACAAAGGAGGGGTCAGATGGCTCAGCTGCACGTCGAAGCGGAGGGAATGGCCCAGGCGTCCCCAGAGACCGTATGGGAGCTCGTCGGCCACGCAGACAGGTACCACGAGTGGGGGCCGTGGAGCGCGAGCGGCTACCAGAGCCCGGACGATCATGCTGACGGGCCGGGGGTGATCCGCTGGATGCGGTACGGGCGCACGACCACGGTCGAGAAGGTGCTGGACGCCGAGAAGGGCCGGCGGCTGACGTACACCGTGGTGAAGGGCATCCCGGTGCGGAATTACCGGGCCGAGGTGACGCTGACCCGGGAGGGGGAAGGCACCCACATCCGCTGGTCGGCCAGCTGGGACCGGACCCTTCCCGGCCGGATCGTGCATCGCAGGCTCAGCGTCATCTATCCCCGCGTCGTCAGCCTGCTCATCGCGGCCGCCGACGGCAAGGTTCCTGCCGGTTCACAGCGCGATTAGCACAATGACCGGCGCGCTGGGATGCGCTGATCCGCCGGCCGGCTCGATGGTCAGGCCAAGGCGGTCCCCGGGCCGGAGGCCGGATGCGAGCACCGGCCCGGTCATACCGTTGCCGGGCCCGGGCAGCATCCCGGCGGGCTTGTCCCCGCCGGGGCCCATGAGCCACAACTCGTAGCGGCGGGATGAGGGCAGGGTGCGCAGCCCGCTGGCGGCGAAGACCAGGGCGTGCTCGCGGCCGGACATCACGATCGTGGCGGTGCCGCCGGTGCTCACCCGGGCGCTGACCATGTGGGCGTCGCGCGCGGTCAGCACCGAGGCGATCGCGTGGCTGCCCACCTGGTCCTGCCGCAGCTGGTGCTGGGTGCCGCGGGCAGCCAGCCCCAGGACCACAGCGAGGATCATCATGGCTCCGGCCAGGACGGTCGCCAGCCTGGGCAGCCAGGCCCGGGCGGCAGGGCGCGCCCGGGTGCCCATGGCCCGGCCCGCTGGGCCGCCCGCTGACGTATGCCGGATTGCCCACGGCTTCGGCCTGTCCGGGGTGAGCGGGGGCAGCTGCCGGGTCCGGGCCGCTGCGGCCAGCGCCCGCTCCGTCAGCCCGGGAGGCGGCTCGGAGGCCGCCGCGCCGGCCAGGCGGGCGGTGACCTCGGCCAGCCCCCGGATCTCCCTCGCGCACTGCTCGCACCGGGCCAGGTGCCGCTCGAACCGGGCCCGGTCGGCCGGGCCGAGAGCGTCCAGCGTGTACGCGCCGGCCAGGGTGTGCGGCTCGGGCCGGCTAGTCCTCATGCTCCACCCCCAGGCAGTCGCGCAGGCGGATCAGGCCGTCGCGCATCCGGGTGTTCACGGTTCCCGCCGCCACACCGAGCAGCGCGGCGACCTGACGGTAGGTGTAGCCGCCGTAGTAGGCCAGCATGACGGCCTCACGCTGCAACTCGGTCAGCGATCCCAGGCATCGCCGAAGCCGCTCGGCGTCCAGATTGGCCTCGGCCTTCTCCACCACATCGTCATAGGCGACCGCGTGCGACGCGGCCCGGAGCTCCCGCTGAGCCGATCTGCACTCGGACCGGACCCGGTCCACCGCGCGGCGATGCGCGATCGTGCTCACCCACGCCATCGCGCTGCCCCGGTTGCGATCGAATCTGGACGCGCTCTGCCACACCTCGACCAGGACTTCCTGGGCGACCTCCTCCGATTGGGCTCCATCGCGGACCACGGCGCGGACCGTGCCGAACACCGGGCCGGCGATGTGACGGCAGACGGCCTCGAACGCGTCCCCGTCCCCGCAGGCCACCCGGCCAAGCAGGGCCGATAGCTCCGCCCCGCGCGCCTCACTCGTGCCCGAACTCGACCCAGCCGGTACCCGGCCCTCCAGCCTCACATCATTTATTCGGCACCAGCACCCGCGGGTCTTGGCCGGTGTCCCGAGTTCCTGCCCGATTGTGGCCGGGCCAATGCGCGCCCGTACCCGCGCCGAATACCGGATGCGAGGACTCACATGGGCGCCATCGCCGGCGTTGGGACAGCATCGGCTGCCGCGCCCGGCCTGCAACTCAGCGCACATCAACCCACATCAGGAGAAACGATGCGAACCAGCAGTCTCAGCAGGATTACCAGGCCTGACGTCCTCACCGGCGGCATCGTTATCGCTGCCCTGGCGCTGACCGCCGCGGCCTGCGGCAGCAACAACCCCTCCGCGGCGCCCGCCGCCTCAGCCAGCAGCTCCCACCACGCCATGGCGTCCCATCACGCCATGGCCGAGTCCGCCCAGTTCGGATCCGACTGCGGCATGATCCCCGCCACCGGCATGGGCAGCTTCCACGGCATGTCCATGGACCCGGTCGTCACCGCCGCGTCCCACAATCCGCTGCTGACCACCCTGGCCAGAGACCTCAAGACCGCCGGGCTCACCGCCAGCCTCGACACGATGCACACCATCACCGTGTTCGCCCCCGCCAACAGCGCGTTCACCAAGCTGCCCACGAGCGAGATGACGATGATGCACAGCCAGGGCGAACTCACCAAGATCCTCAAGTACCACGTCGTCGATGGCACCATTACCCCGGCCGACCTGGCCAGCGGAAAGCCGCTGACGACGCTGGAAGGCGACACGCTCAAGCCGGCGAAGATGGGCGCGGTCTACGAGGTGAACAATGCCGACGTCATCTGCGGCAACATCCACACCGCCAACGCCACCGTCTACGTCATCAACAAGGTGCTCACCCCGATGCACTGATCCGTCCGCTCCCGATGGGAGCGCGGCGGGTTCCCCGAGCCTCAGGGCTGCTTGACCAGAACGGCGCGGGTATAGAGCAGGTCGAACCCCCGGCGCTGCACGTTCTGCTGGGACTTAGATCCCGGCTGCACGGTGACGACGGCGATGTCGCAGCCCGCGGCGGCGGCGTCGGCGAGCCGGGCCGACAGCAGCGCGGTCTGGATGCCCCGGCGGCGATGCGCGGGCGAGGTCGCCGCACCGGTGAACTGGGCGATGCCCTCGGCCAGGTGGAAGCTGGCGCCGCCGACGATGATCCCGTCGCGCAGCAGCGCGGCGTAGCGGCTGACGCCTGCCGCCGTGACGAGATCGCGCTCGGCCTGGGCCAGGGCTTCACGCGGGAACTCCTCATGCGAGGGCAGCCCCTGGGTGTCGGGGTGAAGGTCCGCATCCACCACGACGTCGAGCCAGGTTTCGAGCTCGTCGTCGCCGCTCGGCCGGACCGCGATCCCGGGTGGCATGACGCGCCCGAACTCGCCGGTGAGGGCGCGGCCGAGCACGTTCTCGAACGAGACGAGCCGGTAGCCACGCCCGGTCAGGAAGGTGCCGACCTCGGGGTCGGCCAGGCTGGCGAGCTCGACCTGCACCGGGGAGCCGCAAGCGGCGAAGGCCCGCTCGGTCTCGCCGAGGGCGGCCGCATCCGGCACGCCGCCGAAGCCGAGCCCAGCGACCTTGTTGAGCGGCGAGCCCTCCTCGGCGAAGCTCGCCACGCCGCCGGCGATCGGGCTCACGAAGCCCCTCGGGTCTGCCCCGCGGCGGCGCGCGGCCTCGCTGGCCTCGGCGATGAGTTGCGCCTCGGCCCGCTCGATGCGCCCGGCCAGGGCGGTGCCGCAGAAGAGGGGCAACCGGCCGACGCTCACGCGCCGAGCCTAGCGCCGGCCGACGCACGCCCCGCCGAGGCCGTGCGGCCCGGCTAAGGCCAGGAGCGGCTGGTCAGGACCAGCCGGTACCCGTCCGGGTCCACGATCGTGACGCCCCCCTCATCCCACCAGGGATTGCGCGCGGCGACCCGGGTGCCGCCCGCATCGACCAGGCGGCTGACCACACCCGCATCGACCTCGCCGTTGACGTAGAGCACCAGCAGGTCTTCCTCGGTCGGCGCGGCCGGTGTCTCACCGCCGGGATCGCTGACGAGTTCGAGGTGCCACGCGGCATCCGGCCACCCAACCATCAGCAGCGCGTGCCCACCTTCCGCGGAGGAGCCGACCCGGAACAAAACGCCGAGTCCCAGGCCGTCGACCCAGAACCGCTCGGCGGCCTGCAGGTCATGGCTCGGGCGAGCGATACGCAGGCGGTTCGTCGGCAGAGGTTTCATAGGTCGATCATCGCCCCCGCCGGGGCATCACCCGGCGCTGACGCGCTCGCCGGGCCCTGTCCGGCACATGAGCGCCCGCTAGATGCCGAACGGGACCACGTCGCAGAGGCCCGGGTCCAGTTCCTGGCAGCAGGACAGGCACCACGGCCGGTGAACCACGCTGCTGTTGCGGCGGCTGACCCAGAACCCGGCCGGGTTCTCCCTGCAGTGGATGCACAGCTGGACGGTGCGGGTCTTGGTGCGGGTCTCCTGCAGGGCCAGCTGTTCTTGCGCCTGCGCCGGCAGCCTGTCCACCGTCATCCGGAAGTGGTGACCAGCGGCGCAGCTCAGCGCAACATGCTTCACGGGGCCGTCCGTGCTCGGGAGAGAGAAGCGCTCCGTGACCTCGGCGGGGACGCCGCAATCAGGGCACGATATGACGGTTAGCAATGTTCTGCCCCCCCCGGGCACTGCGCGGCTTTCTGCTGATGTCGGTACTGAGCCGGCTTCGTGCGCTTGTGATACGGAACTGACGGCTCGTCGTTGACCCGGCTCGTGTCGCGTCGTCTCCGCAGCAGCGGATGACCGGCATGACCGAGTCTGTAAGCCAGCAGGGCAAGCGGCATCGGGCACGCCATCCTCGTCTTTTGCCGCCCGCGCCTTAGGAAATCGGCGCCTTGGATGATCACATGCGCCGCCTGGGACCCCCGGATGTTCGCGGCGAGCGCCGCGCCGCCAGGCCGGGAAGTCAGGGTAAAGCATCTATCGATGGCAGGTCACATGCTTACCAATGATCGGTCACGTGATTACCATCAGCGGCATGGGGGCTGTTGCCAAGCGTAAGCCGCTGCTGCTGGAACGGGATGCGGAGCTGGCGCGGCTGAGTGCCCTGCTGGGGAGCGCGCAGGCGGGCAGCGGGGCGGTCGTGGCCATAGGCGGGCCGGCCGGAATCGGGAAGACGGAGCTGCTGGCGGCGGTGCATCGGTTCGCCGGGGATCGGGGCTTCCGGTCGCTGCGTGCCCGCGGCCGCGAGCTTGAGGCGGGCATGGCGTTCTCGGTCGTGCGCCAATTGCTGGAGCAGTCGGTGCTGTCGGCCTCCGCTGGCGAGCGGCGCCGGCTCCTGGCCGGCCCGGCCCGGGCCGGAGCGGGCGCGCTGGGCCTGGCGGCCGGTGATGCACCCGCCTCTGAGTTCGCGGCGGTGCACGGCCTGTACTGGCTATGCGTAAACCTGGCCGATCGCCAGCCGCTGCTGCTGACGGTGGACGATCTGCAGTGGGTCGACGGTCCGTCGCTGTCGTGGCTGGCCTATCTCGGGCCGCGCGCCGCCGAGTCCCCGATGCTGGTCGTCCTGACCGTGCGCGAGGGCGATCCCCGCGGGCGGGCGAACTCGGTCGCGGCCGGGGCGGACGACTCCTCGGTGCACCGGATGGGATTGTCGGCGCTGAGCGTGGCCAGCGTCGCCGCGCTGATCCGGGCGGAACTCGGGCCAGCGGCGAGCGCGGGGTTCTGCTCGGCCTGCTGGGAGCTGGCGGGCGGCAACCCGCTGTATGTCCGGGAATTGCTGGCCGCGGCATGCACCGAGGGACTGTCCGGAGCGGAGGACGACGTGACGGCGCTGGGCGCGCTCGCCTCGTCCGCGGTCGGGGCTCTGGTGCTCGGCCGCCTGGCCCGGCTGGGCGGCGACGCGATGTCGCTGGCGCAGGCCCTGGCCGTGCTCGGATCGCAGACCGAGGTGGGAGTGGCCGCTGAGCTGGCGGGCCTGGAGCCGGCGGCCGCGGAACTGACCGCCGACGGGCTGGCGGCAGCGCAGATCCTCGCGCCGGCCCGGCCACTCGACTTCTTCCACCCGGTGATCGGCGAGGCCGTGTACGCGGACCTGGCGCTGGGCGCGCGGCGGCTGGCGCACCGGCGGGCGGCGGCGATCCTGGACCGGGCCGGCGCGGCCGACCGGGTCGCCGCCCACCTGCTGGCGACCGGGCCGGCCGGTGATGCGTGGGTGGTAGAGCGGCTGAGCGCGGCCGCCGCCACCGCCCGCGAGCGCGGCGCGGCTGAGGTCGCGGCGAGCTATCTGCGCCGGGCCCTGGCCGAGCCTCCAACGCCGGCGGAGCGTCCGGGGCTACTGCGGCGGCTGGGCGTCGCGGAATGGGCAGCGGGCGAGCCGACCGCGATCGGCCACCTGGAAGAGGCGCTGAACGAGGCGCCTGACGGGACGGCGATGGCCGCGGCCGCGGGGCCGCTGGCGAACGCCTACCTCATCTCCGATCAGGCGGACGTCGCGGTTGCGGTGCTGGAGCGAGCTGCCGCCCGGATACGGCCCACGGACCCGCGGCTGGCCCTGCGGCTGGATGGCGCGGCAGCGCTCTTTGGCCTGATGGACGACCGTACCGCGCCCGCTGCGCTCCGCATGGTGGACCGGCTGCAGGCCAGCCTCGGTGAGGCGGCCGACCCGCCGGCCCGTGTGCTCGTCGCCATCGCGCACGCGGAGATGAGGCGCGCCCAGGCCGCGGATGAGGTCGAGCGGTTGGTGGAACGAGCGCTCGCGCGCGAGCCCTATCCCCCGCGGCCCAACGCCTCCGCCGCGATCATCGTGACCTTGCTGGGACTGGAGGCCTTCGGCACGCTGCAACGGCTGTGCGACGACATGCTGCGGGCTGCGCGGCGGCGCTCGGCCGTGCAGGAGCTGATCGGGGGCGCGAGCTTCTGGGCATGGGCCCTGTACCGGTGTGGCGAGCTCGCCGACGCCGAGGTTCAGGCGCGCTGGGCACTTGAGCACGCCTCCGGGATATGGGCGATCGACGCGCTCGCGCACCTGGTCGAGACGCTGGTCGAGCGCGATGCACTGGACGACGCGGCCGCCGAACTGCGGCGTATGGCGCCGCCGGTGGCGTCCCATACGGTCGTGGTCGCGGCCTACCTGGTGGCGCGCGGCCGGCTGCGCATGGCTCAGGGACAAGGCGAAGAGGCGCTGGCGGATTTCCTGGCCTGCGGTGAGCGATGCGAGCAGCTCGGGATCGACGACACCCTCTACCAGTGGCGCCCAGAGGCGGCGGTCGCGCACGCCTCGCTCGGCCATGCGGCCGAGGCCCGGCGGCTCGCCCGGGAGGCGGTCCAGGTGGCACGCGGTTTCGGGCGGCCGCGGGCGCTGGGTGTCGCGCTCCGCGCGGCGGGCCTGGCCGAGGGAGGTGAACGCGGTCTTGGCTTGCTCGCCGAGGCGGTCGCGGTGCTCGAGCGCTCGCAGGCGCCGGTCGAGCTGGCCCGCGCGCTCACCGACCACGGTGCGGCGCTGCGCCGGGCCGGCCAGCGCACGCAGGCGCGGGCTCAGCTGGAGCGCGGTCTGGACCTGGCGCATCACTGCGGCGCTCGGCGCATCGCGGGCCAGGCCAGGGCGGAGCTCATCGCCGCGGGCGCCAAGCCGCGGCGCGATGCGATCACCGGCCGCGACGCCCTGACCGCCAGCGAGCTGCGCGTTGCCCGGCTGGCGGCGGCGGGCAAGAGCAACCGGGAGATAGCGCAAGAGCTGTTCATCACGACCAAGACCGCTTCCGCCCACCTCAGCCGGGCGTACCGCAAGCTCGACGTCACCCGGCGAGGCCAGCTGGCCGAGGCTCTGGTCAGCAAGGCGCCCGCCGGCGGCAGGCAGCAGGAGGCAGCCCGGGCCTCCTGAGCCGCGGATTTCCTAAGGCGGGGGCGGCAAAAGACGGGGATGGCGCGCCCGATGCCGCCCGGCCCGCCCGCTTGCAGACTCGGGTCATGCCGGTCATCCGCTGCCAGGGGCGGGACGACCCGACGCGAAGGCGGGGACATGAACGCAGTGATCATTGAGCGTGCTGCCGCGGCCGGGCGGACCCTCCCGGCGCCCGCGATACCGGATCTGACGCTGCCACAGTTCGTGCTCGCTGCCGCGGACCGGCGCGGGAGCAGGCGGGCACTGATCGACGCGGTGACCGGGCACGAGCTCAGCTACGCCGGGCTCGCCGTGGCCGTGCGGGAGTCCGCCGCTGGGCTGTCCGCGCGCGGGGTCCGCCCCGGCGACGTGCTCGCCCTGTGCGCGCCGAACTGCATCGAGTTCGCGGTGGCCTGGTACGCGGCCACCTCGATCGGCGCGGTCGTCAC